>NZ_JBEZBE010000057.1:0-31694 GCF_040646935.1 Streptomyces sp. NPDC044984
CACCGGCCGCAACCCGCGCAACGCCGCCGTGTGCTGCACCGAAGGCATCCTGCGCCTGCTCGACTTCACCGGCGGGCGGACCCCCTGCGCGCGGGCTCAGTCCGTGCTCCCCGGGCGTTCGCCCTTGGGGCCGCGGCCGCGTTCCGTGCGCGGGCCGCGGCTGCGCAGGCCTTCGCCCTCCTGCAGTTCCTCGTTGGCGGCCGTGTTGGCGTCCTGGTCGGAGACCCCGGAGTCCTCGGCGTCCTTGCGGAGCCGGGCCCGGCGGGTGTCGTACTTCTTGCTTCCGGGTTCGGGCACGACGATCACCTCCTGCCCGGCCGGGTCCCCGCCGCCCCCGCGGGGCAAACGCTCAGCCGCCGGACCACCGGCACAGCAGCCGGAACGCCGCGAAGAGCGTGGGCGGCCACACCGCGGCGAAGGCCCAGATCGCCCACGGCGCCGAGGTGACGATGCCGGTCACCATCAGCGCGACGGACACCGCGAGCAGGACCGCCACGGTCCGGCCGCGCGGCCGGCAGGACGCGATCCGCGCCAGGAGGCGCGTCACGTCGGGTCCCCGGCGGACCCGCGGCGTGCGCAGCCGCCGGGCCAGCCGGCGGTCACGGCTGAGCGCCCGCTCGATCTCGTCGAGGACGTGCTGCTCGTGATCGGAAAGCCGTCCGATGGACACCGTCCCTCCTCCAGCGACCGCGGGGGCAAGGGCGTCCGGGTGCCCGGGAGCCGCCCCGCCTAACCGGCGCCGGCGCGCGGCGCCAGCACCTCCACCAGCCGGTCCGCCCCGTCCGGCACCCGCCCCTCACGGAACGCGTCGCGCACCTGCCGGGCGGCCACCCGGCCCGAGGTCAGACACCAGTCCCACCACCGCTCCAGCCGGCGCGCGTCCAGCCGCTCGGCGGCGAGCAGCGCGGGCCAGCCGCAGGCCCGGGCCTGCGCGGTCACCTTGGCGCCGCCCGCCACCGGGTCCACCGCCAGCACCGGCGTGCCGACCCGCAGCGCCAGCACCAGCCCGTGCAGCCGGTCGGTGACGACGAGGTCGAGCCGGGCCAGCACCGACTGCACCTGCGCGGGTGTCGCGCTCAGATGCCAGTCCCGGGTGTCCAGCCGGGTCTCCAGCTCCAGCCGGGCACAGTCCTTCCCGGTTAGCCAGCGGGTCACCTGCTCCGCGACCTGCCCGTGCCGCCGCTGCTCCCCGTACTCCTGCTGCCCGTGAGTGAGGACCACCCCGACCACGGGCCGCGCGGGCACCGCCGGGGCGCGCGCCGCCAGGTCCTCGGACGGCTCGCTGCCGGGGGCGTCCCGCGCCAGTACGCGGTGGAAGCCGGTCACGGCCGCGCTGCCCGGGTCGACCACCGACGTCCCCACGGCGATCCGCACGCAGTGCGCGAAGCGCCGGTGCAGCTCCTCGACCTGCGGCCCGTACAGCGGCCCGCACACGAACACCAGGTGCGAGTAGTCGCCGGGCCGTACGTCGTCGAAGTGCGGCGCCTCCGGCCGGAAACCGGGGCTCCAGACGACGTCGTACGCCATCCCGGCGCCCCGCAGCACCTCCTCCACGCGGCGCAGCGCCAGCACGTCCCCGGCGGTCGCCTCCCCGTCGCGGAAGCTGAACCACCCGGTCAGCAGGACCCTTCGCGGTCCCGGTCGCTCTCGCCCGTGCACAGTGCGCCCCGGGTGCCCGCTCCGGCGGGAGGCAATCAGCACCGCACACGGCGGTCATCGAGGACAGGACCTGACCTCGATGACCGCTAGCGTACGGACATGACGACGACGAAGCAGGTGCTCGGCACCCGGGCGCTGAACCGGGCCACCCTCGAACGGCAACTGCTGCTGCGCCGCTCGCCGATGTCCGCCGAGGACGCGGTCGCGCACCTCGTCGGGCTCCAGGCGCAGAACGTCAAGCCGCCCTACTACGCGCTCGCCGCCCGCCTCGACGGCTTCACCCCCGAGGCGCTGTCCCGGCCGATGGCCGGCCGCGCCGTCGCCCGCATCGTCACCCTGCGCTCGACCATCCACACCCACACCGCCCGCGACTGCCTCACCCTGCGGCCCCTGGTGCAGCCCGCCCGCGACCGCGAGCTGACCCAGTTCCGCAAGGGGCTCACGGGCGTCGACCTGGACCGGCTCGCCGTCCTGGCCCGGGAACTCGTCGAGGCGGAACCGCGCACCATGAAGCAGCTGCGCGAGGCCCTGCTGAAGGAGTGGCCCGACGCCGACCCGGGGTCCCTCTCCGTCGCCGCCCGCTGCAAGCTCCCCCTCGTCCAGATCACTCCGCGCGGGCTGTGGGGCCGCAGCGGCCAGGTCACGCTCACCACCGCCGAGCACTGGCTGGGCGCGCCCGCCGAGCCGGCGCCGGCGCCGGACGCCACCGTGCTGCGCTACCTCGCCGCCTTCGGACCGGCCTCCGTGAAGGACATGCAGACCTGGGCCGGCCTGACCCGGCTGCGGGAGGCCTTCGAACGCCTCCGCCCGGACCTCGTCACCTTCCGCGACGAGGCCGGCACCGAGCTCTTCGACCTCCCGGACGCACCCCGCCCCGACCCGGACACCCCCGCCCCGCCGCGCTTCCTGCCCGAGTTCGACAACCTGCTCCTCTCCCACGCCGACCGCACCCGCGTCGTGCCGCCCGAGCACCGGGGCCGCCACTGGCAGGGCAACATCGCCCACCGCACCCTCCTCGTCGACGGGTTCCTGGCGGGGCTGTGGCGGCTGGACGAACACGCCCTCGTCATCGAGCCGTTCGGCCGGCTCGGCGGACGGCAGCGGGACGAGGTCGCCGCGGAGGGGGAGCGGATGCTCCGCGTGCTGCACCCGGGGACGTCGTACGACATCCGCTTCGGGACCGTACGGGGGTGAGCACGGGCATGGAGAGGGGGCGTTGCGGGCTGCTCGTGGAAGCCCGCAACGCCCCCTGGTCTGCCGCCTGAGGGGTGCTCAGGAACTCATGGGGGTGTCCGTCACCCGTTGACCTGTGCCGTCACGTCCGCGGAGAACGTGGTCAGCCGGGTGTAGACGCCCGGGTAGCCGGCCGCCGCGCAGCCGTCGCCCCAGGAGGTGATCCCCGCCAGCCGGCCGCCGATCAGCAGCGGTCCGCCGCTGTCGCCCTGACAGGTGTCCACACCGCCGGAGGAGTAGCCGGCGCACACCATGTCGCTCTGCACGTACCGGCTGCCGTAGGAGCCGCGGCAGCCGGTGTCGGAGACGGTCGGCACGGTCGCGGTGCGCAGCTGGTTGGAGGAGCTGCCGTTGGAGGAGGTGGTGCCCCAGCCGACGATGCGGGCGGTCGTGCCGGCCGCGTACACCGAGGTGTCGGAGGAGGAGACGTAGGGCGCCGTGGTGTACGGCATCGACGCCGACAGGGTCAGCACGGCCACGTCGTCGCCCCGGGTGACGCTTCTGTAGTCGGGGTGGACCCATATCCGGCTGACCCTGGCGACCGTGCCGTTGGTGCCGTTGCGGTAGGTGCGCCCGCCGACCACGCGCACGCTGCTCGTGGTCTCGCCGACCATGCAGTGCGCGGCCGTGACCACCTTGGTGGGCGAGACGAGGGTGCCGCCGCAGAACTGGTTCTGCGAGGCGTCGGTGATCTGCATCATGAACGGGTACGCGGACGTCGTGGTCGTCGTACCGCCGACGATCGGCTGCGGGGCGGCGACGGCGGAGGGGGCGGCGATCAGCGCCGTCGCGACGGCGGCGGCGGCGGCCGCGACGGCGGCGGCGGCCTTCTTGGCACGGGTGAGCCCGGACATGGGTCTCCTCACGGGACGGCCGGTGGGGGTCGCACGGGGTGGGGGTCGAGCACGAGGGCCTGGGGACCGGCCCCTGTGTGCCCGGCGAGCGGCACGCCGTTACGCTACGACCCGGAGCGCGACCGTCCCAATGAGGGAACCCCCTAGGTGAGTTGGGGCAGGGAAAACCCTCGGTCGACCCGGTGGCGCCCCGGTGGAGCCCCGCGGGGCTACGTCGTGCGACGGCCCGCGGCCAGGCGGACGATGTCGACCCGGGAGCGGATGCCCAGCTTGCGGTAGACCCGGGTGAGGGTCGCCTCGACGGTCTTGACGCTGATGAACAGCCGGCCGGCGATCTCCCGGTTGGTGGCGCCCTCCATCACCAGCGCGGCGACCTGCCGTTCCATCGCGGCCAGCCCGTCCAGGGCGCCCGGCGTCGCGGCGGGCACGGTCTCCGCCTCCGCGGGACCGGCGGCCACGGCCCGGTCCACCTGGCGCAGCCACGGCAGCGCACGGCAGCGCCGGAACAGCCGGGCGGCCTCGTCGTACGCCGCCGGCCCCTGCCCGCGCAGCCGGGCCAGCGCGAAGGCGGCCCGCGCCTCCTCCAGGCCGTACCCCAGCTTGGCGAGCCGCTCCTGAGCCGACGCCAACTGCGCCTGCGCGACCTGGCGTTCGCCGCGTGCCGCGCGCACCAGCGCCTCGGCGCGGTCGAGCACCGCGAGGACGCTCGCGCGGTTCAGACGCAGCGCGTGCACCCGGGTGACGTCGATGAGTTCCTGCGCCTCGCCGGGCTCACCGATCCGCACCAGGGCCTCGGCGAGGTCGCCCTGCCAGCGGCCCCGCGCCGGGTCGCTGACGCCCATGCCCTGCTCCAGCTCCCGCACCCGGCGCAGCGAACGGACCGCGGCCTGCGCGTCCCCCGCCACCAACTGGGCGTACCCCAGGGCGGCCAGGGCGAGGGAGAGGTACAACTGGTCGCCGTCCACCTCGGCGTGGTCCGCCGCCTCCCGGGCCAGCGTCAGCGCCCGCTCCACGTCCCCGCCCGACGCCTCCGCGAGGGAGGCGAGCATGGCCGAGGCGCTCTCGCCGATCCCGGAGTCCCGGGCCAGCCGCAGGCTCTCGCGGGCCAGGTCCAGGGCCCGGCCGCAGTGCCCGAAGCGCAGCTCGGTGTCGGCGAGCAGCCGCGAGAAGTGCACCTCGCTCTCCACCATGCCGCGCCGCCGCGCCTCCCGCAGCAGCGCGGTGATGGCCGTACGGGCCTCGGGCAGCTGGTCGCTCATCAGCAGCCAGCGGAACCTCGCCATGGCGGCGCCGTTGTGGTGGCAGGCCACATCGGGGTCCTGGGGCTCCTGGAGCGCCCGCTGGATGGTCGCGGGGGCGTCGGGGTGGCCCATCAGGGTCTCGGTGGACGACTGGAAGGCGAGCGCCATCAGCTCGGTGCGCCGGTCGCCGCCCCGCGCGGCCAGCTCCGCCGCGTGCGCGGCCTCCTGGCGGGACTTGGCGAAGTCGCCGTCCACCACCACCTCCCGCCAGGCCAGCTGGTAGTGGACGAGGGCCAGCAGCCGGGGGTCGTCGCCGGCGTCGGCCAGCACCTGCGGGAAGACGGCGTCGACCTCGCCGAGCGCCTGCCCGGCCGCCTCTATGACCACCATCCACGCCCGCACCCGCTCCGCCGGCACCGTCGCCCGGGTCAGCACCTCGCGCGCTATGTCCCGGGCCAGGTCGGCCTCACCCGCGGTGATCGCGTCCTCGGCGGCCTGCAGCCGCCGCTCGTCGGGGCCCGGCGCGCCGTCGGCCGGGGTGTGCCGGGCGGCGAGCAGCCCGAGCGAGGCGGCGACCGAGGGCGCCCCGCGGTCCCGGGCCAGCGCGGCGGCCTCGGCGAGCCGGGCCGCCACCTCCGGGTCGGGGCCGGTGGCGGCCAGCGCCAGGTGCCGGGCCCGCTCGATGGGGTCGGAGGCCGCGGTGGACAGCGCCGTGTGCACGGCCCGCCGCTCCCGCGCCGGCGCCTCCGCGTACAGGGCGGCCGAGATCAGCGGATGCGCGAACCGCAGCGCCGGCTCCTCGGAATCCGTCGCCAGCAGCCCCAGCGCGACCGCCTGCGCCGTCTCCGCCTCGGCGTTGTCCCGGCCGGCCGCGTGCAGCAGCGCCAGGGTGGGGCGGGCGCCCGCGCTGGCCACCAGCAGGGTGCGGCGCGCCTCGTCCGACAGCATCTCCAGGCGGCTCAGCACCAGGGCCCGCAGCGAGGTCGGCACCGGCAGCGGCTCGCCCGGTCTGGGCCGGGTGGGGCTCTCGGCGAGGGCGCGGCCCAGTTCGAGGGCGAACAGCGGGTTGCCGCCGCTGGTGCGGTGGATGTCACGGGCCGTGGAGCGGGACAGACCGGTGTAGCCACGGTGGTCGAGCAGCGCGGACACCTGGGTCCGGGAGAACGGGCCAAGGCGCACCGCGAGCGTGTCCGGCGGGCAGGCACGCAGATGGCGGTCGTACTCCTCGCCGTCCGTGCGCACCGCGCACAGCATCCGCACCGGGCTGTCGCCGAGCCGCCGGGCGGCGAAGCCGAGGAGTTCGGCACTGGCGGAATCCAGCCACTGGAGGTCGTCGGCGACGACGAGGACCGGCCCCTGGGCGGCCAGCGCCCGCAGCATGGACAGCACCGCGAGGCGCAGCGCGAGGCCGTCCCGCTGGAGGGAGGACTCGCCGCGCCCGGTGAGCGCCGACTCCAGGGCGGTGCGCTGGGCGGCGGGCAGCCGGGCGGACACCTCGTCGAGGACCAGACCGAACAGATCGGCCAGCGCCAGAAACGGAAGATGGGATTCGGACTCCGTGGCCGAGCAGCGCAACACCGTCCCCGTCGCACCGGCGTTTTCGGCCGCAAGTGCCCGCAGCACGGTCGACTTTCCTATTCCCGCCGGGCCGTGCAGCAGCACGCTGCCCCCGCGGGCGAGCTGCTCCCGCGCCTCGGAGTACAGCTCCTCCCGGCCTATGACCAGGTCGGGGCGGCACCTGCCAGGCTCCTTGAAGTCCCGTCGCACGGTCACCGCTCCCCTCCGTGTGGCGTGTCCTGGCCAATATTAGGCAACAGGTTCCTTAATTCCGGGCGGACCGTGTAGTGAGGCAAATTACAGCGGGCCGGGCAACGGTAAATCCAAAGCCGTACCGCTGGTAATACCCGTCAGGGGAAAACAGCGCAAACCCATGACAACCACCCCGTCCGGCGAGCCGCCCCGCCGTCCGGGGTAGGGAGACTCCCGTCACGGATTACACGATGTCGCGGAGCCGCCCGGCAATGGTCCGGCACGAGGAGGAGACATGACGACGGCGACGGAGGCGTTCCGCAGGGCCCGGGACTTCCTGCTGGAGCACCGCGAGGACTACGCCACCGCCCACCGGGACTTCGCCTGGCCCCGGCCCGAGCGGTTCAACTGGGCGCTCGACTGGTTCGACGTGATCGCGGACGGCAACGACCGCACCGCCCTGCACCTCGTCGAGGAGGACGGCGACGAGACCCGGCTGTCCTTCGCCGCGCTGGCCCGCCGCTCCGACCAGGTGGCCAACTGGCTGCGGCAGCGGGGCGTGGCCGCCGAGGACCGGGTGCTGGTGATGCTCGGCAACCAGGCCGAACTGTGGGAGACCGCCCTGGCCGCGATGAAGCTGCGCGCCGTGGTCATCCCCGCCACCCCGCTGCTCGGCCCCGCCGACCTGCGCGACCGCGTCGAGAGGGGCCGCGTCCGCCATGTGATCGTGCGCGCCGCGGACGCCGCGAAGTTCGACGAGGTGCCCGGCGACTACACCCGGATCGCGGTGGGGGAGGGGGCCGACGGGAGCTGGCAGCCGTACGCGGACGCGTACGGCGCCGCCGAGCACTTCGCGCCCGACGGGCCCACCCTCTCCGACGACCCGCTGATGCTGTACTTCACCTCCGGCACCACCGCCCGTCCCAAGCTGGTCGAGCACACCCACACCTCGTACCCGATCGGCCACCTGGCGACCATGTACTGGATCGGCCTGCGCCCCGGCGACGTGCACCTCAACATCTCCTCGCCCGGCTGGGCCAAGCACGCCTGGTCCAACCTGTTCGCCCCGTGGAACGCCGAGGCGACCGTCTTCCTGCACCACTACACCCGCTTCGACGCGCCCCGCCTGATGGCCGAGATGGACAAGGCCGGCGTCACCACGTTCTGCGCCCCGCCGACCGTGTGGCGCATGCTCATCCAGTCCGACCTGGGCCGGCTGCGCACCCCGCCCCGGGAGGTCGTCGCCGCCGGCGAGCCGCTCAACCCCGAGGTCATCGAGCAGGTCCGGCGCGCCTGGGGCGTCACCGTCCGGGACGGCTTCGGCCAGACCGAGACCGCCGTCCAGATCTCCAACAGCCCCGGCCAGGTCCTCAAGGCCGGTTCCATGGGCCGTCCCAGCCCCGGCTACCGCGTCGAACTCCTCGACCCGGTCTCCGGCGCGCCCGGCGCCGCCGAGGGCGAGATCGCGCTGGACCTCTCCGACCGCCCGGTGGGCCTGATGACCGGCTACCACGGCGATCCGGACCGTACGGCCGAGGTGATGGCGGGCGGCTACTACCGGACGGGGGACATCGGCTCCCGCGACGAGGACGGGTACATCACCTACGTCGGTCGCGCGGACGACGTCTTCAAGGCGAGCGACTACAAGATCAGCCCCTTCGAGCTGGAGAGCGCCCTGCTGGAGCACGAGGCGGTCGCCGAGGCGGCCGTCGTGCCCGCCCCGGACGAGCTGCGGCTGGCCGTGCCCAAGGCGTACATCGTGCTCGCGGAGGGCTGGCAGCCCGGCCCCGACACCGCGAAGGTGCTCTTCGAGCACTCCCGCGAGGCACTCGCCCCGTACAAGCGCATCCGCCGCCTGGAGTTCGGTGAGCTGCCCAAGACCGTCTCCGGCAAGATCCGCCGCATCGAGCTGCGCGAGGCCACGGCCGCCGGCTCCACCGCCGAGTACCGCGAGGAGGACTTCCGGTGACCGGGCCCTCCCGCACGCACGGGGCCGGCGGGAGCGGTACGCGGCGGGTTGGCGCGCCGTCAGGCGACCGTCCGCCGGAAGACCTGCCGTGAGCCGTCCTCCGGACCCGGAGCGGCGACCTCGGCGGGGGAGAAGCCGAGACGCTCGTAGAAGACGCGGGCGCCGCTGACGACGGCACCGGGGTGGTCGGCCCCGAAGGTGACCACCTCGATGTCACCCGGCCCGCGCACCCACCGGCGTGTCGCCTCCGCCATCAGCGCGCGGCCGACGCCCGTCCCCCGCGCCCGGTGCGAGACGACGAGCCAGTGCACGTGATACGTCGGCGCCTCGCCCCCGAACAGCAGTCCGCCGAGGAGGTCCGGCCCCGAGGACTCGGCGACGAGCGCCTGGGAGCCGGCGATGTGCTCACGCACCGCGTCGTGGAAGCCCGGCTCCTCGACCATCGGGCCGAACCACTGCTCGACCTGGGCCGCCAGGCCGAGGAAACCGGGGAAGTCCTGCTCGCGCGCCGACCTGATCGTCGCCCGGGCGGTCCGGCCCTCGTGCCGCCGGTGCGGGGGAACGTCCTTGCGCATGCAGACGCGCGGCCACCGGTCGAGTCCGTGCCCGGCCTCCTCGGCACGGATCCGCCGCAGGCCCGGCGTGAGTTCGGGCTCTTCCAGCGTGCGGAAGCCGAGGCGTGCGTAGTACGGGGCGTTCCACGGGACGTCGGCGAACGTGGTCAGCGTCAGCGCGGCCAGGCCCTGCTCGCGGGCGTGGGCGGCGGCGTGGTCGAGCAGGGCCCGGCCCACGCCCCGGCGCGCGGCGTCCGGGTGGACGGAGACCTGCTCCACGTGGAGGGCGTCGTCCACGGGTTCGGCGATCAAGTACGCCACGGGCCGGTCCCGTTCGTCGGCCGCCACCCAGCAGCGGCCCGCCCGCCGGTGGCGCTCCAGCACGTCCGGGGCGGGCGGTTCGTCGTCCGCGACGTCCGGCATGCCGACGTCGCGGAACGGGGCGCCGGCGGCCCGCTCGATGTCCTGGAGGGCGGGCAGTTCGGCGGGGGCGGCGGGACGGATGCGCATCCGCCGAGTATCGGGTGCCCGGGGCGGGCTCGTCGCCGGGTTTTCAGGCCCCGTCGGCGTCCAGCGCGTCGGCGGGGCCGTTCACCGGTCGCGGGGGGCCGGTGAGGTCGAGCAGGAACAGCGGGACCCCCAGGGCGTCGGCGCGGACCCGGGCCTCCTCGTCGTATCCGGTGACGGAGAAGTACAGGCACGCCGCGGATTCCGTCATCGCGGCCAGCCACAGGCACTCCACGTCCCGCGCGGTCGCGGGACGCGCCGACGGGTCGACCTGGGCGAGCACGCCGCGGCCCGTCAGGCCGATGCCGGACGGGGAACGCCGGTCGGTGCGGCGGACGTCCTCGTGACCGAGCCGGCGCAGGTGCCGCACGGCGGCCGCGACCGCGTCCCGCGCGGTGCGGACCGGCGCGGGACGGGCGGCGGGGTGCTCGGGCCGTTCCGCCGGCACGGACGCCCGCGGGCCGGTCACCGGGATCAGCAGCACCGTCCCGCACGGGCACCCCAGTTCCGGCCGGGGCCACTCGCCGCGGAGCCCGCAGCGCCCGCACCGCACGGTGACCCACTCCTCGTCCCAGGCGCGGTGCCCGGCCGGGCCGGGCACCCCGTCCAAGTCCAGCGGCGGCGCGACGGGCGCGCCGCACGCGCAGGGGTAGGACGGCGCCGTGTAGCGGTGCGAGCGCCGACAGGCGGGACAGCGCACCGGCACGCTCTCGGGCATGGTCTCCCTCCCGTGTTCTCGGGGCGGTGCCCATCGTCCTCCACCGGTCCGCCGGGTGTCCGGCACTTGCCCCTCTCTTGACGGGTCCGTCCACCGACCCTACATTCATTCCAGATAGTAGAAAAGACTTTCCACAATGCGGAAGAGCTCACCGCGGGGCGCGACGGGAGCGCGAATCCGACAGCCGAAGCAGGAGTACTCGATGGCTCGCATGACCGCTGCCCGCGCGGCAGTCGAAATCCTCAGGCGCGAGGGCGTCACCGACGCGTTCGGTGTCCCCGGCGCGGCGATCAACCCCTTCTACGCGGCGCTCAAGGCCTGCGGCGGCATCACCCACACCCTCGCCCGCCATGTCGAGGGCGCCTCGCACATGGCCGAGGGCTACACCCGCACCCGCCCCGGCAACATCGGCGTGTGCGTCGGCACCTCCGGTCCGGCCGGCACCGACATGATCACCGGCCTGTACTCCGCGACCGGCGACTCCGTCCCGATCCTGTGCGTCACCGGCCAGGCGCCGACCGCCGTGATCCACAAGGAGGACTTCCAGGCCGTCGACATCGCCTCCATAGCCAAGCCGGTCACCAAGATGGCGGTCACCGTCCTGGAGGCCGCGCAGGTCCCCGGCGTCTTCCAGCAGGCCTTCCACCTCATGCGCTCCGGCCGCCCCGGCCCCGTCCTGATCGACCTGCCGGTCGACGTCCAGCTGACGGAGATCGAGTTCGACCCGGACACCTACGAGCCGCTCCCGGTCTACAAGCCCGCCGCGAGCCGCGCCCAGATCGAGAAGGCGCTCGGCATGCTGAACGCCGCCGAGCGCCCGCTGATCGTCGCGGGCGGCGGTGTCATCAACGCGGACGCGGCCGAACTGCTCGTCCAGTTCGCCGAGTTGACCGGCACCCCGGTCGTGCCGACCCTGATGGGCTGGGGTGTCATCCCCGACGACCACGAGCTCAACGCCGGCATGGTCGGCCTGCAGACCTCGCACCGCTACGGCAACGCCACCTTCCTGGAGTCCGACTTCGTCCTCGGCATCGGCAACCGCTGGGCCAACCGCCACACCGGAAGGCTCGACGTCTACACGGCCGGGCGGACGTTCGTGCACGTCGACGTCGAACCCACCCAGATCGGCAGGATCTTCGCCCCCGACTACGGCATCGCCTCCGACGCGCGCGCCGCGCTGGAGCTCTTCGTCGAGGTGGCGAAGGAACTGGAGGCCGGGGGCCGGCTGCCCGACCGCTCCGCCTGGGCGGCCGCCGCGCAGGAGAAGCGGGCCACGCTCCAGCGCCGTACGCACTTCGACGACGTCCCGATCAAGCCGCAGCGGGTCTACGAGGAGATGAACAAGGCCTTCGGCCCCGAGACCCGGTACGTCTCCACCATCGGCCTCTCCCAGATCGCCGGCGCGCAGCTGCTGCACGTCCACCGGCCCCGGCACTGGATCAACTGCGGCCAGGCGGGCCCGCTCGGCTGGACCGTCCCGGCCGCGCTCGGCGTGGCGAAGGCCGATCCCGAGGCGCAGGTCGTCGCCCTGTCCGGCGACTACGACTTCCAGTTCATGATCGAGGAGCTGGCGGTCGGGGCGCAGCACAAGATCCCGTACGTCCACGTCCTGGTCAACAACGCCTACCTGGGCCTGATCCGGCAGGCCCAGCGGGCGTTCGACATCGACTTCCAGGTCAACCTGGAGTTCGAGAACATCAACTCCCCGGAGCTGGGCGTCTACGGCGTCGACCACGTCAAGGTCGCCGAGGGCCTGGGCTGCAAGGCGATCCGGGTGACCGACCCGAACGAACTGGGCGCCGCCCTGGAGCGGGCCAAGAAGCTGGCGGCCGAGTTCCGGGTGCCCGTCGTCGTCGAGGCGATCCTGGAACGCGTCACCGACATCTCCATGTCGACGACCAACGACATAGGAGACGTCACCGAGTTCGAGGAACTCGCGACCGAACCGGGACACGCTCCGACGTCGATCAGGACGCTGAAGGCCTGACGCACCCACGCGCGCGTGAGGGGCGGCCCGTCCCCGGCCGGGCCGTCCCTCACCCGTGCTCTCCGGTCCGGCCGGCGAGGCCCCTTCCAGGCGTCGCCGACCCGACCGGGTCCCGTATGCCGGGCGCGTGGTGGATCCGTTCGGCCCGGATCCGTCGGACGAGTCCCGGCCGTGCTCAGCCCGAGCCGCCTCCGCCGCCACAGCCTCCGCCGCCTCCGCAGTACGTGTAGCCCGCGCCGCCGTAGGTGCCGCTGCCCGGGGAGTGGCGCAGCCCCTTGTCCCTGATGTCGACCCGGTCGGTCAGGCCCGCCCGGAGGGCGAAGCGGGGGACGAGGACTCTCAGGGCGGGCTTGCCGTGCAGGGCGACGGCGAGCAGTTTCCTGTCGTCGGGCAGGGCGTGCCTGCTCGACGGCACCGGGAACGCCTTCCGCAGGACCTTCACCCGCCGGCGGGCGGCCCTGGTCGGCCTGAGCAGCGCGGCGCGCAGCATCCCCGCCTCCGCCAACCCGACCCGCACCTCGGCCAGCGCCCAGCGGACGTCCGGGTGCCGCAGCAGCTCCCGTATCTCGGAGGGCTCCTCCAGACAGTGGTAGACCGCGCTCTCCAGGTACAGCGCGCGCACCTGGCCCGTGAGGGCGTCCACCCGCCCCACGGCGACCTCGGCCGCCACGTCCAGCGAGACCCCCGGCGGCGGCAGCGGGGGCAGGGCCCGCCCCGCCTCCCCGTCGACCGCCCGTACCGTGCCCGGCGCACCCGCCTCGACCGCGCCCCGCAGGTGCAGGGCGACGACGGCCACCGTGACCGCGGCGCGCGGACCACCGGACAGCAGGGCGATCTCATGCGGCGTCCCCCGGACGCCCTCCACGGCGGTCATGACACCACACCCCCTCGGCCGGGGCCCGCCGCCCCCGTGCCGGCGGGCCCCGTGTGCCAGGAGTGTGCCCGCCCGTGGTGGTGGTCGAAGCCTTCCGGGCGGCCTTCAGAGGTTCATTTGAGGGTGGCGTAGCCGGTGTACGGCCGATGCCGTAGCGGCGCTCAGGTCGTCTCGTGGTGCTCGGACAGCCCCGGCCAGTCGTCGGGGCCGCCGCCCTGCCACTCGATCAGGTCCGTCCCCTCGACGTCGGTGACGTACAGGTCGGCCAGCCGCAGGATCTCGCCCACGTCGTCGACGTGCGTGGCGATGCCCAGCGTGTCGTCGCCGGAGGTGACCCGCCGGGACCCGTCCAGGGCCGGGGAGTGCACCACGATGTGCGGATGCTCCGTGGGATGTGCCATGCCCCCAGGCTGCTGCGGACCGGGCGGATCCGCACCCCGGACGCGGAAGAGCGCCCGGATACGGGAGAGCGCCGGGATACGGGAGAGCGCCGGGATACGGGAGAGCGCCGGGATGCGGGAGAGCGTCCGGGCGCCGCCCCGGGTGGGGACCGTCCGGCGGCGCGAGGCCGGGCGCGACAGGACGTCCGCGCCGCCGGACGGGGCTCGTGGGAGGGGATCGGGCTCGGGACCGCGACGGCTGCGACGGCCCCGGAACCCCTCCCCTCAGGTCGAAGGAGGAGTCCCGCGGCCTTCACCACCGCACTGGCTCGCACGCCGCCGCGGCGCCCTCGCCCGCCCGCGGTGCCTCGTCCGGTCACCCCTCATCCGGGCCGTACGACGTCACCGCGGGCCGCGCGTACGGACCCGACCTCCCGTCAGGGGCCGTACGCGAGTCGCTGTGCCCTGCCGGGCCGTGTTCCGGGCGGCGCCGTCGCCTCGGGCGCGACAGGACAGGTGTCGGCGCCGGCGCCGCCCGGAGGTCTGTGCGGGGCGCGGGCCGGTCAGACCCGCGCGCCGGAGAGCCGCTCGACCGCCCGCAGCAGCGCGGAGTGGTCCAGTCCGCCGTCGCCCTGTGCCCGCAGGCTCGCCACCAGCTGCGCGACCACCGAGCCGACGGGCAGCGCCGCGCCGACGGCGCGGGCGGCGTCGGTGACGATGCCCATGTCCTTGTGGTGCAGGTCGATGCGGAAGCCCGGCTCGAAGTCCCGGTTCAGGAAGTTGTCCTTCTTGCGGGTCAGCACGGTCGAGCCGGCGAGGCCGCCGTTCAGGACGTCCAGGGCCGCCGTCAGGTCCACGCCGGACTTCTCCAGGAAGACCACGGCCTCGGCGCACGCCTGGATGTTGACGGCGACGATCAGCTGGTTGGCGGCCTTCACGGTCTGCCCGGAGCCGTGCGGACCGCACAGCACGACGGTCCTGCCGAGCGCCTCGAAGAGGGGCCTGGCCTCGTCGAAGTCGGCCTGGTCACCGCCGACCATGATGGACAGCACCGCCTCGATCGCGCCCGCCTCACCGCCCGACACGGGGGCGTCCAGCACCCGTACGCCCTTGTCCTTGGCGGCGGCGGCCAGGTCGATCGAGGTCCCCGGGGTGATCGAGGACATGTCGATCAGCAGGGCCCCGGGCCGGGCGTTCTCCAGGATGCCGTCGGGGCCGTACGCGACGGCCTCGACCTGCGGGGAGGCGGGAACCATCGTGACGATCACGTCGGCGTCCCGCACCGCCTCGGCGATCGAGCCGGCCGCGGTGCCGCCGGCGGCGGCCAGCCGGTCCAGCTTCTCCCGCTCCAGGGTGTAACCGGTGACGTCGTACCCGGCCTTGACCAGGTTCTCGGACATGGGGGAGCCCATGATGCCGAGGCCGATCCAGGAGACCTTGGGAAGTGTGCTCATGAGGGTGCCTCTCGATACGGGAACGATGGTCAGCGGGCCGCGCGGGGCAACCAGTCGAAGACCGCTGCGCCGGTGCGGTCGCCGGGCTTGTACTCCAGGCCGATCAGGCCGTCGTATCCGGCCTTGCGCAGCCGGTCGAGGAGGTCTTCGAGCGGGAGCGAGCCGGTGCCCGGGGCGCCGCGGCCGGGGCTGTCGGCGATCTGCACATGACCGGTCTTCCCGGCGAACCGGTCGATCACCGCCGGCAGGTCCTCGCCGTTCATCGCCAGGTGGTACAGGTCCATCAGGAAGCGGGCGTTGCCCAGCCCCGTGGCCGCGTCGACCTTGTCGACGACGCCCACGGCGGCCGGCGCCGACACCAGCGGGTACAGCGGCGACTCGGGTGCGTTCAGCGCCTCGATCAGCAGGACCGCGCCGATCCGGTCGGCGGCCCGGGCGGCGAGGACCAGGTTCTCCAGCGCGAGCGCGTCCTGCTCGGCCGGGTCCACGCCGTCGACCCGGTTGCCGTACAGCGCGTTGAGGGCCTTACAGCCGAGGGACCCGGCGAAATCGGCGGCCACGTCGACGTTGGCGCGGAACCGCTCCGACTCCTCGCCGGGCATGGACAGCGCGCCCCGGTCGGGTCCGGGCAGCCGTCCGGCGTAGAAGTTCAGGCCCGTGAGCCGTACGCCCGCGTCCTGGACCGCCTTCCGCAACGCGTCGAGCTCGGACCGGCCGGGGGTGGGGGAGTCGGGCCAGGGCCACCACAGCTCGACCGCGGTGAAGCCGGCTGCGGCGGCCGCCGCCGGGCGCTCTAGGAGCGGGAGTTCCGTGAAGAGGATCGACAGGTTGACGGTGAAGCGCTGGTCTGCGAATCCCATCGGATGCACCCTTCCTGAATTTCGTATCGCGGAATTTATTTTCTGTCTAATGGAAGGTTGCCGTCGGTTCTCCGGGCTTGTCAAGGGGGACCGGACCGCCGGCGGTCCGCAGCCGGCTTCCCGGCGGCCGCGGAATCCCCGCCGCGCGTTAGGTTGTGCGCGTGCGATTGAGAGTGGAGTTCACGACCGAGCCCTTCGACCTCGACGAGGCGCCCGCGCACGCGGTGGTGGCCCGTGAGGTCTTCGAGGCGGCGGAGCTGGACGCGGTGGACGTCGGCCCGTTCGGCAACACCGCCGAGGGCGGCGCCGACGCGGTGCTCGGCGCCGTCGACGCGATGCTGCGCAAGGCGCTGACGGCCGGCGCCACCCGTATCTCGCTCCAGGTCAACGTCGCCGAGGGCGGCGACCGGTGACCGGCACCGGTGAGGAGGCCTTCATCGCGGCGGTGAAGCCGCTGGTCGACGCCATGGGCGGCGAGATGGTCCCGCCGGACGAGGCCGGGGCCGACGACGTGGTGCTCTCCTGGGAGGGCGTCGGCGTCGTCGCCGTACGGCTGCCCCAGCTCGCGGACTCCCTCGACCACATCCTCGCGGCGCTGGAACGAAGGAAGGGCAGGCCGCTCGCGGACCTGGACCGCAAGACCAAGCAGGAGATCGTGCGCGGTCTGGAGGCGCGCGGTGCCTTCGCCGTGCGGCACGGCGTGGAGACCGTGGCGAGCGCGCTGGGGGTCAGCCGCTTCACCGTCTACAACTACCTCAACCGCGAGAAGGGCGCCTGAACCCCTTCCCGGCGGGCGGCGCTCCCCTTTCTTCCTCCGAATTTTCAACAAACTGTTGACGCGTTGTTCGTGACGGCGTTCACTGTCGGCACGCCCGTTCGACACGAAGGCCGCTCGCGGCCACGGAGGCTTCCGTGACGTCGACTTCCACACCCCCGGGCCTGGCCCGCTTGAACGCCCTGGAGGAGCACGCGGCCCTCGCCGCACTCCACGAGGCATGCGCCTCCACGGCATGGGCCCGGCGACTGCTTACCGCCCGCCCCTACCCCACCGCCGATCACCTGTACGCCGCCAGTGACGCCGCCATGGCCGACCTGACCCCGGCCGACCTGGAAGAGGCGATGGCCGGGCACCCGCCGATCGGCCGCCCGAAGCCGGGGGACCCGGCCTCCGCCCGGGAGCAGAGCGGCATGGCCGGCGCCCCGGAGGCGCTGAAGACCGAGATGCTCGAACTGAACCTGGCCTACCAGGAGAGGTTCGGCCATGTGTTCCTCATCTGCGCCACCGGCCGGACCGGCGAGCAGATGCGCGACGCCGTCAGGGAACGCCTCGGCAACACGCCGGAGCGGGAGCGCGAGATCGTCCGCACCGAACTGGGGAAGATCAACCGCATCCGGCTGGCCCGACTCGTCGAAGCCGAAACCGAAACCGAAGCCGAAGCCGAAACCGAAACCGAAGCCGAGGCCGAAGCCGAAACCGAGGCCGAAGAGGACCGACGCGCATGAGCACCGACACCACCGCCTCCGTGTCCACGCACATCCTGGACACCAGCGCCGGCCGCCCCGCCGAGGGCGTCGCCGTCCGCCTCGCCGCCCGCTCGGGCCGGGACGCGGAGTGGCGGGCGCTCGGCGGCTCCGCGACCGACGCGGACGGGCGGTGCAAGGACCTGCCGGCCCTGCCGGAGGGAACCACCCACGTACGGCTCGACTTCGCGGTCGAGGCGTACTTCGAACCGTCAGCGAGGAACCAAGCCGAGGCACAGCAGGACGCCCCCGCGCATCGGGACAGCGGCTCCGGAGTGTTCTTCCCGGAGGTGGCGATCACGTTCGCCGTCGTACCGGGCGAGCACTACCACGTACCGCTGCTGCTCAACCCGTTCGGCTACTCCGTATACCGAGGGAGCTAGCTACATGCCGACCATCCTGGGCCAGAACCAGTACGGCAAGGCAGAGAACCGAGTCGTCAGGATCACGCGGGACGGCACCACCCACCACATCAAGGACCTGAACGTCTCCGTCGCCCTGTCCGGCGACATGGACGAGGTCCACTACTCCGGCTCCAACGCCAACGTCCTGCCGACCGACACCACCAAGAACACCGTGTACGCCTTCGCCAAGGAGCACGGCATCGAGTCCGCCGAACAGTTCGGCATCCACCTCGCCCGCCACTTCGTCACCTCGCAGGAGCCCATCCACCGGGCGCGCATACGCGTCGAGGAGTACGCCTGGGAGCGGATCGAGGCGGCCGGCGAGGGCGAGCACTCCTTCGTCCGCAAGGGCCAGGAGACCCGGCTCGCCCAGATCACGTACGACGGCCGGACGTGGGAGGTCGTCTCCGGTCTGAAGGACCTGACGGTGCTGAACTCCACCGACTCCGAGTTCTGGGGCTACGTCAAGGACGGGTACACGACGCTCAAGGAGACCCACGACCGCATCCTCGCTACCTCGGTCTCCGGCCGCTGGCGGTTCAACTGGACCGACGACGAGCAGGGGATGCCCGACTGGGAGACGTCCTACGAGGAGACCAGGAAGCACATGCTCCAGGCCTTCGCCGAGACCTACTCCCTGTCCCTGCAGCAGACGATGTACCAGATGGGCACGCGGATCATCGACCACCGCGACGAGATCGACGAGGTCCGCTTCTCCCTCCCCAACAGCCACCACTTCCTGGTGGACCTGGAGCCGTTCGGCCTCAAGAACGACAACGAGGTGTACTTCGCCGCCGACCGCCCCTACGGCCTGATCGAGGCCACCGTCCTGCGGGACGGCTGCGAGGCGCGGATACCGGTGGACCTCACCAACCTGTGAGCCCGCAGCTCCCTCTCGGCACCCGCGGCCGGACGGTCCGCCGACCGGCCGCGGCACTCGAACCCCCAGGGTCCTGCCGTGCCCCCTCCCCGTACGCGAAAAGGACGAACCATGGCAGCAGACCGGCGCACCGTCATCGAGAACTGCGCGATCGCGACCGTCGACGCGAAGGACACCGAGTACGCGTCGGGACACGTCGTCCTCGCGGGCAACCGCATCGAGTCGCTCGGCGCGGGCACGGCCCCCGAGGGCCTGGAGGACGTCGTCCGCCGGATCGACGCCACCGGGCACCTGGTGACCCCCGGCCTGGTCAACACCCACCACCACTTCTACCAGTGGATCACCCGGGGACTGGCCACCGACCACAACCTGTTCGACTGGCTCGTCGCCCTCTACCCGACCTGGGCGCGCATCGACGAGCCGATGGTGCGTGCGGCGGCCCAGGGCTCGCTCGCGATGATGGCCCGCGGCGGCGTCACCACCGCCATGGACCACCACTACGTCTTCCCGCGGGGCACCGGCGACCTGTCCGGCGCCATCATCCGCGCCGCCCGTGACATGGGCGTCCGCTTCACCCTCGCCCGCGGCTCCATGGACCGCGGCGAGAAGGACGGCGGACTGCCCCCGGACTTCGCCGTCGAGACCCTCGACGACGCGCTCGCCGCCACCGAGGAGACGGTACGCCGCCACCACGACGCCTCCTCCGACGCCATGACCCGGGTCGCCGTCGCTCCCTGTTCGCCCTTCTCCGTCTCCACCGAACTGATGCGGGAGGGGGCCGGGTTGGCCCGGCGCCTCGGCGTACGCCTGCACACCCACGGCTCGGAGACCGTGGAGGAGGAGAAGTTCTGCCACGAGCTGTTCGGCATGGGCCCGACCGACTACTTCGAGTCCACCGGCTGGCTCGGCGAGGACGTCTGGATGGCGCACTGCGTCCACATGAACGACTCCGACATCGCCGCCTTCGCCCGTACGGGAACGGGAGTCGCCCACTGCCCGTCCTCCAACGCGCGCCTCGCGGCCGGCATCGCCCGCGTCCCCGATCTGCTCGCCGCCGGCGTCCCGGTCGGCCTCGGGGTCGACGGCACCGCGTCCAACGAGTCCGGCGAACTCCACACCGAACTGCGCAACGCCCTGCTCGTCAACCGCCTCGGCGCCCACCGCGAGGCCGCCCTGAACGCCCGGCAGGCGCTGCGCCTCGGCACGTACGGCGGCGCCCAAGTGCTGGGCCGGGCGGGCGAGATCGGCTCCCTGGAGCCGGGCAAGCTCGCCGACCTGGTGCTGTGGCGGATGGACACCCTCGCCCACGCCTCCATCGCCGACCCGGTGACCGCGCTGGTGTTCGGCGCGGCGGCCCCGGTCACCGCGTCCTTCGTCAACGGCCGGCAGATCGTGGAGAACGGCCGCCTGCTCACCGCCGACGAGGACGAGATCGCCCGCTCCACCCGTACGGAGGCGCAGCGGCTGGCGCGGATCGCCGCGCAGGGCTGAGCCCCGTCGAAGTCTCCGGCCGGGAGGGACGGCTCCCGGCCGGTGTCCGCGGATGCCCATCGGGGTCCGCGGCGGCCGTCTCCGGGGCGTGTACGTCCCGGAGACGGCCACCCACCTCCCCCCCGTCCCCGGTCCCTCCCCCACTCTCGACTTCGCTCGAGCGGGAGGTACCCCCATGCCCACCCGCACCACCTCCTTGACACCCGCGTCAGAGCCGACGTGTACCCGACCGGAGGAGAGCCGCAGTGGCCGACCACCCCGTTGACGAGAAACTCCCCGCACTCAAGATGGCGACGACCGGCCTGCAGCACGTGGCCGCCATGTACGCGGGAGTCGTCGCCCCACCCCTGATCGTCGGCGCGGCCATCGGTCTCACCGGCACCGAACTCACCTTCCTCACCGGCGCCTGCCTGTTCACCGCGGGCCTCGCCACCCTCCTGCAGACCCTCGGCGTCTGGAAGATCGGCGCCCGGCTGCCCTTCGTCAACGGCGTCACCTTCGCCGGTGTCGCCCCGATGACCGCGATCGTCGTCTCCACCGACGACAAGAACGACGCCCTGCCGGTCATCTTCGGCGCGGTGATCGTCGCCGGCCTCCTCGGCTTCCTCGCGGCACCGTTCTTCAGCAAGGCGGTCCGCTTCTTCCCACCGGTCGTCACCGGAACGGTCATCACGCTCATAGGCGTCTCGCTGCTGCCCGTGGCCTTCGGCTGGGCCCAGGGACCCAGCCCCTCGGCCGACGACTTCGGTTCGGCGACCAACCTGGGCCTGGCCGCCGCCACCCTCGTGATCGTCCTCCTCCTGCGCCGCTTCACCAGCGGCTTCGTCAAGCAGATCGCCGTGCTCCTCGGCCTGGTGGCCGGCACCCTTCTCGCGATCCCGTTCGGGGTCACCGACTTCTCCCCGGTGGCGGACGCGGACATCGTCGGTTTCCCGACCCCGTTCCACTTCGGCGCACCGCAGTTCCAGCTCGCCGCGATCGTCTCGCTGTGCGTGGTGATGGTGGTGTCGATGACCGAGTCGACCGCCGACATGCTGGCGCTGGGCGAGATAGTCGACCGCCCGGCCGACGAGAGGACCATCGCGGCCGGCCTGCGCGCCGACACCCTCGGCTCCGCCCTCAGCCCGCTGTTCAACGGCTTCATGTGCAGCGCCTTCGCCCAGAACATCGGCCTGGTCGCGATGACGAGGATCCGCAGCCGGTACGTCGTCGCCACCGGCGGAGGCTTCCTCGTCCTGATGGGGCTGTGCCCGATGGCCGCCTCGCTGATCGCCGTCGTACCGCGCCCGGTGCTCGGCGGCGCGGGCGTGGTCCTGTTCGGCTCGGTCGCGGCGAGCGGCATCCAGACCCTGGTCCGGGCCGGCCTGGAGAAGGACAACAACGTCCTGATCGTGGCCGTCTCGCTGGCCGTGGGCATCATCCCGATCAGCGCGCCGGAGTTCTACCACTCCGCCCCGGAGACGGCCCGGATCGTCCTGGACTCCGGCATCTCCACGGGCTGCGTGGTGGCGGTCCTGCTGAACTTCGTCTTCAACCACCTCGGCGACGGCCGCCGCGAGGCCGCCGACGTCACCCACCCGATGGAACCGGGCGAGGAGCTCACGGGAGTGAAGGCCCCGGCCACGCCATGAGGTTGGCGAACAGCTCGGCCTGCTCGATCGCGTCGTCGAGGGCGTGATGTGTGTGCCGGCGCCGGGACAGCAGCTCACGCGGCATGGTGCCCTTCGCCGCCGCCCGCAGCGGCAGCCCCGCCTTGGTGGCGTACAGGGTCTTCATGTCCAGACAGCCCGAGTGCCCGAAGGGACTGGAACCGGTGAAGCGGATCAGGTACCAGTACAGGAACGTCCAGTCGTACGGCGCCGGGTAACCGCACATCACCGGCTGGGCACCCGCACCCACTTCACACACCCAGTCGGTGAACTCCCGCATCGCCCGGACCGGTTCGGCGCCCTCGGCACCGAGCCGGTCCCGGTCGAGGCCGCTCACCGCCAGCGCCTCGGGCACGAACTCCTCGCTGATCGGCCGCAGTTCGCGGTAGAACGTCCGCTCCTCGGGATCGGCCGCCCGGAATCCCTCGGCGTCCTGCGTCCCGGCCACCGAGGCGCCCAGGCTCAGCATGGAGTACGGCCCGGGGATGGGCCCGTCGGCCTCGATGTCGACGGAGATGTAGAGGCTGGGTCTGACGCGTCGTGGAGCCATGGGACGCAAGGATCGCAGGCCGGGGTGTGCTCCCGCATCCGAAATCCGCCGTCGGTCAGGCCGCCCGCGCCGCCGCCGCCACCTCCTCCCGCAGCCGGGGCAGCATGTCGTGGTACACGCCCGGGCACAGCGTCTCGCCGTAGTCCTTGTGGCCGTAGAGCTGTGCGGAGGGGATGCCGTACCGCGCGCACACGTACGCGCACAGGACCACCAGGACCCCCCACTGTGCGTCGGGCGGTACCGCGCCCGCGTGGTACGCGCCCTCGCACGCGATGCCGATGGCCTGGTCGTTCTGCCCGGAGGTGTGGGAGCCGAGGACGAAGTTCCGGCCGCCGGTGAGCGCCTGGAGGCTGCCGTGCCGGCCCTCGGTGATCCAGCCGCCCCGGCTGACCAGGAAGTGGTAGCCGGTGTCGACCCAGCCGTTCTTGTCCAGGTGCAGGTCCTGCACCCAGTGGGCGTGCGCGTGCGCCTGGGCGCGGGAGGGGTCGGAGGTGTTGGCGCTCACCGTGTGGTGGACGACGATCCGGCTCGGCCGGTACCGGAGGAGGCCGATGGTCCCCTGCGGGGAGCGGGCGCCCCAGGCCGTGGTGGAGTCGATGTCCGGTTCGATCACGTCGGCGTCTCGCGCGTGCGCGGCGCCCGGCAGGGCGGTGGCGGCGGCCAGACCGGCCGCACCGGAGAGCAGCAGGCGGCGCCGGAGGGCGTTCTCGGGATGCACGGTCACTCCTCGTGGAGGGGAGCGGGCGGGGGAGGCGGGGGAGGCGGTGGAGCCGGCGACGGACGGCCGCCGCTCCACCGCGTGATCGTGTACGCGCCGGGGCCTACGCCGTCACGTGTTGTTGGCGAGCGCCAGCAGCCGGTCGCGGGAGCCGTTGAACTGGTCGCGGTCCACGTTGCCGGAGACACCGGAGACCGAACCGGTGCTGGTGTACTGCCACACCGTCCAGGTGGGGAAACCGCTGGGGATGGTCGGGGACGCCGCCGAGGTCCAGTGCGCCACCCACAGCGGGCTCTTGCCGTACATGCCGGTCCAGTTGCCGGTGCAGGTGTTCCACCAGCTGGCCGTCGTGTAGATGACGACGTCACGGCTCGTGCGCGACTTGTACGTGGTGTAGAAGTCGTTGATCCAGCCGCGCATCTGCGTGGTGGACAGGCCGTAGCACATCGCCCCGTACGGGTTGTGCTCGATGTCCAGGACGCCGGGCAGGGTCAGGTTGTCGCGCGACCAGCCGCCGCCGCTGCTCGCGAAGTAGTTCGCCTGGGTGGCGCCGCTGGAGGCGTTGGGGAGCGCGAAGTGGTACGCGCCGCGGATCACGCCGGCGTGGTGGGCGGCGGGGTAGTTGGTGTTGAAGCTCGGGTCCTTGTAGGTGGTGCCCTCGGTCGCCTTCATCCAGGCGAACTGGATGCCGGAGTTCCGCACCGAGGTCCAGTTGATGGCGCCCTGCCAGTGCGAGACGTCGATGCCCTGGACGCCGTCGGTGGGGGCCAGGGCGACCGACGGCGGCGTCTCGGCGGGGGCGCCTTCGTGGACGCGGGTGCCCGCACCCATGTACGCCTCGCCGGGTTCCACGTGGACACGGTCCCGGTCGGGCTCCGGTGCGGCGGTCGCGCCGCCCGCGGTGGTGGCCGTCAGCGCGAGGGCGGCACCGAGGACGCCGAGCGCTGTGGCCATCCGTCTGCGAGGGCCGGCCAAGGGGCGGGGGAGAGAGAACATGGGCTGCCTCCTGACACCTGTGGGGATGAGCGAAGGAGGTGACGTCGGCCGCTGCCACCTGGGCAGATCCGTACTTCTTGACGTGCGCGCGTCATTAGTTACGCACGTAGATTCCGCAGGTGTAAAGGGCCTCCGGTTTCCTCTGGTGGTCTGGTCCACTGTAGGAGCGGATGGCCTGGAAACTTGGGAACCGGACGGCGGAAACTTTCAGAGAGTGAAACCTCGGCTACAGCCCGAACAGGCCCGGGTCCTTCGCCAGGTCCCGGAAGACGTCCTGCGGGTCCGGCACGAGCTTGCGCCGCTCGAGGTCCAGCAGGCCGCCGACGGCGGTGATCTCGGCGGCCACGGTGCCGTCCGTCTTGGTGATCGTCTGTTCGATGGTGAAGACCTTGCCGCCGCTCCAGGCGAAGGCGCAGCTCACGTCGGCCTCGTCACCGGCGAGCAGTTCCCGCTTGTAGCGGATGGTGGTCTCCAGCGCGACCGGTCCCACGCCTTGTGCGATCAGTCCGGACTGGCTGATCCCCGCCGCCTGGAGCAGCGACCAGCGCGCGTGCTCGGCGTAGTTGAGGTACACGGCCTGGTTGAGGTGACCCTGCACGTCGGTCTCGTATCCGCGCACGGTCACCCGGACGGAGAACGGCTCGCTCATGGTGTCTGTCCCCTTCACGCCTGCTCGGCTGAGTTCGTTGCCCGACCCACCGATCTTGGCATGTCCCTCACACCCGGCGCGGGGAGGCCAGCAGATAGCGCGCCCGGGTCCTCGGCTCCGTGTACTCCCCGACCTGCCAGCCGGCCCCCTCCAGCGTGGCCGCGCAGGCCCGCAGCGCGGTGCCGTCCGGCTCGTGGACGGCGACCGCCTCCGGCTGCGGGGTCTCCCGCACCCGGTAACCGCCGTCCCCGGTGTCCGCGCCGGCCGGGCGGTGTCCGGCGGCCTCCAGGGCGAGCGCGGCGGCCTGCACCAGATGCGTACGCTCCCAGCCGCAGGGCCGGTCCGTGGCGCCGTCGGGATTGGTCATCCGGCGCAGCTCCAGCATGCCCTGCCAGGCGCCGCGCACCTCCCGGAGCCGGGCGGGGCCCGACTCCGGCGCGGGGTGTTCGCCGCCGGTGCGCGCGGAGAACACCCCGGTGGCGGCCGGTGCCTCCACCGGCTCGGGCGCCGTCTCCGTCTCCGCCTCCGACTCGCGCGCCCGGTGTCCCGCCGGGGTCAGGAAGTGATCGTGCGGCGGCCTCGGATGCCGGAAGGCGAGCCCGCGCTTCACCAGCGCGGCGAGCTGTGCCGGCGTACCCCTCAGCCGCCCGGTGTCGGGATCGGCGGCGTCGACGAGGCGGCGCTGCGCGGCGGTGAGTGGTCGGGTCATCGGCGTCCGGAGGCGTACGGCAGGAAGGCGGCCCACTGGTGGGGAGCGAAGGTGAGGCGGGGGCCGTGTATGCGCTTCGAGTCGCGGACGTGGATGGTTTCGGGGGCGAGGGCGACCTCGACACACTCGGGGCCGTCGTTCGTGCTGTAACTGCTCTTGAACCACTTCAGCGCGGGACCGTTCCCGGTCGGGCGGTTGGTCGTCATGTCTCTCCCAGCAGTTTCTCGATGAAGGCCAGCGACTCACGGGGTGTGAGGGCTTGGGCCCGGATGATGCCATAGCGAATCTCGAGGATCTGGATCTCCTTGGGGTCGGAGAGCAGTCGGCTGATCAGCTGTACTTCGATGTGACCCACGGTGACCCCCTCCTTCAGCCGTAGCAGTTGAAGTGCCCCCGCGAGCCCCGCGTGGTCTTCGCGGTCCGTGGGCAGAACCTGGATCTCCACGTTCCGCCGCTGACCAACCTCCAACAAGCGTTCGAGTTGCTTCCGCATCACCATTTTGCCCCCGAGTGGGCGGCGCAGCGTCACCTCTTCCTGGACGAACCCGAAGACGGGAGCGGGTTGCTGGTCGAAGATCTTCTGACGTGCCAAGCGAGCCTCGGCAAGTTCGTCCACCTGCTCCTCGGTGTACGGAGGCCGCCGCATGCCATAGATGGCCCGCGTGTACTCCGGCGTCTGAAGCAGGCCGTGCACGACGTGATTCGCGTAGGCGCACAGCTCGACCGCCTCTTCCTCCAGCTTGGCCAAATCCCTTACCTTCTTCGGGAACCGGGCCTTCTCCACCTCTTTCTTCAGCCCCGCGATCAGCCCGCCCGCTTCGAGCACCCGGTCCGCCGCCTCCAGGAACTCCTCCGCCGGAGCCCTGCGCCCGCGCTCGACGGACGACACCTGTTCCTCGCTGTACCTGATGGCCGTGGCGAGACCGGCCTGGGTCATGCCCTCCCGCTCCCGGCACATCTTGATCACCCTGCCCACGGTCCGCAGAACGGCCGCCGACTCCTCGTCCGCGCCGTAAGGTTCCACACTCATGTCCCCGCACCTCCCTGTGCCACCCGTGCCCAACTCGCCGCCCGCACGGGGCGTCACGCGTCGCGACCCGGACAGACCCGGACAGCATCCGCACGGTCACCCTGCGTACCGACGTCGTTGCTGTGCAGAGTAGGGTCGACCGGCCACGCTGAGTGACATGAACGTCGACATCGTCCCGACCTCCGGACACACGGACCCCGCCCGCCACTTCAGCATCCGGCTCTCGGCCACCGCCCGGGGCGCACGTCTGGCCCGTCACCTGTCGGCCGAGCAACTCGCTTCCTGGGGCTGGCCGTACGACAGCGAGGCCAACCACACGGCGGCCCTGCTGGTGGCCGAGCTCGCCACGAACGCGGCGGTGCACGGACGGGTGACGGGCCGGGACTTCAGACTCCGCCTGACGCTCCACCCGGAGGACGCCACGCCCCGTATCGAACTCACCGACGCCCGCCCCGACCGCCGCCCACCGACCCCCGGCACGCTGCAACCCGCCGCACCCGACACGGAGTCCGGCCGCGGTCTGCTCCTCGTCGAAGCACTGGCGTCCCACTGGGGCACCACCGCCGGAGACCCATACACCAAGACGGTGTGGTGCGAAGTCCCGCTAGGGTGACGGCTGCTGAGGAGCCGGTCGAAGGGGCAGCGGGCAATGGGTGCGGTGGAGAGTTGGTCCCGCGTGATGTGTCTGCTCCGGGAGCACGCCCCGGCCGACCACGCGGATCTGCCCGGACCCGCCACGGAGGAGACACTCGCATCCGCAGAGGAGCGGATGGGTCTCTCCTTCCCCCCGGACTTGCGGGCGTGGCTACTGCAGAACAACCTGGATCTTCCCGAGGAAGACGTGGACGACGACGTGCAGTGCTGCGGCTTCGCCGGGTTCCCGGACGAGGGGAGCTTCTTCCTGGGCATCCGTGCGATGGAGAGGCTGTATGCGAACCGCGTGACGTCCGTGGGCTTCGACCCTCCGGACCAGCCGGACAGCCCCTTCTGGCGCAACGAGTGGATCCCGTTCCTGTCGGACCAGGACGGCTGGTCGGGGAAGTTCATCGACGCGCGGAACGGCCGCATCGGCAGATGGTTCGTGGGCGAGATCACGATCACGGACGAATACGAGACCCTGGCCGACTATTTCGATTCCCTGGCGCGGACACTGACCAGAATCGTCGACGGGAGTTACCCGGTGTGCCGGGTGTCCGAGGGCCGCCTCGTCTGGTCGTGACCAGCCGCACGCGATGGAGGCATGCAGATGCACCCGCTGAAGCCCCTCGGCTCGCTGTTTGTCTTCCGGCGTTCCTGAAGCGATGCGGGCAGGCTGGGGGCATGACAGACACTTTTCCGGCCCCGTCCCTGCGGATACGCATGACCGCCGGGCGGTGGAGCGCATCCTCGGTCGTTCCTTGAGTCGGACGTGGCCGGCGGGTGCGTGGGCACCAGGAAGCCGGGTCAGGGTCGTTCGCGCTCCGGACTGGGACGGTCCCTGGCAGGCCGAGTTCACTGGAACGATCGATGCCATGGGTACGCCCGAACCCAAGGAACACGTCCAGTCGTTCAGCGGCGAGCGGGTGTACTGGGTGACCTTTGACGCGCCCCAGTACGACTGGGACGGGGCCGGCCCCTACCGCAAGGCACAGATCTGGAGTCGGTACCTCAGGGCCGAGCCGGAGCCCGAGGCGTAGCCCGGCAGCGCTTGGAGAGCATGATCCTCATGACGGCTGAGGGCGACGCACCGCTCGACGACGGCTCACGTCGGGCGGTGCCTATTCGCTCTGCGTACGGATCTTGTTGACGGCTGCCTGAATCTGGAGCCAGGTGGGGTCCGTCGTGTCAGCCTCGGTCGCCTTTGCCAGATCGTCCGCCTCCCACGTGCGGGTTCCGTCGGTCACGACGAGGTGGCTCTCCAGCTCGGTGCCGTCGTCCGGGACCTCGGTTGTGGTCTCCAAGAACTCCACGACTGCGGCTCTGGCGACCTCCCTGTTCGTCGCGCCCGTCTGCGTGGAAGCGTTCGGCACGGACAGGAGCACCAGCTCTCCCTCGCTGCCGGCAACGAGAAGTTCGCCGGTCGCCGTCGCGGCCAGCGCGGAGATCCGGGACCCGGTCAGTACAGCATGCGTGACCGGTTCCTGGGCCTCCACATCCACCTCGAACAGCGTCCCCGCGGGCGTGCCGATCCACAGCACGCCCGGTCTCGAGCCGAAGGCGATGTTCTGCCGCGACCAGGTTTTCAGCTGGTCGAGCCACTCCTGCGGGTACGGATAACCAGGGCTCGGCTCGCCGAGGGGGGGTGGCCAGGACCCGGCGCAGCGAGGGGAACTCGAAGACCTCCACGGAGTGGTCGTACGCGTTGCCGCGGATCGCCATGTGGCGCCCGTCCGCACTGAAGAGCGGAGTGCTGTAGCCGTCGCAGTCCAGGATCAACGCCCGGCGGAGCAGCCGCATCCCGGCCGGCGCGGACCCCTGGTCGACGCGTGCGAAGAGGCAGTGCGTGGCCCCCTGCTCGCTGGTGAGCGTGGCGACGAGTCCGCCCCCGGGATGCTCCGCGACCCCTGTGTCCCACCGGCGTCCGGCACCGATGGTTCCGGAGGAGGGATCGATGACGTCCGAGCTCTCCCAGTCACCGCCCTCGACGCGGCACGACGGCGAACCCCACAGGGTCTGCCCGTCCGGGCTGAACGCCAGACTGCGGTAGGTGGCCGTGGCCGGAGCACCGTCGAGTTCGGAGACCCCCGCCAAAGTCCACTGCCGAAGCCCACCCTCTCCCGCCACGACGAGGAACGGCCGGTCCGGATGCCAGGCCACACCGGGCGTCCGCTGTATTCGCGCCCCTCCGAAGGAGGCTTCGTAGGGGTCCGACGAGAGGCCCACGGAGCCGAGTTCGCTGAGTTGACCCTCACCGAAGTCCCAGATGTGAACGGCCGGACGCTCGGAGTCCAAGCAGGCCACCAGCGGAAGCCGGGGATGGCACACCAACTGCTCAAAAGTGCGTGCGTCGTTGACCGGCCCACGTGCCACTACCTCAAGATCAGTCACGCCGGCACTGTAGTGACCCCCACTGACAACGCAGTCGAGGCAGAGCCCGAGCCGGGAGCTGAAGAGTTCCCTCCGTCTCCGGGACTAGGTCCTGCGCCTCAGGCGTGGTGCGGTGCTGCTGGCTAGGGTCGATCTCCATGGGAACCACGGAGACTGTTCGTCGCGGTACGACGGAGCGGGTGCGCGACGTTCTCGAGCGGCTCGGTAGCGAGCGGGACGTATGGCTGTCGACGGCTCACCCTGATCATGGGCCGCACCAGGTGCCGTTGTGGTTCCTGTGGGACGGGCGTGCGATGTGGATGTGCACCGGCGCCACGTCCGTGACGGCGCGGAACGTCCGCACGGAGCCGCGCGTACGTCTGGCGCTGCCGGACTCCTTCGATGTGGTGCTCCTCCAGGGCGAGGCGGAGTGCTTCCCGGACCGGGAGGTTCCCGACGGCGCGGCGGAGGCGTTCGCCGACAAGTTCGGATGGGATCCGCGCACGGAAAAGGATCCCTATCTGTACGTACGTGTGGTCCCGAGGACCGTGCGCGCATGGCGCGGTGTGCCGGAACTGCGCGGAAGAGTCGTCATGCGGGACGGGACATGGCTGGAATGACCCCTCGGGGTGGTGGTCTCGCCTCGGTAGCCTGCACGGCGTGATCCACTCATAGCGGCCGTGTCGTTCGCCGCGGTCTGAAAGCCCACCGTCGTGCTCGCGGTCCTGGACCTGGGCCTGCCTGTCGCCACCATCGCCCCGCTGCAGGGCCTGATCCCGCGCGATGTCGGCTCCGCTCCGACCTTGGCCGTCGCGGCCGACGTCGGTGCCTTCAACCTCGGCGCCGCCGCCGGAGCCGCCCTCGGCGGGGCCGTCGTGGCCGCGGGCGCTCTGCGCCGGCCGGCCTGGCCGGGGCCGTGTTCAGCCTCAGTGGCCTGGCCCTGACCTGCCTGGTCCTGCCCCGGACCGGGAGCGCGCGGCACACCGACAACGCTCCGGTGACCACCTCCGTCTGGTGCTCCACGGGAGCACCACGAGGCCCGACTCCCGTTCTGCGTACGGGAGAACGGCGCCCAGTGGAAGAGGCCGAAGCCCGCGCCCTCGAGGCGGATCTCGAAGGCGCCCTGGCCGGGCAGATGGGCGGGGAGCACGAGGGCGTTGTGGTCGGCCGCGTAGGCGAACATCCGCGCCCGGCTGGCGCGGGCGCCCTCCCGTGACCTCGGCAGGGTCGCCCGACCGGTGAACTCGGGCGGCCGGAAAGGCGCTGTCAGGGCTGGTTGCGGTCCCACTCCCAGCGCCAGATCGCGGAGAGGCGGTGGTCGTGTTCGTGACCGGGGCGGGACAGTGGACCCACGCGTTCGACGGCCTCCGCGGTGCGTGGGTCCTCCCAGCGCAGGAGGGCGTAGGCCGCGTTGAGCCGGACCGAGAAGTCCTCCTCGTCGAGCAGGGCGAACAGGGCGTCGGCGATGTCCGCTGAACGGTTCGCGCAGTGTGTGACGGCCTCGGACATCCCTGCCCGTACCCGCTCCACCGGATCCCGGAGCAGCGCGACGACGGCGCTCGTGACCTCGGGGCTGCCGTCGCAAGCGGTGCACAGTGCCCCTCCGGCCGCCGCGCGCACGTTCCGGTCCTCGTCGGCGGCGAGTTCGAGCAGTCCGGCCGCGGTCTGCTCCTCGTCGAGGCGCCGGCGTCCCACTGGGGGACGACCGTCGGCGACCCGTACACCAAGACGGTGCGGTGCGAAGTCCCCCTGGGCTCAGCCTGAGGTGGCCGGCGGTGTGGCCTTCCCGGTCGAGCGGGTCGCGCGCAACGACGCGAGGAGGTGCAGCCGGTCCGCGTCGGCGCTGCCCGGCTCGGCGGTGAAGACCAGCATGACCGGACCGGGCCGGCCGGGCAGCGGATAGGTGTCCCAGTCCAGGACGACGTCGCCGACCTCGGGGACCCGGAAGGTCTTGGTGCCGTTGACCGAGACCCGTACGTCGTGCCGGGCCCACAGCCGCCGGAACTCGGCGCTGCGGATGCTCAGTTCGCCGATGATCGCGGTGGCGCGCGG
>NZ_JBEZBE010000058.1:0-31460 GCF_040646935.1 Streptomyces sp. NPDC044984
AGGGCGAGGTCATCAAGACCGTGCCCGAGTCGAAGATCGTGGAGACGCTGATCGAGGAGGCGATGAAGATCGCCGAGGAGATGGAGAAGGACGGCATCGCGTCGGGGGAGCCGGCCGTCACCGTGAGCTGAACAGCACGGAATTCCGAAGGGGGCCCGAGCGTGACGATCCTGGAGAGCATCCGGCAACCACGTGACCTGAAGGCGCTGTCCGAGGCGGAACTCGGCGAACTGTCCCATGAGATCCGGGAGTTCCTGGTGCACGCGGTCGCCAGGACCGGCGGACACCTCGGACCCAACCTCGGGGTGGTGGAGCTCACCGTCGCCCTGCACCGGGTCTTCGAGTCGCCCGTGGACCGCATCCTGTGGGACACCGGCCACCAGAGCTACGTCCACAAACTCCTGACCGGGCGTCAGGACTTCTCCAAGCTGCGCGGCAAGGGCGGCCTGTCCGGCTACCCCTCCCGCGAGGAGTCCGAGCACGACGTCATCGAGAACAGCCACGCCTCCACGGCCCTCGGCTGGGCCGACGGACTCGCCAAGGCCCGCCAGGTGCGGGGGGAGAAGGGCCATGTCGTCGCGGTGATCGGCGACGGCGCCCTCACCGGCGGCATGGCCTGGGAGGCGCTCAATAACATCGCCGCCGCCAAGGACCGGCCGCTGATCGTCGTCGTCAACGACAACGAACGCTCCTACGCCCCCACCATCGGCGGACTCGCCAACCACCTCGCCGCCCTGCGCACCACCGACGGCTACGAACGCGTGCTGGCCTGGGGCAAGGACGTGCTCCAGCGCACCCCCGTGGTCGGTCCCACCGTCTACGAGGCGCTGCACGGCGCGAAGAAGGGCTTCAAGGACGCCTTCGCCCCGCAGGGTCTCTTCGAGGACCTCGGCCTGAAGTACCTCGGCCCCATCGACGGCCACGACGTCAAGGCCGTGGAGTCCGCGCTGCGCCGCGCCAAGCGCTTCCACGGACCCGTCCTGGTCCACTGCCTCACCGAGAAGGGCCGCGGCTACGAACCCGCCCTCGCCCACGAGGAGGACCACTTCCACACCGTCGGCGTGATGGATCCGCTCACCTGCGCGCCCCTCGCCCCGTCCGGCGGCCCGTCCTGGACCTCCGTCTTCGGCGAGGAGATCGTCCGGATCGGCGAGGAACGCGAGGACGTGGTGGCGATCACCGCCGCCATGCTGCATCCGGTCGGTCTCGGCGCCTTCGCCGAACGGTTCCCGGACCGGGTGTGGGACGTCGGCATCGCCGAGCAGCACGCGGCCGTGTCCGCGGCGGGCCTGGCGACCGGCGGCCTGCACCCGGTCGTCGCCGTCTACGCCACCTTCCTCAACCGCGCCTTCGACCAGCTGCTGATGGACGTGGCGCTGCACCGCTGCGGGGTGACCTTCGTCCTGGACCGGGCCGGTGTCACCGGCGTCGACGGGCCCTCCCACAACGGCATGTGGGACATGTCCGTCCTCCAGGTCGTCCCCGGCCTGCGCATCGCCGCGCCCCGCGACGCCGGCCAGCTCCGCGCCCAGCTGCGCGAGGCGGTCGCCGTCGACGACGCGCCCACCCTGCTCAGGTTCCCCAAGGAGTCCGTGGGCCCGGCGATCCCCGCGCTGGACCGTGTCGGCGGCATGGACGTGCTCCACCGGGCGGACGCCCCCGAGGTGCTGCTGGTGGCCGTGGGAGTGATGGCGCCGGTCTGCCTCCAGGCCGCCGAACTGCTCGAAGCGCGGGGGACCGGATGCACCGTGGTCGACCCCCGCTGGGTCAAGCCCGTGGACCCGGCCCTGCCCCGACTGGCCACCGGGCACCGCATGGTGGCCGTCGTCGAGGACAACAGCCGTGCCGCCGGGGTCGGTTCGGCGGTGGCGCTGGCACTGGGCGACGCCGGGGTCGACGTGCCCGTGCGGCGGTTCGGGATCCCGGAGCAGTTCCTCGCCCACGCCAAACGCGGTGAGGTGCTCGCCGACATCGGCCTCACCCCGGTCGAGATCGCCGGCCGCATCAGCGCGGGCCTCGCCGTCGGCGAGGAGCCCGTGAAACAGTCACCGGACCCACAGGAGCCCCAGGCATGACCACCGCGGAGTCGTCGCAGACCGGGGGGTTCGACCTCGGCGCGCTGCTGGCCGAGCGCGGAGCCGAGCGCTACGAGCTGCACACCCGGTACCTCAACCACCAGCTCCCGCGCATGCTGCACACCATCGGCTTCGACAAGGTCTACGAGCGCGCCGAGGGCGCCCACTTCTGGGACGCCGACGGCAACGACCACCTGGACATGCTCGCCGGGTTCGGGGTGATGGGCCTGGGCCGCCACCACCCCGTGGTCCGCAAGGCGCTGCACGACGTCCTGGACGCCTCCCTCGCCGACCTCACCCGCTTCGACTGCCAGCCGCTGCCCGGCCTGCTGGCCGAGAAGCTGCTCGGGCACAGCCCCCACCTGGACCGGGTCTTCTTCGGCAACAGCGGCACGGAGGCGGTCGAGACCGCTCTGAAGTTCGCCCGGTACGCGACCGGCAGACCACGCGTGCTGTACTGCGAGCACGCCTTCCACGGCCTGACCGCCGGCTCGCTCTCCGTCAACGGCGAGACCGGTTTCCGGGACGGCTTCGCCCCGCTGCTGCCCGACACGGCCGTACCGCTCGGCGACCTCGACGCGCTGGAGCGGGAGCTGCGCGAGGGGGACGTGGCCGCCCTGATCGTGGAGCCGATCCAGGGCAAGGGCGTCCACGAGGCGCCGCCGGGCTATCTGCGGGCCGCGCAGGAGCTGCTGCACCGGCACAGGGCGCTGCTGATCGCCGACGAGGTGCAGACGGGACTGGGCCGGACCGGCGACTTCTACGCCTACCAGCACGAGGCGGGGGTCGAGCCGGACCTGGTGTGCGTGGCCAAGGCGCTCTCCGGCGGCTACGTACCGGTGGGCGCCACCATCGGCAAGGACTGGATCTTCAAGAAGGTCTACTCGTCGATGGACCGGGTGCTGGTCCACTCGGCCAGCTTCGGGGCCAACGCCCAGGCCATGGCGGCGGGCCTCGCGGTGCTGTCGGTCATGGAGGACGAGCGGATCGTCGCGAACGTCCGGAGCACCGGCGCGCTGCTGCGGACCCGGCTGGCCGCGCTGACCGACAGGTACGAGCTGCTCGCCGACGTCCGAGGCCGGGGCCTGATGATCGGCATCGAGTTCGGCCGGCCCCGCTCGCTGAAGCTGCGCTCGCGCTGGACCATGCTCCAGGCCGCCCGCAAGGGACTCTTCGCGCAGATGGTGGTCGTACCGCTGCTGCAGCGGCACCACATCCTCACCCAGGTCTCCGGCGACCACCTGGAGGTGATCAAACTGATCCCGCCGCTGATCATCGGGGAGCGGGACGTGCACCGGTTCGTGGACGCCTTCACCGCGGTGATGGACGACGCGCACGACGGCGGCCTGGTGTGGGAGTTCGGCAGGACGCTGGTGAGACAGGCCGTCGCCAACCGCTGAAACCCGCGTCGCGCCGGGATTTGCCCCATAGGCAAGAAAATTGCCCGTGGGGCAAATCCAGGGCTCAATGGAGGCATGAGCTCCTCCGAGGCCGGGCCGCCGGCCGAACCGGCCGACGCGCTCCCCGCGGTCGCGCCGCAGCTGCGTGCCCTGCGGCGACGGGCCTCCCTCACCCTGGAGGCCGCCGCCCGCGACGCGGGTCTGTCGCCCGCGCACCTCTCCCGGCTGGAGACCGGACAGCGCCAGCCCTCGCTGCCGATGCTGCTCTCCCTCGCCCGCACCTACGGTACGACGGTCTCCGAGCTGCTCGGCGAGTCGGCCGCCGACCGGGACGCCGTGGTGCGCGCCGCCGACATGGAGTCCACGGCGGCGGGCGGCTGGACGTACTGGCAGGCCGGCGCCGCCGGACGCGGCATGCAGGCCCTGCGGGTCCGGGTGCCGCACGGCTCCCAGGGCGACATCGTGCGCGTCCACCCCGGCGAGGAGTGGCTGTACGTCCTCAAGGGGCGGCTGCGGCTGCGCCTCGGGGACACCCTGCACCGGCTCGGCCCGGGGGACAGCGCCCACTTCGACTCGCTGACCCCGCACCGCATCGCCGCGTCCGACCCCGACGGGGTCGATCTGCTGTTCGTCCACACCCTGCTGCAGAGTCCCACGGCCGCGCTGTGCCTGGGCCCGATCCACGGAGAAGCGACATGACCGGCAAAGACATGGAAGAGAAGCTCCCCCGGGCCCTGTGGGTGCGGCTGTTCATCTACGTGGCGGTGGGACACCTCTTCGCGGCCTTCATCTACTTCCTCTTCGAGATGGCTCCGAAGAAGTAGGCGCCCGCCTCGGGCCCGCCTCAGTCGAGCAGGCGCTCGCGCAGCCGTTCCCGGGTCTCGGGAGTGAGTCCGAGCGCCTGCTCCAGGTAGGGGTCCACACCGCCCCAGGTCTCCTCGACGGTCTCGAAGGCCGCCGACAGATACTCCGCGCGCGCGTCGAACAGCGGGCTGAGCAGCTCCATGACCTCGGGGGAGTAGGCCGAGGCGGAGGTGCCGCTGCGGTGCACCTTGTAGCGGCGGTGCTTGGCGTTGGACTTCAGGTAGTCGTCGACGATCGCGTCGCGTTCGACGCCCACCGCGAGCAGCGTCACCGCCACCGACAGTCCCGCGCGGTCCTTGCCCGCCGCGCAGTGCATCAGCGCGGGGACGCTGTCCTCGGCGAGCGCGCGCAGCACCCGGGAGTGCTCGGCGGTGCGCTCCTTGATGATCAGCCGGTAGGAGCTGATCATCCGGTCCGCGCCCTTGCCGTCCGCGAGGATCGAGCGCAGCTGCTCCAGATCGCCGTCGCGGACCATCTTCCAGAACTCGGCGCCGTCGGCCGGGTCGCTGAGCGGCAGGTTCACGTTGCGCACGCCCGGCAGCTCGACGTCCGGCCCCTCCAGCTTCTGGTCGGCCGCGTTGCGGAAGTCGAAGACCGTGTGCAGTCCGAGCGAGGACAGGAAGGCGGCGTCCTCGGCGGTCGCATGGGCGAGATGGCCGCTGCGGAAGAGCACTCCGTGCCGCACCCGCCGACCGTCGACGGTCGGTAGTCCGCCCACGTCGCGGAAGTTGCGTACTCCGGTCAGCTCGGGTTCGGTCGACGGGATCTGCTGCGTCACGAAGGACTCCTCCCACTCGGCGCCGCCGGCGGGGCTCGCCGACGGGCACCACTTGACGATACGACATGCCTGCCTGGGGCAATGAGTTGTCCACAGGCATTGCCCGGACACCCCCGCGACCCTGATGATGTTGGTGTCTGATCGCATCTGTTCGGGTATGTTGGAGGTTCGGTGACGCAGGTCTCCCAAGACGGTCGTACCTGGCTCCTGTCGGGGCCGGCCAGCAGCTACGCGCTCCATGTCACGGACCGCGACGAGCTGGTGCATCTGCACTGGGGCCCGAGGATCGCGCTCGCCGACGCGGAGGCCCTCGCCGCGCGCCCGCTGCCGGACGACTGGCCGTTCGAGTCCCGCCTGGACGGGCGCGAGGAGTACCCGGTCGAGGGCGGCCCCCGCTTCGTCCGGCCCGCCCTGTCCGTACGCACCGCGGACGGGCGGCGCGGCACCGAGTGGGCCTTCGACGGCCACGAGAGCGACGACGGCGAACTCCGTCTCCGCTTCCGCGACGGCGGACTGACCGTGACCCTGCACTACCGGATGCGCGACGACGTGGTCGAGCGCTGGGTGACCCTGCACAACCGGGGACCCGCGGCCGAACTCCTGCGCGCCGACTCCGCCACCTGGACCCTGCCCGAGCGCGAGCACTGGCGGCTGTCCCAGTTGCACGGCCGCTGGGCCGCCGAGTCCCGGCTGACCCGCGCCCCGCTCACCTACGGCGAGAAGGTCGTCGGCAGCCGCCGCGGCCACACCGGACACCAGCACCTGCCCTGGGTCGCGCTCGACACCGACGCGACCGAGGAGCGCGGCGAGGTCTACGGCTGCGCCCTCGGCTGGTCCGGGTCCTGGCGCATCTGCGTCGCCCAACTCCCCGACGCGCGCGTGCAGATCACCGGCGGCGCGGGGCACGACGACTCCGGCCTGCTGATGCTGGGCACGGAGGAGACGTACGTCACACCGGTCTTCGCCGGTCTGTGGAGCGACGGCGGCTTCGGCGGCGCCAGCCGTGCCTGGCACGCCTACCAGCGGACGCACGTCGTCCCGGACGCGGACCGGGACCGGCCCGTGCTGTTCAACTCGTGGGAGGCCACCGGGTTCGACATCTCGGAGGAGCAGCAGCGGGAGCTCGCGGCGCGGGCCGCCGCGATGGGCGTCGAACTGTTCGTGGTCGACGACGGCTGGTTCGGGGCACGGACGAGCGACCGGGCCGGGCTCGGCGACTGGACGCCCAACCACGGCCGCTTCCCCGGCGGCCTGAAACCCCTCGCCGACCATGTGCACGGGCTCGGGATGCGGTTCGGCATCTGGGTCGAGCCCGAGATGGTCAACCCGGACAGCGACCTCTACCGGGCGCACCCCGACTGGGTGCAGTTCCAGCCGGACCGCCGGCGCACGGAGTTCCGCAACCAGCTCGTGCTCAACCTCGCGCGCGACGACGTCCGGGAGTACCTCTGGGAGCGGCTGGACGGGCTGCTCTCCGGCACCCCCGTCGACTACGTGAAATGGGACTTCAACCGCTGCTTCAGCGACGCCGGCTGGCCGGACGACCCGTATCCGCAGCGGCTGTGGACCGACCACGTGCGAGGCCTGTACGCCCTGCTGGACCGGCTGCGGGCGGCCCATCCGGGGGTGGCCTTCGAGTCCTGCTCGGGCGGCGGCGGGCGGATCGACCTGGGGGTCCTCTCCCGTACCGACCAGGTGTGGACCTCGGACAACACCGACCCGCTCGACCGGCTCGCCATCCAGCACGGCTTCAGCCAGCTCCACCCTGCCCGGGTGATGGCCGCCTGGGTCACCGACAGCCCGAACGCGATGCTCAACGGGCGGGTCAGCTCGCTGCGCTTCCGGTTCGTCAGCGCCATGGCCGGGGTGCTCGGCGTCGGCGGCGACCTCGCGCGGTGGACCGAGGAGGAGCTCGCCGAGGCGCGGGAGTGGGTCGCGCTCTACAAGGAGATCCGGCCCGTCGTCCAGCGCGGCGACCTGTACCGGCTGCGCCCGCCGGAGGGCGGGCTGAGCGCGGTGCAGTACGTCCTCGGCGACGAGACCGTCGTCCTCGCCTGCCTCCAGGCGCAGCACCACGGGGAGCCCGTCCCGGCCCTCCGGCTGCGCGGCCTCGACCCGGAAGCCTCGTACGAATGCCGCGAAACGGGCGAAACGCACCGAGGTGCCCTCCTGCTGCACCATGGGCTGCGCATCGGTCTGCGGGGAGATCTGGACGCCGTGGTGGTGCGGTTGCGGCGTCTGTGATTCTCCCGATTCGGGTGTTCTGTCCGATTGGGCGGTTTCGCCATAACGCGCCCCGAAAGGGAGGGAGATGGGGAGGGGGTGCGTGAGCATCGTCATATCCGTGACGATGTGTTATCGCCATGCTCACGTAATTCTGGTGGATGGCAAGGGAATTCGCGCGGGAAAGGGAATCCCGGCTGACGCTCGGTGACGTCAATTCCGCCTTTGGATCACGGAAAACGGGTTCGCGGTGAACTCCGTGCTTGTCCCTTCGCGTCCGGGTCGCTTACGTTCACCACCGATCCGGACGGACGCCTAATCCTGCCGCCGCCCGGAGCCCGCACACACTGACCCGTGTACGGCAGGAGCGGGGGACCCACAGGTACGACCGCCTGTTCCGGTTCCCGGGACGGCTTGGGGTTAAGCCGCGCGACAGCGCGGCCGGGCATCTCCAGCCCGAACCCGACAGCTCACCTCGTAGGCGCCGGAGAGGAATTCGTCATGCCCGCGAAGGGTAAGCACCGCCGTACCAAGGCCCAGCGTTTCACCCGCTCCATCGCCGTCGCCGGAACCGGTGGCGCCGCACTCGCCCTGCCGTTCCTCGGCGCCACCGGCGCGCACGCCGCCACGCCGCAGACCGCCCCCGAAAAGGCCGTCCAGACCCTTTCCGCCGCCGGCCAGAAGACCGTCGCCGAGAAGGGCGACGAGGCCCGCACGTACACCGTGAAGGCCGGCGACTACCTCGCGAAGATCGCCGAGACGGAGCACGTCGACGGTGGCTGGAAGAAGCTCTACGCGGACAACCGCGAGGCCGTCGGTGACGACCCGGCGCTCATCCACCCCGGTCTGAAGCTCTCCGTCGACGGCGGGGCCGCCGCGAGCGCGCCGCAGAAGCCGTCCTCCGCCAAGGCCCCGCAGGCCCCGGAGCAGAAGGCCGAGCAGCCCGCCGAGCAGCCGGTGGAGCAGTCCGCCGAGCAGCCCTCCTCGGAGACCTCCACCCAGACCACGGGCGCCGACCAGGCCGCGAGCACCTCCGGTTACAGCTCCCCGGTGCCCGGCGCCGGGCTCGGCACCGCCTACAAGGTGGCCGGCAGCATGTGGTCCAGCGGCTACCACACCGGCGTCGACTTCGCCGTCCCGACCGGCACCTCCCTGAAGGCCGTCGGCGCGGGCACCGTCGTCTCCGCCGGCTGGGCCGGTGCGTACGGCAACCAGGTCGTCATCCAGCTCGACGACGGCCACTACGCCCAGTACGCCCACCTGTCCTCGCTCTCCGTCTCGGCCGGCCAGACCGTGACCGGCGGCCAGCAGGTCGGCCTCTCCGGCTCGACCGGCAACTCGACCGGCCCGCACCTGCACTTCGAGATCCGCACCACCCCGGACTACGGCTCGGACGTGGACCCGGTCGCCTACCTCGGCTCGAAGGGCGTCTCCATCGGCTGACCCCCGCGGCGACCTTCCTGACACGCGCGCCGAAGGCCGGACCCCGATCCCCGGGTCCGGCCTTCGGCGTATTCCGGAATTGGCCAACATTTTGAGAGTGTCTTATCTCACCGTCCGTCAACCCTTCCTTACGGTCGCGTAGGTCACATTAGAAGGTGAATCATGAGCGGTTGTGGCAGACGATTCGAAGAGTGACAGCAGAGCAGTGATCGGGTCGTACGTGGCGGTGGGGGACAGCTTCACCGAGGGCGTCGGCGACCCCGGCCCCGACGGGGCGTTCGTCGGCTGGGCCGACCGGTTCGCCGTGCTCCTCGCGGACCTCCGGCCCGAGGGCGACTTCGAGTACACCAATCTCGCCGTGCGCGGAAAGCTGCTGGACCAGATCGTGGCGCACCAGCTGCCGAGGGCGGTCGAACTCGCCCCCGACCTGGTCTCGTTCTGCGCGGGCGGCAACGACATCCTCCGCCCGGGCAGCGACCCGGACGAGGTGGCCGAGCGGTTCGAGCGGGCGATCGCCGCGCTCACGGCGGTGTCCGGAACGGTGCTGGTGACGACCGGGTTCGACACCCGCGGCGTGCCCCTGCTGAAGCATCTGCGCGGCAAGATCGCGACGTACAACGGGCACGTGCGGGCCGTCGCCGACCGCTACGGCTGCCCGGTGCTCGACCTGTGGTCCCTCAGGAGCGTCCAGGACCGCAGGGCCTGGGACGCCGACCGGCTGCACCTGTCGCCGGAGGGGCACACCCGTGTCGCGCTCCGCGCCGGGCAGGCCCTCGGCCTGGACGTCCCCGCCGATCCCGAACAGCCCTGGCCGCCCCTGCCGCCCCGCGGCACCCTCGACATCCGGCGGGACGACGTCCAGTGGGCCCGCGAGTACCTGGTGCCGTGGATCGGCCGCCGGCTGCGCGGGCAGTCGTCGGGCGACCACGTGATCGCCAAGGGAACGCTGTCGCCGGACGACATCAAGGTACGGATCGCCTCGGTGGCGTGAGAGCCGCCCGTCGGACGAGGCCGGTCCGGCACCCCGGTGCCGGACCGGCCGCACATAATGGACTGTCTGACCGACTCCACCTGGAGGTACCGTGGCCGGTTCCCGTTCCCAGAGCTCCGGGCCGCGTGCCCTGCGGCCCGTGGCCTTCGGCGCGGACCCGAGTGGCGAGCGCATGGCACGCATCCGCAGATCCCCGCACTTCAAGGACGGCGTGTTCCAGAACCCCGGGGGCGCTGCCCGGATCCGCCCGTCGGGGTCGACGCGGGACCTGGCGAAGATCTACCTCGACAAGGACTCCCGGTCCCGCCGCGCCCCGAAGGGCACCATCCCGGTGCATCCGACCACCCTGGCCGACATCTCCCGTCCGCCGGCCACCGGGCTGCGCCTGACCTGGATGGGCCACTCCGGCGTGCTCGCGGAGATCGACGGGCACCGGGTCCTGTTCGACCCCGTGTGGGGTGAGCGCTGCTCACCGTTCCCCTTCGCCGGACCCCGGCGGCTGCACCCCGTGCCGCTGCCGCTGGCCGCGCTCGGCCCGGTCGACGTCGTCGTGATCTCCCACGACCACTACGACCACCTGGACCTGCCCACGATCAAGGCGCTGGCCGGCACGGACACCCTGTTCGCCGTGCCCCTCGGCGTCGGCGCGCACCTGGAGCGCTGGGGTGTGTCCGCCGGGCGGCTGCGCGAGCTGGACTGGCACGAGACGACGAAGGTCGGCGGACTCACCCTCACCGCCACCCCGGCCCGCCACTTCTGCGGCCGGGGCCTGCGCAACACCCAGCACACCCTGTGGGCCTCCTGGGCGGTCGCGGGCGAGGAGCACCGGATCTACCACAGCGGCGACACCGGCTACTTCGAGGGCTTCAAGGACATCGGCGCCGGCCACGGCCCGTTCGACGCCACGATGATCCAGGTCGGCGCGTACTCGGACTTCTGGCCCGACATCCACATGACGCCCGAGGAAGGCGTCCGGGCCCATCTCGACCTGCAGGGCGGCGACGCGGCCGGCGTGCTGCTGCCCATCCACTGGGGCACCTTCAACCTGGCGCCGCACGCGTGGGCGGAGCCGGGGGAGTGGATGAAGGACGTGGCCGAGGAGGCCGGGCAGGCGGTGGCGTTCCCGCGGCCGGGTGAGCCGTTCGAGCCGGCGGGGGAGCTGCCGGTGGAGGCGTGGTGGCGGGCGGTCTCCGGTCCGATCGCCAGTCCGTGGCGCCGTCCCCGGATCACTGAGGGGGCGGCCGAGACGAGCAAGGGCGATCTCGACCTCGCCGGTGAGCGGTGACGTCGGTCGGGGACGAGCTGAGGGAGATGTTCCGGATGCTGGAGCGTCTTCCGGCTGAGGGGCTGGATCGTTCGCCGGGAGCCTTGGACGGGGCGCCCCGGGGGGAGCGTGAAGTCGCTGCGCAGTGATCCAGACCGCTGCCGTCGCCAGAGGGCCGGTCTCGGGTTGTCGTCCGCACACGCATTGTGCGGCGCTGAGCCCGCAGGGGGCCGCCCGGGCGGCAGGGTCCGGACGGCCCTGCCCGGACCCTGCCGCCCGGGCAGCCCGATGCCCTTCGTCAGGTCAGCCGCTGACGGTGTCGAGCACCACCCGGGTGACCTGCTCGGGGTCGTCGGACATCGGTGAGTGCCCGCAGCCCTTGAGCGAGACGTGCCGGGCGCCCGGAAGCAGCCGTGCCGCCCTGAGTGCCTGATGGGGTGGGGTCATCAGGTCCCGGGTGCCCCAGCCGACCGTGACCGGGACCGGAACCTCCGGGGTGAAGGCCCGCAACCGGTAGGCGCGCACAGCGCGCTGCGTCGGCTCGAAGCCGGGAGAGCGGGCCAGGTTGCGCAGCGCGCCGGCGGCCGCCGCCTCCGGAATCCGCCAGGGCCGGGCGGCGAGCTGCCAGAAGGCCACGGTGCGCCCGATCGGGTGTCCGGCGATCCAGTGAGGGCGTTCGGCGCAGGCTCGTGCCATCGCGTGGGCGACGCGGAGCGATCCGAGGGCGTAGGCGGCCTCGGGGCGGGTCCACAGCCCGATGGGGGACAGCGTGACGGCGCTGCCGACCGCGCCGCCGCGGGCCAGTTCCAGGGCGACGGCCCCACCGAGGGAGTTCCCCGCGACGGGCGGGCGGGTGAGGCCGGCGCCGGGGAGCCACTCGGCGACTGCGGCGGCCAGCGCCTCGACGGTGGGCGTGGTCCCTCCAGGGAGCGGGGGGCTGTCACCGAAGCCCGGGAGGTCGACGGCCACCACCTCGTGCTCGCGGGCGAGACGCTCCAGGACGGGCGTCCAGCCGTCCCGGTCGAGTTGGAGGACGACCAGCAGGGGAGGCCCGCTGCCGAGCCGCCGTGACACCAGTTCCAGGTCCGGCATATCCGCATCGTAGGGGGACGGTCCAGGACGCGCACCCGTGCACGGAAGCACCTGTCGGTGGTCCGTCAGGCAACTCTTCCGCGGCCCAGGTTCCGGGCGCGGTGACCGGGACCCGGCACGATCCGGAAGGCAAGCCCTCCGGACCGGGCGGTGTCCACCCGCACGGTTCGACAGGTGGCCGGGAACCGTCACGCCTAGGCTTGGCAGGGACGATCCCTGTCTCGGATCCCGCGGGATGGAGGCGCGATGTTGCGGACACCGGTGTGCGGAGTACTGGGCATCGAGGTGCCGATCGTGCAAGGACCGCTCGGAGGACCCTGGCAGCAGAGCATGCGGCTTGCCGCGGCGGTCAGCGACGCCGGGGCGCTGGGCAGTGTCCCCACCACGCTGCGCACGCCGGCGCAGGTCCGTGACGACGTGCGCCGGCTGCGGGATCTCACCGACCGGCCGTTCGCGCTGAACATGACCCGGCGGCCGTTCGACCCCGAGGTCTTCGACGTGGTGATCGCCGAGGCCCCACCGGTGTTCTCCTTCGCGCTCGGCGAGCCGGGTGACCTGGTGACCCGCGTCCACGATGCCGGCGCGATCTTTCTGCAGCAGGTGACGACGGTCGAGCAGGCGGTGCGCGCGGCCGAGGCCGGCGTCGACGTGATCAGCGCGCAGGGCACCGAGTCCGGCGGGTTCTGCGGCGATGTCAGCACGATGGCGCTGGTGCCGCAGGTCGTCGACGCCGTCCGGCCGCTGCCGGTACTCGCCTCCGGCGGCGTCGCCGACGGGCGGGGCATCGCCGCGGCACTGGCCCTGGGGGCGCAGGGCGTGAACATCGGCACCCGGTTCCTGGCCTCGGCCGAATGCGGGGTCAGCGACGACTGGAAGGCAGCCGTCGTCTCCGCCGCCAGTCAGGACGCTGTCAAAGTGGCGTTCGTCGAGCACATCCTGCCCCCGCCGACCGAGGGCGGGTACACGACCGTCCCCCGGTCGCTGCGCACCCGGTTCGTCGAGGAGGGGAACGCCGGCCCCGAAGCGGCCGCCGCCCGCGCCGAGGCGTTGCGCAGCGAGGTGATGACGTCGATGCGCGACGGTACGGCACACGAACTGATCCCGCTGACGGGCCAGAGCGCCGGCCTCGTCCGCGACATCGCCCCGGCCGCCGAACTCGTCCACCGGCTGATCACCGAGGCGGAGGCGACGCTACGCGCTCTGGCCGACCTGGCGTCGGCGAGGAACGACGCCGACGAACCCGGGTAGGAACGGCCTCCCGGAACGACCGAGTCGTCGATCCGGGAGGCCACTGAGGTGATGTACGCGGCATCGCGGTCCGGACCCCGGAGCGGGTTCGGCGGCGCCACCACCGGGATGCCGCGGTTCCGCGCGGACGCCGGACCGACCGCCGGCGTCCGCGAAGGCGCCATGGACGGGCAGGGCGGTCGGGGCGGTCACCGTCTCCGCGCTCCTCGGGACGGGCGGGCCGGGGCGTCGCGTCAGCGGTCGTGCAGCGCGGCGCGGAGCACGGTGACGGCCTGGTTGATCGCGGCGTCGGCGGCATGGGTCCCGCGCAGGGCGTTGAGCATGACGAAGTCGTGGATGACGCCCTGGTAGCGGACGGCCGTGACGGGCACTCCCGCCTGGCGGAGCTTGCCCGCGTAGGCCTCGCCCTCGTCGCGCAGGACGTCGGCCTCGGCGGTGACGACCAGCGCCGGCGGCAGGCCGGCGAGCTGCTCGGTGGTGGCGCGCAGCGGAGAGGCGGTGATCTCCGCGCGCTGCTCCTCGTCGGTGGTGTACTGGTCCCAGAACCACTGCATGCCGTCGCGGCGCAGGAAGTAGCCCTCGGCGAACCGGTGGTAGGAGCCGGTGTCGAAGGCGGCGTCGGTGACCGGGTAGAACAGCACCTGCTGGACCAGCGGGAGGCCGCCGCGCTCCTTGGCCATGAGGGTCAGGGCGGCGGTCATGTTGCCGCCGACGGAGTCCCCGGCCACGGCCAGCCGCGAACCGTCCAGGCCCTTGGCCGCGCCCTGCTGGACGATCCACCGGGCGACCGCGTAGTTCTGCTCGATGGCCACGGGGTAGCGGGCCTCGGGGGAGAGGTCGTACTCGGGGAAGACCACGGCCGCCTCCGCGCCGGTGGCCAGTTCCCGGACCAGTCGGTCGTGGGTGTGGGCGTTGCCGAAGACCCAGCCCGCGCCGTGGATGTAGAGGATCACCGGCAGGGCACCGCCGGCGCCGACCGGTTTGACGACGCGGGCCCGGACGCTGCCCGTCGGGCCGCCCGGGACGGTGATCCACTCCTCGTCGACGTCCGGCTTGGCGATGTCACCGGACTGCACGTCGTCGACGGCCTTGCGGCCCTCCGCCGGGGGCAGATCGAACAGGTAGGGCGGGTTGGCGGTCGCCTCGGCGAACGCGGCCGCGGCCGGCTCCAGGACCGGCTGGACCGGCTCGACGGTGTGGGACATGAAAACTCCTGGACTCAGGTGTGGTGCCGGTGTCTCCGGCGAGGCGGCCCCCGCGGACGGACAGGTCCGCCGGGCCGTCTCCGGGCACGCTAGGACCGCGAAACCGCCTGCCGTTGCACGTCCGTGCACCGGCTCTGACCTCACCGTGCACGGAAGGCGGCGCGGTGCACTGCCGGACAACGTCCGGTGCGCTGACCGGAAACCGGACCGATGCGGCCGGGCATAGCGTGGCGGCGAAGCAGCCGCGGAACGGTCCCTCGCGCACCCCGTCGCCGACATCCCCTCCGGACTCGGGCGCGGCCTTGGCGGAAACCCACCTCGTACGTCCTTTGGAGGTTGTCGAAAGGTGTCCACGATGCCGGTCGGCGGGCTGATCCCCCGCGCCACCGACCACGCGGCGGACCTCGTCGTCCGCAATGGCAGGATCCACACCGGTGACCCCCGTCGCCCGCAGGCCGAGGCGATCGCCGTCCGCGACGGGGTCGTCACGGCCGTCGGGGACGACAAGGACGTGGCCGACCGCGTCGGTCCTGCCACGAAGGTGGTCGACGCACTCGGCCGCAGGGTGATCCCCGGACTCAACGACGCCCACCTGCACGTCATCCGCGGCGGCCTCAACTACGTGCTGGAACTGCGCTGGGACGGCGTCCGCACGCTGCGCCACGGGCTGGCCATGCTGCGCGAGCAGGCGGCCCGCACCCCCGGGGGCCAGTGGGTGAGAGTGGTCGGCGGCTGGTCGGCCGAGCAGTTCGCCGAACGGCGGCTGCCCACGGTCGCCGAGCTGAACGCCGCAGCCCCGGACACCCCGGTGTTCGTCCTGCACCTGTACCAGTCCGCGATCCTCAACCGCGCGGCCCTCAAGGCCGCGGGCTACGGCAAGGACACGCCCGACCCGCCCGGCGGCCACATCATGCGCGGGCGTGACGGTGAGCCGACGGGCATGCTGCTGGCAGCCCCGAGCGCCCTGATCCTCTACTCCACCCTGGCCAAGGCGCCGGTACTGGACGAAGAGCACAGGAAGACGTCCACCCGCCACTTCCTGCGGGAGCTGAACCGGTTCGGGCTCACGTCCGCGATCGACGCGGCGGGCGGGTTCCAGAACTTCCCGGACGACTACGAAACGATCGCGGAACTGGCCAGGGAGGGCGAGCTGTCCCTGCGCATCGCCTACCACCTCTTTCCGCAGACGGCGGGACAGGAGATCGACGACCTCAGGCGCTGGATCGGCATGGTCCGGCCCGGGGACGGCGACGAGTGGCTGCGCCTCAACGGCGCCGGGGAGAACCTCACCTGGGCGGCGGCGGACTTCGAGAACTTCGCCCAGCCGCGCCCCGAGCACACCTCCGACTACGAGGTGGAATTCGAGGAGGCCGTGCGCCTGCTCATGGAGAACGGCTGGGGATTCCGGCTCCACGCCACCTACGACGAGACCATCCGCCGGGACCTGGCCGTGTTCGAGAAGCTCGCCGCGGAAGGCCTCTTCCCCGGCGGGAACCGGTGGCTGTTCGACCACGCGGAAACCGTGTCCGCCGACAGCCTGGACCGCATCGCCGCACTCGGCGGAGCCGTGTCCGTGCAGAACCGGCTCTCCTTCCAGGGCGAGGCGTTCGTACGCCGCTACGGCCCGGGTGCCGCCGCGGACGCACCGCCGATCCGCTCCATGCTGGGCCGGGGCCTGACCGTGGGGGCGGGCACGGACGCCACCCGGGTCTCCTCGTACAACCCGTGGATCGCGCTGCACTGGCTGGTCACCGGCCGTACGGTCGGCGACCTGACCCTTCGCCCGCCGCACAACCGGGTCGACCGGGAGACCGCGCTCGAGATGTTCACCAAGGCCGGGGCCGCGCTCACCGGTGAGCAGGACCTCAAGGGCGTCCTGCGTCCGGGCTTCCTCGGTGACCTCGCCGTGCTGTCGCACGACTACTTCGCGGTCCCCGAGCCGGAGATCCCGCACATCGAAGCCCTGCTGACGGTCGTCGGCGGCCGGATCGTCCACGCCGCCGGCGAGTACGAGGGCATCGACGAGATGGTGCCCGCGGTGACCCCCGAGTGGAGCCCGGTGGCGCACTACGGCGGCTATCAGGCCACTCCCGGTCCCGGACATCGGGGTGCCCGCCAGGCGGAGTTGCTGGGTGAGGCCGTGGCCGAGTCGGAGCTGCACCGCCAGTGGCGAGCCCGCCGCGACCTCGTCCCCGGGACCGACAGCCCGGTCCTCGACCCCTGCTTCTTCTGAGCCGGGACCTTCGAACCTTCTTGTCCCAGGCCGCGGACGACCGTCCGTGACCGTCACCACCCTTCACCGAAAGGCACACCCATGGTCGACATCGCCGAGGTCACCGCCGCCCCCAGCCCCGACCTGCTGACCCCCGGCAACTGCGCGGTGCTGTTCGTGGACCACCAGCCGCAGATGTTCTTCGGCACGGGCAGCGGCGACCGCACCGCGATCATCAACGCGACCGTCGGTCTGGCCAAGGCCGCAAAGGTCTTCGACGTCCCCGTCGTGCTGAGCACCGTGGCCGCCGAGTCCTTCTCCGGCCCGCTCATGCCGCAGCTGGCCGACGTCTTCCCCGACCAGAAGATCATCGACCGTACGACGATGAACGCCTGGGAGGACGCCGCCTTCGTCGAGGCCGTCAAGGCGACCGGCCGCAAGAAGCTCGTCGTCGCCGGCCTGTGGACCGAGGTCTGCGTCGTGCTGCCCGCGCTGTCCGCGCTCGCCCAGGGCTACGAGGTCTACGTCGTCACCGACGCGTCCGGTGGCGTCAGCCCCCAGGCCCACGAGCACGCCGTCCAGCGGATGACCCAGGCCGGCGTGGTGCCGGTGACGTGGCTGCAGGTGCTGCTCGAGCTCCAGCGCGACTGGGCGCGTACGGAGACGTACCTGCCCGTCATGGACGTCGTGAAGGAGAACGGCGGCACCTACGGGCTCGGCGTCGTCTACGCGCAGGCCGTCATCGGCGAGCACGCCGCCGGCTGACCCGCTCCTCTCGGTCGACGACGGACGTCAGGAACGGGCGAACGCAATGGACAGCGGACTGTTGGTGCTCCGGCTGGTGGTGGGACTCCTCATCGCGGGGCACGGAGTGCAGAAAGTCAGTTTCCGGCTGGGCGGCGACGGGCTGGCCGGGGGGACCGAGGAGTTCCGCCGTGACGGCTTCCGCGGCGGCCGGCTCACCGCCGTAGCCGCGGGTGGCAGCCAGATCGGTGCCGGCCTGTTCCTGGCGGCCGGCCTCCTCACCCCCCTGGCGGCGATGGCCGCCATGGGAGTGATGACGGTGGCCGGCACCGTCAAGTGGCACAAGGGCCTCTGGGTGCAGAACGACGGCTACGAGTACCCGCTGGTCCTCGTAGCCGTCTCCGCGGCGCTGGCCCTGACCGGCCCGGGGCGCTGGTCGCTCGACCACGTCCTCGGGTCGTACCCGTGGCCGCCGTGGCTCTCCGTCGCGGCGCTCGTGATCGGTCCGGGCAGCGGTCTGCTCACCCGCCTGATGCTGGGGCGTCCGCCCGCACACGGCGACAGGACGAAGGAGGGGGCGCCGCATGCGCAGCCTGCTGACTGACGCGGCCCGCACGCTGGTTCCGCCGAAGGGAGACCGGCACGGCCCCCTGCCGCCGCTGATGCTGACGCTCACGGTGGTGACCGGGCTCATCGACGCGGTGAGCTACCTGGCGCTCGGACGGGTCTTCGTCGCCAACATGACCGGTAACGTGGTCTTCCTGGGCTTCGCCCTGGCAGGCGCGCCAGGCCTGTCGGTGGCCGCGTCCCTCGTCTCGATGGTGTCGTTCCTCGTCGGAGCGCTGACGGGAGGGCGGCTCGGCACCCTGTTCGCCGCGCACCGCGGTCGGCTGCTGACGGTGGCGACGACCGTCCAGGCCCTGCTGGTCGCGGCGACCGTGATCGCGGTCGCGGCTTCGCACGGCGAGGTGACCGGCTCCGTCCGGTACACGCTCATCGTGCTCCTGGGCCTTGCCATGGGCTTGCAGAACGCGGTCGCCCGGCGCCTCGGAGTGCCGGACCTGACCACAACCGTTCTGACCCTCACCCTGACGGGTCTTGCCGCGGATTCCCCGACGGCCGGTGGGGCGGCCCCCCGGCCCGGCCGCCGTGTCCTCTCCGTCCTGGCCATGTTCGGCGGGGCCCTCGTGGGCGCCTCGCTCCTGCGGCACGCCGGGCTTCTCCCCGTCCTCGGTTCGGCACTGCTGCTGCTCGTGGTGACAGCGGTGGCCACCCATCGCCTGTCGACCGCTGAGCCCGCCTGGGTCAGGCCACCGTCATGAGGCTCGTGGACGGTTCGGCCTGGGCACCGCTGGCAGCGCGTGTCTTCCGCGCGTTGTGGATCGCCCAACTGGTGTCCAACACCGGCACCTGGATGCAGACGGTCGGCGCCCAGTGGCTCCTCGTCGGGCACGGCGCCGCCCTCGTGACGCTCGTGCAGACCGCCTCCAGCCTGCCGGGCGTTCTGCTCGCCCTGCCCTCCGGCGTGCTGGCCGACCGCTACGACCGCCGTCGGGTGCTCCTGGCCGCCCAGTTCGCCCTGCTCGCCGTCTCCACCGCGCTGGCCGTGCTGGCGTTCCGGAACGCGCTCACCCCAGGCCTCCTGCTGGCCCTGACGTTCCTCCTGGGCTGCGGCACCGCGTTGATGGGCCCGGCCTGGCAGGCCGTTCAGCCCGAGCTGGTGGAACGCGAGCAGTTGGGGCAGGCGGCCGCGCTGGGAGCCGTGAACATGAACCTGGCCCGTGCCGTGGGCCCGGCCCTCGGCGGTGCGGTGGTCGCGGCGGCGGGCACGGGCTGGGTCTTCGCCTTCAACGCCCTGTCCTACCTCGGCATCACAGCCGTACTGATGCTGTGGCGACGGCCGGTGACACGACGGTCCACCGCCCGGGGCGAAGGACTGCCGGCGGCCGTGCAGGCGGGCCGCCGCTATGTCCGGCACGCTCCCGGCGTTCGCCGGGTCCTGCTGAGGACGGCGCTGTTCATTCCGGGCGGGGCCGCCCTGTGGTCGCTGCTTCCGCTGGTGGCGAGCCGTTCCCTGGGACTCGGCCCGGGCGGGTACGGCCTCCTGCTCGGCGTGGTGGGCATCGGCGCGGTGGGCGGCGCCTTCGTCCTGCCGGCGATCCGGCGCGGGCTCGGCGCCAACGGCACCATCGCCGCCGGGACAGTCGTCTTCGCCGGCGTGCTGGCTCTCCTGGCCACGGTCCGCGTCCCCTGGCTCGCCGCGGTCGCGCTCCTGCCCGCGGGGCTGGCGTGGATCGGCGTGCTGTCCACCCTCAACGCGGCCGTTCAGCAGCGGCTGCCCGGCTGGGTCAGGGCCCGGGGGCTTGCCGTCTACCTCGTGGTGTTCCAGGGCGGGCAAGCACTGACAGCACCGCTCTGGGGGGCACTGGCCGACGGGCTGGGGCTCACCGCTTCCCTCCTGACCGGCAGCGGGCTGCTGGTGGCAGGGGCCCTGAGCGTGCGCCGCCGGCCGCTGCACACCATGGACGGGGTCGATCCGAGTCCGTCCGACCACTGGCCGGCCCCGCCCCTGGTGTTCGAACCCGGACCGGCCGACGGTCCGGTACTCGTGACGGTCACCTACCGGGTCGCCCCCGAGAACTGGGCCGCCTTCACCGACCGCATGGCGCACGTGGCCCGCTCACGGCGCCGCACGGGAGCCCTGACCTGGGGCCTCTACCAGGACGGCGGCGCTCCCGGCCGGTTCGTCGAGAACTACCTGGTCGCGTCCTGGTCGGAGCACCTGGCCCAGCACCACAGCCGGCTCACGGCCACCGACCGCCGCTTCGAGGAGCAGGCTCGCCGGCTGCTCGTGGAGGGCACCGCACCCGAGGTGGCCCATGCCTTCGATGCCGCCGCAGGGCCCGTTGTGACCGCGAGGACGTCACCGGAGCCGGACAAGCCGGCCCCCCGGTCGACGACGTCCTCGCGTCACAGCCGGTGCGGGAGCGCGTAGTCCTCCACCGCCGGACCGGCGCCCTGGCGGATGTCCTGCCCGAACCGGGGACGGACCGGGCCGGTGTTCCGCGACCGGGCCCTGCCGCGGGGGACACCCGCGGCAGGGCGGGCCGACGGCGGTCTCCGCCGCCGAGTGGCACACGCCGACCGGTCACGGCTCCTGTCATGAACGCTCTGCGACGTCAGGATCCGGCTTGCGGGCCTCGCCGGGCGGGCCTGCGGCGAGGTCACTTCCCCAGGAAGGGGTCACTTCCCCAGGAAGGCGAGGAGCGCGGCGTTGACCTCCTCCGCGTGGGTCCACAGCAGTCCGTGCGGGGCGCCCTCGATCTCCACGTACTCGGCGGACGGCAGTGCCCTGTGGAACGGCCGCCCCGTTGCCTCGACCGGCAGGATCCGGTCGCCCGTACCGTGCAGGATCAGGGCCGGCACGTCGATGGCCGGTATGTCGGCCCGGAAGTCGGTGTACCAGGTGGACGGCGCGGCAGCCGCGGCGAAGAAGCCGCCGGCCGCCGCGACGTTCCAGCTGTTGCGTACGGCCTCCTCGCTGATCCGGGTGCCGAGGTTCTCGTCGAGGTTGTAGAAGTCCTCGTAGAAGTCCGTGTAGTACGCGTAACGGTCCGCCTTGACGGCCGTGACGACGCCGTCGAAGAACTCCTTCGGAGCGGCCCCGCCGGGATTGTCGTCGGTCTTGAGCAGGCAGGGCTCCAGCGAGGCCAGGAAGGCGACCTTGGCGATCCGGGCGGAGCCGTGGGCGGACACGTACCGGGCGACCTCTCCGGTGCCCATGGAGAAGCCGACCAGGACGGCGTCCCGCAGGTCGAGGGTCTCCAGCACGGTGTTCAGGTCGGCCGCGAAGGTGTCGTAGTCGTACCCGGTCGTCGGCTGGCTGGACCGCCCGAAGCCGCGGCGGTCGTACGTGATCACGCGGTGGCCCGCCTCCAGCAGCGCGGCGCTCTGCCGTTCCCAGGAGTGTCCGTCGAGCGGGAAGCCGTGGATGAGGACGACCGGCTGTCCGGTGCCGTGGTCCTCGTAGTAGAGGTCGATGGTGGTGGAGTTCTCCCGACCCACGGTGATGTAAGGCAAGGCCTCTTCCTTCGTTCGGTGTGACTGGTGCGCGCGCGGAGCCGCGCCCCGGCTCGACGAGGCGGGGCGCCGTGCGGACGGGTTCGGCTTTCGGCGGCCCGCGCCCGGGCGTTCGCGGCACGCGCGGCACGGGACGGCGTCACGCTAGGGCGGACGTCCTGCCCCGTGTTGTTCTCGAGTGCACCGCTTCTTGCCCGGCAGTGCGAGAAGGAGGACGCGCCCCGGCGTACTGCCGCGCGAGGCCCCGGGTGTCCTTGACCGCGGCCCTTCCGGACGCGGAGGGACCTCAGACGGTGCACCTGCGGACAAGGCGTCTGCACGGGGCGCCTCTAATGTGCTGTCCACACCCGTGGCCCGTGGTCCCGGCTCGGACCTCACCCGGCCTCCCGGACCGCCTCGGCCGATCACCACGACACCAGGGGGTCGTGCCATGTCCCGTACCGGCGGCCCGACCGTCGTGCTGGTCCACGGAGCCTTCGCCGACGCCTCCGGCTTCGCCCGTGTCATCCCCGAACTGATCGCCCGCGGCCTGGACGTGACGGCCCCGGCGGTACCCAACCGCGGTCTGCTCGGCGACTCGGCCTACATCGCCTCGATCGTCCGTGGGACGGACGGCCCGGTCGTCCTGGTCGGACACTCCTACGGCGGTGCCGTGATCACTGTCGCGGGCGTGGAGGACAACGTCCGAGCGCTGGTCTACCTGGCCGGCTACGCCCCGGACGAGGGCGAGAGCCCGGAGGAGCTGCAGCGCGGCTTCCCGGACTCCGAACTCGCCGCCGCGCTCGTCCACACACCCTTGCCGATCGACGGCTCCACCACTGCGGGCACCGACGTGTCGGTCGAGATCGACAGGTTCCCGTCCGTGTTCGCCGCCGACGTCGACCCGCGCATCGCGGCCGTTCTCGCGGTCTCCCAGCGCCCGCTGGCCGCGCAGGCCCTCGCCGAGAAGGCGCCGGCGGCCGCGTGGAGGACCAAGCCGTCCTGGGGCCTGGTCGCCACAGCCGACCGCGCCGTCAACCCCGAGGTGCAGCGTTACGGCTATGAACGGGCCGGTATGACCGTCGTCGAGGTCGACTCCTCCCACCTGGTGATGGTCACCCGCCCCGAGCGCGTCATCGAGTTGATCGAGGAGGCCGTCCGGGCCACCGCCCGCTGAGCCGACCTCCCCCCTCGGCCGGCTTCCGGCCCCGCGCCGGCCCGCGACGGCAACGGCCCCTCTCGGCGTCCCGGCTCGTCCTCCTCGCCCCAGCGCCTTCCGGTCCACGGTCTCCTGCTGCTGGACACCGAACGGCGGGACCACGGTCGGGCAGCCGTCCAGGCGCACGCGGGGAACGGTTAGAGTGCGCTGAGAGGCACATGCCCACCAGCGCATCGCCGCCCGCAGTCGCTTCGCGGTCGGCGTGCCGACGACGTGAGCCGTCCCGGTGTGCCCCGGCCGGACGCGGTGCCGGGCCGGCAGCTCGCGCGGTGGGCGTCGGTCTCTCACACGACCGGCTGGAAGGCACCCATGACACTGGTGATCGAGACGGCCCGGTTCCCGGCCCGCGGGAACACGGGACGCCGCTGGATCCGGGGTCGCTCCACGCCCGTCGAGCCGGTGATCGCCCCGGACGGGACTCCGGCGACGCGAGGCAGGACGCCGGGAAGCCGCGGCCTGCGGGAGGGCGACGCCGCCCGTCGGCGTGGGCGGAGAGCGGCTTCGGCGGGTGAGCGCGCACGGGGCGGGTCCTGAATGGCGGGATCAGACGGTCCGCTGTCCCGCAGCGGTCTGCGCGGCCGGGAGGCCGAGCTCGGAGAGCTCGAGGCGCTGATCACCTCTGTGGCCCGCGTGGGAAGCGGCGGGTTGGCACTCATCCAGGGCGAACCGGGCATAGGCAAGACCACGCTGCTCGCCGAAGCCGTCTCCAAGGCCGGGGCGGCGGGCTTCTCCGTCGGTGTCGGCAAGGCCGACGAGCTGCACCACATCGTGCCGCTGTCGTCGTTGGCGGCCTGTGTCCTGCAAGGCGATCGACCACTGCTGTCCGGTGATGCCTTCGCCGATCTCGCCCGCAACCACGACCAGCGGATCTGGCTGGTGGAACGCCTGGCCGAGGCGATCGAAGCCAGAGCGGGCAGCGTGCCGGTGCTGATCGGCCTGGACGACGTGCAATGGGCCGATCCGCTGAGCCGGTTCGCCCTGCAGCAGCTTCCGACGCGGCTGCGGACCTCGCCGGTGCTGTGGATGCTGACCGGGCGACGGGAGCCCGCGGGCCCGGCGGAGGAGATCGCCGCGGCCGCGGCCGGGAACCTCACCACGGTCACCGTGCCCTTGGGCCCCCTGACCGGCGCGGCCATCGCCCAACTGGCCGACGACGCACTCGGGGCGGCGGTCGACGAGCGGGTACGGGAACTGCTCGACGGAGCGGGCGGGAACCCGTTCCTGGCCGTCGAGATGCTCGCGGGCCTGCGCACCGCCGAGGCCTCGGGCGACCTCGTGCCCCCGGGGCTCGTGGTGGGGGTGCGCGGCAGACTCAGGTCCCTGAAGCCCGACACACTGCGCTTCCTCCAGATGGGCGCGGTCCTGGGACGCAGGTTCGGCTTCCACGACGCCGCCGCGCTCTGCGGCCGGCCGGCCGCCACACTGATCGCGGCGCTCGAGGAAGCCGTGCGCGCGGGGCTCCTGGACGACGACGGTGACCACCTCGTCTTCCGGCACGACCTACTGCGCCAGGCGGTCTACGCCGACATCCTGCCCTCGGCCCGGAAGGCCCTGCACCGAGAGGCCGCTCGCGGCTTCGTCGCCGCCGGCCACCGGCCGATCGACGCGGTGCCGCACGTCCTCCGGGGCGCCCTGCCCGGAGACGAGGAGGCCGTGGCGCTGCTCCAGCGCGCGGCCGACGACGTACTGCCGGTCACACCGGACCTCGCGGCCGACCTCATGACGCGCGCCCTGGCACTGGTGCCGTCGGCACGGCCGTCGAGGTTCACCGTGGGCGAGCAGACGGTGCTCTGCCTGACCCGGGCGGGCAGGAGCCGGGACGCCCTGTCCACGGGCGACGGGCTGCTGGCCGACCGGCCACCGCCGGAGGTGTTCAGCCGGCTGCAGGCCGCCCTCGGCGGGACGCTGTGGAACATGGACCTCGCCGGTGAGTTGCGCCGCCGGACCGAGGCCGCCCTCGCCATGGGAGGCGCCGCCCCGGAGATCGCGGCGAGGCTGGCCGCCCTGCGCGCCCTGGCCCTGTCCCGGGACCACGATCTGGCCGCGGCGCGTGAGGCCGGCGAGACCGCGCTGCGTGCCGCCACCGCGACCGGTGACCGGGAGGCACACGTCCTGGCCCTGTCCGGGCTCGGTGAGATCGCGCAGAACGCGGGTGAGAACGCGGTCGCGCTGGAGCGCTTCGCCGCGCTGAGCGCCATCGATTCCGCCTTCCTGCCCGAAGAGATCGTCGCGCACCTGCACGTGGACGACTTCGAGTCCGGGCGACGGCTGCTCCGGCAAGCGACGGAAGCCGGGGCGACGCGTCAGGCGATGCTGCTGTGGGCCCAGGGCCAGCACGATCTGGGCCTCGGCCGGCTCGACGACGCCGACGCCGATTTCGCGACCATGGAACGCCTGGAGGACGAGGTGCGGGTACCGGTCCAGCAGGTGAACGGCCGCGTGATCCGCTCCCGGATCGCCCTGCTGCGCGGCGACCGGGAAGCGGCGCGGGAGCATCTGAGCGCGGCGCGGGACGGGCTGGCGGCCAAACCGAACCCGGGCAACACGGCCGCGGTGCGCTTCCTGGAAGCGGTCCACGCCGAGGCGGACGGGGACATCGGCCTTTCCGTCGACAAGGTCCGGCAAGTGCAGCAGGAAGGATCCTTCATGCGCTGGCGGCTCCTGCGCGACTGGGTCGACTCCGCGATACGCATGGCCTTGAGCGGCGCGGACCACGAGCTCGCCGAGGACCTCGCCGCACAGGCCGAGGCCCACGCCGGACGCAACCCCGCCGTGCCGACCGCCACGGGCATCGCGGCACAGGCCCTCGGGCTCGTGAAGAACGATCCCGCCATGCTCGAACGGTCCGTGGAACTGCTCGGCACGAGCCCTCGCCCGCTGGTCCGGGCAGCCGCGTCCGCGGACCTCGGACAGGCGCTCCTGGCGGCCGGCCGGACACAACGGGCGGTGGCCGCGCTGACGCACGCCCGTGACACGTTCGCCGGGTCGGGCGCCCACGCCGCGGCGGCACGTGTCCAGCACGCCCTGAAGGGTGCGGGAACAGCCGGCCGCAGGGCGGCGACCGTTCAGCGCCCCGTGCAGGGATGGGGAGCTCTCACGGCCTCGGAGAAGAAGATCGCGCGCCTCGTCGCCCAGGGCCACACCAACCGGTCGGCCGCCGACCTGCTCGTCGTCTCCCCGCACACGGTCAACACCCACCTGACGTCCGTCTTCCGCAAACTGTCGGTCAACTCCCGGGTTCAGCTGGCCAACCTGGTCATGGCCCTGCCCGACGACTGAGGGGATCCGCTGGTACGTTCACGCGATGCCGTGCCGCACCCGGACGCGCTTGACTGGGACGTTCCCCTACAGCCGGAGGTCACAGGCATGCACGGATCCAGCTCCTCACCGCCGGCCGTCGTGCTGGTGCACGGCGCGTTCGCGGACGCCTCGTTGTGGGCGGAGGTCGTCAGCCTGCTGCACGCCGACGGACTGACCGTGCGCGCCCCGGCGAACCCGCTGCGCGGTCTGGCGCAGGACGCCGCCCACATCAGGAGCATGCTGCGGGACATCGACGTGCCGGTCGTCCTGGTCGGCCACGACTACGGCGGCGCGGTCATCACCCAAGCCGCCGCCGACAACGTCGTGGCCCTGTGCTACGTCGCGGCGTTCGGCCTCGACGCGGGCGAGTGCGTCCTGGACGTCACGAACCGCTTCGCCCCCGCGCCGGTGGCCGACGCGACCGTCACAGCCGCTCTGCCCGCTCGGATTCCCGGCGGCCCGGACCACGAGCTGTACATCCGCAAGGAGCTGTTCCCGCAGGTCTACGCCGCCGACCTGCCGCCCGGCGTCAGGGAGTTGCTGTCCGTGGTGCAACGCCCGATCGCCTGCAGCGCGCTGACCGGTCGATCGGGACCGCCGGCATGGACCTCCGTGCCCTCCTGGTACGCCATCGCGACCGCCGACCGGGTACTCAACCCCACCGCCCAGCGCTTCATGGCACAACGCATGGCGGCCACCGAGTACGTACTGGACGGCTCACACGCCGTCGCGCTGTCGCAGCCCGACGCCGTGGTGGCGATGATCCGGGAAGCCGCCGGACGGGGACGATGACCGCGGCGGCGACGGCCTTCGACGGAGCCGCGAGGAGGCCGGGTGCCCTGCGGCGTCGCCCATCGGGGGTGTTCAGGGCGCGTTCGAACGGCGGACGCCGGTGTGGACTATTCTGACGGCTCCCGGGGTCCGCCGTCCTCGCGGCGCCGACCCCGGTCCGCGGACAGTCACTCGACGAAGGCACTCGCATGACCCCACCGGCTGGACGGCCGGCGCGCCGCATCGCCGCTCGTTCGGTCGCAGCCGCGGCGTTGGCACTGGCCACCACCGGGTGCGCCGACGGAACCGGTACCGGGTCCGCCACCGGCGAGGTCACCTCCATCACCGTGCTCGACTACTACACCCAGCGGTCCGAGCACACCCAGTGGAACGAGGTGCTCACCGCGTGCGGCAGGACCGCCGGCGTCAGGGTCGAGCACACGAGCGTTCCGCCGGCGTCCCTCGTCCCCAGGGTCCTGCGGCAGGCCTCGTCGCGGACCCTTCCCGACCTGTTGATGCTGGACAACGCCGACCTGCAGCAGATCGCGCAGACCGGCGCGCTGACCCCGCTGGACCGGTACGGCATCGACACCACCGGCTTCGCCGAGGGCATCCTGTCAGCGGGCACGTACGAGGGAGAGGTGTACGGGCTGGCCCCCTACGTCAGCACGGTCGCCCTCTTCTACAACAAGGACATGCTCGCCGAGGCCGGTGTCGCCGTGCCGAGGACCTGGGACGAACTGAAGGAGGCGGCCGCCGAGCTGACCCGGGACGGGCGCTACGGCATGGCGGTCGACGCGAGCGCCACGTTCGAGAGCAGCTGGCAGTTCCTGCCCTTCCTGTGGTCCAACGGCGGGCACGAGAAGCGACTGGACACCGAGCAGGCCGCCCAGGCACTCCGCCTCTGGGTCGACCTGGTGGAGAACGGATCCATGTCGAAGTCGGTGCTGAACTGGACGCAGGCCGACGTCCACGACCAGTTCGCCGCCGGCCGGACGGCCATGATGATCAACGGCCCCTGGCGGATCGCCGCCCTGGACGGCGACGAGGACCTGCACTGGGGAGTGGCCCCCGTCCCTGTTCCCCGGGCGGGGCAGGACCCGGTCACGCCCCTCGGCGGCGAGGTGTGGACGCTCCCGCAAGGCCCTTCCGAGGAGCGGCGGAAGAAGGCCGCCGAGGTCCTCGCCTGCCTGAACAGCCCCTCGAACACGCTCACCCTGGCCAAGCAGCACTTCACCGTGCCGTCCCGCACCGCGGTCGCCGACCGCTACGCCGAACAGGACCCGGTGATGGCCGTCTTCGTCAGGAGCGTGGAAGGAGCGCGCGTCCGCACCCGCGAACTCGGCGTCAGGTGGCCCAAGGCGGCGACCGGGATCTACACCGCGATCCAGTCCGCGCTGTCGGGAGAGCGGACACCGGAGGAAGCTCTCAGGCACGCGCAGCAGATCGCGACCGGTGACTGACCGGTCCCTCGACTTCCGGACGGACACCGGCCGGCCCGGTGGATGTCCGTCGCGCCCACCGCCCCGCTGCTCGTCGCCCCCCGCGTCATGTCACCGCCGGCGCCGGCAGCGGAGCCGTCGGGCGAGGGCGGTTCCTTCCCGGTCCGGCCCTTGATCCAGCGGGTTCACGCGATGTGCCGCCCCCCGGCCGGCGGGCACGGTGTCGCAGCAGGCACACCCCAGTCGAAGGGCGGAGACCATGGCGCCGGATGTCCAGGAGAGAAGCACCCCCGGCAGCTTCCACACCACCGATGCGCTGCCCGCCCGAGGCAGACGGGCCTACTGGCGCGAAGCCCTGTCCCGGACATTCGGCGCCGTGGACATGACTGTCCCCGACGAGGTGTACTCCGGCATGATCCGGGCGACGCCGCTCGGCCGGCTCCAGGCCGTCACCGTGGACGGCGACGGCCTGTCCGCCCTGCGCACGCGCCGGCTCGTCACGCAGGACGGCCAGGACGAGTACGTGGTGGTCAAACTGCTGGACAGAGGAGTCGCCCGCCTGGAGCAGGACGGCCGCGACGCACTCCTCGGACCCGGGGACGTCTTCGTCTACGACATGGCACGCCCCGTCCGGCTGGATCTTCCCCAGTCCTTCCGGACCAAGTCCCTCGTCCTGCCGAGAGACGTGCTGGGCCTGAGCGAGTCCGACGTGGCCCGCATGACCGCCTGCCCGGTCGGCCCCGACACGCCTCTCGGCGGTCTGCTCTCGCCCTTCCTCTCCGGACTCGTGGACGGCGCCGGAAACTACCTGCCCCGCACCGGCGAGCTGATGGCCCGTAACGTCGTGGACCTGCTCGGTGTGCTGGCCGACGAGGTCCTGGGCCGGACGACCGGGGAAACGCCCGGTGGGAACCGGGCACTGCTGCTGCGGATCCGGGCGTTCATCGACCGGCATCTCGCGGATCCCGATCTGACCCCGCAGGTCATCGCCCGGGCCCATCACATATCCCTGCGCTATCTGCACAAGTTGTTCGAGAGCGAGGACGCCACGGTCGGCCGGCTGATCCAGCGGCGTCGCCTGGAGGCGTGCCGACGCGACCTGGCGCTCCACGGGAACACCACGATCGCCGCGGTGGCACACCGGTGGGGGTTCATCAGCGCCGCGCACTTCAGCCGGGTGTTCCGGGCCGCCTACGGGGTGTCCCCCCGTGAGTGGCGCGGCACCCGGGACGTGACGCCGCAGGTCCCGTCATCCGCACGGCTCGTCGACGCCTGAGGTGCGGAGGCGGCGCCCTTCTCCACGAAGCCGGTGTCGTCGGGGATCAACACACCGCTCGGGTGGCCGAGTCGTCCGGTCACGCACGCTTGCGGGCCGTCGCGCAGGCCATCGGCGTCCCCACGGCTGCGGGAGAACAGGTACCGCGTGAGCCGAACCCCCGCCGCACTTCCCACCCCCAGGCCGTTGACCAGGACAGATGCAGAAGTCCGGCTGGAGCGCCGGCGGTACGGAGCACCCCCCGGGCGCCGGCCACGGGACAGGCCGCGAGGGCCGGAAACCGGGGCGCGCCGGGCTTCCCCGCCGTGTGATGATCCTTCCGGTGTGCCGGGGCTCCCGGCGCGCCAGTCGCCTTATCACACCCTTGGGGGGTAACGATGAGCCTGTTATCTGCCGGACGCCCGGTACGTCTCAGATCCGGCGCCGCCGTGGCGGTGGCGGCGGGGCTGCTGACGGCCGGCCTCGCCGCGCCCGCGTTCGCCGCCGACGACCCGCCGCAGACCGACCAGCTGTGGATCAACACGCCGTACGAGCAGACGCTGCCGACCGGCACCGACGGCGGTCAGCCGCAGTCCCGCACCCTCGGCGTCGGCATCTACCACGACAACGACAACTTCACGGTGACCGACGGCAGGCTCACCATCGACGTCTCCGGCCTCGCCGGGGTCGCCGAGGTGACCTGGTCCGACAACTGCACGCCGGGCGGCGCCGGCGCGGTGTGCGACATCCCCGTGGTCCCCGCGATCGGCGGCGACTACGAGGACCAGGTGTTCCTGACGGTGCGCGCGGCCGACGGCGCCGAAGTCGGCGCGCAGGGCAGGATCACCTACGAGGCGACGGCCACCGGTGGCCCCGACGGGACGCTCACCGCGCCGCACGACAGCTTCGACACCACGCTCACCGTCGGCGCCGGACCCGACCTCGCGATCGACCCCGTCGCCGACATCGAGGACGGTCTGCCCGGCGACGAGCGGACGATCCCGTTCAAGGTCACCAACAACGGCAACGAGAGCGCGAACGGGTTCACCGTCAAGCTGTACGCCTCGTACGGCCTGACGGACCTGACCCGGTACGACGCCTGCGCCTACACCACGGCGGACGGCGGCGACTACGCACCGTCGAACAAGGCGGTCTGCACGTTCGACCAGGTGCTGGCGCCGGGCGACTCCTTCGAGCTGCCCGAGCCGCTGACGGTGCGACTCGCCCCGCACGCGCTGAACGAGCGGCTCGACATCGACGTCGAGCCGGGCGGCGGCGCCCAGGACATCGACTCCGACAACGACTACACGGCTCTCCAGATCGGCGTGGAGAACACCGCGGACTTCTCCGTGACCGGTGACACCGTCTCCGGCGCGGCGGGCGAGACGGTCACGGCCGAGCTCACGTTCAAGAACGACGGACCGGCCTGGTTCGGCAACCTCGGCTCCGGCGACCCGGTCGCCGAGGTCCGGCTGGTCGTGCCCGAGGGCACCACGGTCACCGGCGTGCCGTCCGGCTGCTCCCCGCGCACCCTGGACGGCGGCTACCACCCGCAGCGGACGGGCGCCCCGCGCTACGACTGCGGCCTGCCGTACTGGGTGCTGGAGGACACCCGGCGCACGTTCGCGTTCTCCGTGCGCGTCGACACCGTGGTGCCCGGCGCGACCGGTGCCGTGAGCATCCACCCCCCGTACGGCGAGTTCGGCGAGTACCCCTTCGACTTCGACCCGGACCTCACGGACAACACGGCGGTCCTGACCGTCAACTGACCGGCCCGCGGGTTCGGGGCAGCCGCCCGGGCGTCGGCGAGTTCGCCGACCGTGATCTGGTGATCGAGGCCGTGGTCGAGAACGAGCAGGTCAAGACCGAGATCTT
>NZ_JBEZBE010000059.1:0-29845 GCF_040646935.1 Streptomyces sp. NPDC044984
CCAGTAGGACGACGCCGAGGCCGAGGAGGACGGCACCGGTCCAGGTCTGCTTGCGGCCCTTGCGGTCCGGGACGGCGGCCGTGCGGATCACGGCTGCCGCCGTGGTGCGGTCCGTCTTTCGTCACCCGGTGCGGCGGGGCGGCTCGCCGCTTCCCGCCCACGGCGCGCGCGTGCCGTGGGGGGGAAGATCGCTGAACCTGCCCAGGCGCAGGTCCAGCCGCTGCAGCGTCTCGCGCAGGAACGGGGAGGTGAGGCCCGCGAGTTCCTCCTCCCACCGGTAACCCCACGCGTAGCGGGCCCGGTCGCCCGCTGTGGGTTCACCGGGGTGGCAGTTGACCTCGATGACGTCGGCCCGGCCGCGGGCCAGACGGTCGACCAGGGCTTCGAGGCGCGGGAGCGTCAGGGCACCCGCCTCATCGAGTCCCCCGTACGTCTGGGGGAACGCCAGCTGCGCGACGTTCAGCCGGGCCGCCAGAGCGCGGCTCCAGTGGCGGATCACGAGTCCCCGCGGTCCGAGGGCGGCGCTCGTCGGCACGCGCACGGCACCGATTCCCCGGTCCGCAGCCAGTTGCGTCACGATCCGCGCGACCGGCGGGTAGAGGTGGAGGTGCTGGTGGGTGTCGACATGGCTCAGCGTCAGGCCGAGGTCGTCGGTGAGGCGGCCGAGTTGCGCCTGGAACTCCCGGCGCACGTCCGCCATGTCGACGCGCCCGGTGACCGCGGCGGTCATGAACGCCCGCCAGCCCGGGCGGAAGGAGCCCCGCCGGTCGACCAGGGTGGGGATCTCACGTGCGCTCAGCAGCGGGGGGTCCTCCCCCACCACCGCCAGGTGGGCACCGGCCCCGAGGGCCGGCCGCTCCCGCAGCCAGGCGGCCGACCGTGCCACCGCCGGACCGACGGCGAGCACCGAGACGCTCGTCACCACTCCCTCGTCGTGCGCCCTCAGGATGCCCCGGGAGATCCCCTCGCTGAGACCGTAGTCGTCGGCGTTGACGATGAGCAGCCGTCCCGTCACCGGTCCGTCTCCTTGCCGTCCCGGCTCCGGGAGGAGCCGAACACCCAGTGCCGCAGGAGGGCGAACCTCACCACGGAGGCGAGAACGTCGCCGGCGAGCAGGACCGTCAGTTCGACGGCCCTGCCGCTCCCCGGACCGGCCGCGAGCAGCGTCGTGCTGGTGCAGGCGAGAGCGAGCAGGAAGGCGGCGAATCCCCTGGCCTGATGACGCAGGGCGTCCCGGCGTCCGCGTACTCCGAAGGTGATCCGGCGGTTCGCCGCGGTGTTGAGGACCGTGGCGAGGAACAGACCGAGCGTGTTCGCCGCCAGCGCCGGCATCACGGTGGTGAACAGCAGGTAGAACACGACGTGCAGGAGTCCGCTCGCCGCTCCGACCACGGCGAAGCGCAGGAACCTGCGTGCCGGGGCGGCGGGCACACCGGGGCGCCGCAGGTGTGAGGGCAGCGGCGCCCCGAGGGCGCCCCTCAGCCGGCGGCCCGCCACGCGGGCGACCCCCCGCAGCATGTCCACGACGGTACGGCCGATGTCGACCGTGGTGTCGGGGTCGTCGAGGCAGTCGACCGGGACCTCGTGGATGCGCAGCCCCTGGCGCTGCACCGCACAGAGCAGTTCGGTGTCGAAGAACCACTTGTCGTCGTGCACGGTGGGGAGTATGGCCTGCACGACCTCCCGCCGGCCGGCCTTGAAACCGCACTGGGCGTCGGAGAAGCGCACCCCGAGGACCACGCGCAGGATCAGGTTGTACGTGCGGGAGAGCGTGGCGCGCAGCAGGGACCGCTGCACGCTCGCCCCGCGCGCGTGCCGCGTGCCGATGGCGAAGTCGCTGTGGCCCGATGCGAGCGGAGCGATGAGCGGGAGGAATCCGTCCAGGTCGATGGAGAGGTCGGCGTCCATGTAGCTGACCACGTCGGCCCGGCTCGTGCCCCACACGTGTCTGAGAGCCAGGCCCCGGCCCCTTGCGTCGAGACTCACGAACCGCACCTCGGGGAGCTGACGGGCCAGGGCCTCACCGATCTCGGGCGTCCTGTCGGCGCTGCCGCTCTCCGCGACGGTGATCACGAAGGGGTAGGGGAAGTTCCGGACGAGGTAGTCGCGCAGCCGGTGCACGTTCCGTGCGAGCGCCTTCTCCTCGTTGCGCACCGGAATCACGATCTCGGTCAGGGACACGCGAGTCAGTTCGGCGGACTCTTCGGCGGTCGCGGTCATGGACGCTGCCTCTCAATGGCCGCGCGGCGAGCGCGCATCGGGCGGTGGAGGGTCCCAGCGTCGGCCTGACGGGCCGTCGGCGGCATCCTCCCCCTTGCGCCGGTTCCGCTCCACCGCAACCAGGAAGACGGCTTCGCCCCGGTGGTCGGCCAGACTGTGCCGCAGCACGGCCCGCCTGCGCACGCGGTGGGGCCGTGACGGGCGGTCCACCGGAAAGGAGCCGCCATGTCGGCCTGGCTCGAGGAATGGAACAGCAGGCAGGACGTCTACATCGGCGACCGGCACCGGGACCGGCACTTCCGGGCGGTGGCCCGCGACATCGTCCGTCTGCTTCCGGAAGGAAGCGGACGCGTGCTCGACTACGGTCCCGGGGACGCCTTGTGCGCCACGCGCATCGCCGCGGCCTGTGAGGAAGTGGTCCTCTGCGAGGCGGCGGAGACGATCCGGGCCCGGATCACGGACCGGTTCGCGAACGAGCCGGGGATCCGTGTCATCTCGCCGGGTCAGCTCACGGACCTGGCCGCCGGGTCGGTCGACCTGATGGTCGTGCACTCGGTGGCGCAGTATCTCGACGTGGACGAACTGGACGCCCTCCTGCGGGAGGCACACCGGCTTCTGGGCGCCGGCGGGCTCCTCGTCGTCGGGGACCTCGTGCCCCCGGGAGCGGGGCTGGTGTCGGACACGGCCGAGCTTTTGCGTTTCGCCCTGCGCGAGGGTTTCCTCGGGGAGGCGGTGCCGGCACTCGTGCGGTTGGCGTTCTCCCCTTACGCGCGTCGCCGGCGGCGGCTCGGCCTCACCCGGCTCGGCGAGGCCGAGATGACGGCCCGAGCACGGCAGGCCGGCCTCTCGGGCCACCGGGTGTGGCCCAACGTCGGCAACAACCAGGCGCGTTGGACTTTCGTGGCCAGGCGTGCGGCTGCCTCCGCGCGACCGGGCCGATGAGCGTCCGCGGGCAGGCCCGCACATTGGAAGAAGCAAAAGCGCGCTGCCGTGTGTGACCGTAGGGGGGCCTCCGAGCGGGTGGACGGCACCACCGGCCCCGCCGGGCCGGCAGGTTCTCGGCGCACACCTCCAGGAGGATCCATGGCCGGACTCGTAGCGGTCACCGGGGCCGAAGGCTTCATCGGGTCGCACCTGGTCGAGACGCTGGTGCGGCGGGGACACCGGGTACGGGCCATGGTCCTGTACAACTCGTTCGCCTCGTGGGGGTGGCTCGACCGGCTCGACGCCGAGGTGCTGGCCCAGGTGGAGGTGTGCCCCGGCGACGTCCGCGACCCGGCGTCGGTACTGGCGCTGGTCGAGCGGGCCTCGGTCGTGTACCACCTGGCGGCCCTGATCGCGATCCCGTACTCCTATCAGGCGCCGCGCTCGTACGCGGACACTAATGTCATGGGCACGCTGAACGTGCTCGAGGCGGTGCGTGCCAGTGGGACGTCCAGGCTGGTCCACACCTCGACGAGCGAGACGTACGGATCGGCGAGGACGGTACCGATCCGGGAGGACCATCCCCTGCAGGCCCAGTCGCCCTACGCGGCGACGAAGGTGGCCGCGGACAAGCTCGTCGAGTCCTACCACCTCAGCTACGGTGTGCCCGCGGTGACACTGCGGCCGTTCAACACGTTCGGTCCCCGTCAGTCGGCCCGCGCGGTGATCCCCACGATCGTCAGCCAGCTCGCCGCCGGGGCCCGGCACATCACCCTCGGCTCCCTGGCGCCGACCCGTGACTTCACCTATGTCACCGACACCGCCGAGGCCTTCGTCTCGGTCGGCACCGCGCCGGCGTCGGCCGTGGTGGGGGAGGTCTTCAACGCCGGCACGGGGACGGAGGTGTCCATCGGCCGGCTCGCTGCGGACATCATGCGGCTGATGGGCGCCGACGCGTCGATCGACGAGGATCCGCAGCGTCTGCGCCCCAAGGACTCCGAGGTCGTACGCCTGGTCTGCGACGCCGGGAGACTGCGCGCGCGCACCGGGTGGCGCCCCCGGGTGGAGCGTGAGGACGGCCTGCGGCGGACCATCGAATGGTTCCGGGATCCCGTGAACCGGGCGGGCTACAGACCGGCTCATTACAACCGCTGAGGGAGATGCGGAACATGCACGCAGTGATCCTGGCGGGCGGCAAGGGGACGAGGCTGCGGCCGTACACCAGCCGGCTGCCCAAGCCCCTGGTGCCGATCGGTGACGAGTTCTCGATCCTGGAGATCGTCCTGAGCCAGCTCTCCCAGCGGGGATTCGACTCGGTGACGCTCGCCATCGGGCACCTCGGCCACCTCATCCGGTCCTTCGTGGGCGACGGCAGCCGATGGAACATGGACATCGCCTATGCCGCGGAGGACACGCCCCGGGGGACGATCGGCCCGGTCCTGGGCATCCTCGACCGGCTGCCCGAACACTTCCTGGTCATGAACGGCGACATCCTCACCGACCTGGATTACGCCGATGTGCTGGCCCACCACCAAAGGGGCGGCGCGCCGCTGACGGTGGCGACCTGCACGCGCGAGGTGCGCATCGATTTCGGCGTGCTGACCACGGCCGGCGACCGGGTGGTCCATTTCGTGGAGAAGCCGACGGTCGACTACCGGGTCAGCATGGGGGTCTACGGCCTGAGCCGCACCACCCTCGAAACCTATCCGTCCCACATGCCGTTCGGCTTCGACGACCTGGTCCTGGACCTGCTGGCCCGCGGTGTCCAGCCGGCGGAGTACCCCTTCGACGGGTACTGGCTGGACATCGGCCGCCCCGACGACTACGACCGCGCCAACGCCGAGTTCGACTCGATCAAGGGGAGCCTGCTCAAGGGGGCGTGAGGGTGTTCCACCGGCCTCTCCTCACCTGCCGAGGGGCGTAGCAGAGATGAAAGGGACAACAGAAGCATGTCTTCCGTTACACACGGGCCCCCGTCGGTGACCGCTTCCTCTCCGGCTCCGGTGCCCTTGGCCCGGGACGGCCGGAGCCGGGCGAAGGCATGGGCGCTCGCCGGGATCTGCGGGCTCGCAGGCCTGCTCTACCTGTGGCTCATCGGCTCCAGCAACTACGGCAACGCCTACTATTCCGCCGCCGTGCGGTCGATGACGCACAGCCCGACCAACTTCCTGTTCGGCGCCGCGGACCCGTACGGCGCCGTCTCGGTCGACAAGCCGCCTCTGGCACTGTGGCCCCAGGCGGCGTCGGTGGCGCTCTTCGGGTACCACAGCTGGTCGATGCTGCTCCCCCAGGCCCTCGAAGGCGTGGCCACCGTGTTCCTGCTGCACCGCACGGTCCGGCCATGGGCGGGGGAACGCGTGGCGCTGCTGGCGTCGTTGATCCTCTCGCTGACCCCCATCACCGTCGCCATCAACCGCGACAACAACACCGACTCCCTCCTGATGCTGCTGCTGGTCGCGGCGGCGTACGCGTTCACCCGCTCGATCCACGCCGGGACGGACCGCGGCCGCACCAGGTGGCTGCTGCTGTGCGCCTTCTTCGTGGGCTGCGGGTTCACGGCGAAGATGCTGCAGGCGTGGATCATCGTGCCGGTACTGGCCCTGGCGTTCCTGCTCAGCAGCACCAGCCCGGTGAGACGCAGGATCAGCGACGTCCTGGCCGCGGGTGCCGTACTGGTCGTCTCCTCGTTCTGGTGGCCCGCGCTGCACGATCTGTGGCCGGGCGACAAGCCCTACATGGGCGGCAGCACGAACGGCAGCGCGTTCCAGCTCGTCTTCGGCTACAACGGGTTCGGCGCGCTGTTCGGCACCGGCCAGCAGCCCGGCGGCTCCGGGATCAACGTGCCCCTCGCGATGGTCGGCCTCTCCGGCGGAATGCCCGGGGTCACCCGTATGTTCTCCGCCGAGGTCGGGGACCAGATCTCCTGGCTGCTGCCGCTCAGCCTGCTGGTGCTGGCCGTCGTGGGAGCCGCCGGCTACCGCCGCCTGTGGTTCGAGACCCCGGGTGACCCCCTGCAGCGGGCGGGCTGGCTGCTGTGGGGCGGATGGCTGGTGCTCGTCGGCGGAGTCTTCAGCTTCACCCAGGGCATCTTCAACACGTACTACACGACGATGCTGGCGCCGGCGGTCGCCGCGGTCTGCGCGGCGGGCATCGCCCTGCTCTGGCGGAAGTACGGCCGGCCGAACGGCCGGGAGTGGATGCTCCTGCCGGCCGCGGTCGCGCTCACGGCGGTCTGGGCGTTCGTCCTGGTCTCCAGGGACACCTCGTGGCACGGCTGGACCAGATGGGCGGCCCTGGGGCTCGCCGCTTTCGCGGTCTTCGCACTGGTGGCGGCCAGACTGTCGCCGGGACGGCGTCCCCTGGGCCACGCCGGGCTGGTCGTCGGGGCGGCAGCGGTGCTGCTGGCCCCCGGAGTGTGGTCCGTGGGCACCGCGGCCGTGGCCGCCGACAACGGCGGCTTCCCCACGGCGGGCCCGCCGAACAACGCGTTCAGCGCCCTGCTGCGCGGGGAACTCCCGGACGGCATGACGCCGCCCGCCGGCATGCCCCCGGACAAGGGCCGCGCACCCCGGGGCCTGAAGACGCCTCCCGGTCTCCCGCTGCCCGGCGGCACGCAGACGCCCGGCGGCATGCAGATGCCTGAGGGCATGCAGCTGCCCGAGGGCGTCCCGGCGCCGGGCGGGGACGGCGCCGCCCCTGCCGGCACCCGGAGCGGGAAGGGCTTCGGCGGCTCCCGCCTCTCCGCCGACAACCGGCGGATCCTCGAGTACGCCGAACGCCACTCGGGCGGTGCCGGCGTGACGCTCGCCGTCGAGGGGGGCGGACTCGCCTCGTCGTCGTTCATCATCGAGACCGGTGCCGCGGTCGTCGGCATGGGCGGATTCCTGGGCGCCGACGACTCACCCACCGTCGACCAGCTCGGCGAATGGGTCGACCGGGGGGACCTGAAGTTCGTTCTCACCGCCCATCCGGGCGAAGCGCGGCTGGGCGGCATGGCCGGAATGGGCGGCAGCGTGCAGCAGAAGCGGCTGGCCTGGGTGCGCGAGAACTGCCGGCTCGTCGACCCCGGCGTCTACGGCGGCGAGCCCTTCGACGAGGAACAGGCCCGGCTGCCGGTACCGGGGTTCAGCGACGCGGCGCTGTACCGCTGCGGATAGGGTCCGCGAGCCGCGAAGGGCTCCCCGCCGGTGTGGCCGGCGGGGAGCCCTTCGCGCGGCCGGTCAGGTGGTGGACATCCGGCCGGCGGCAGCGCGCAGCGCCTTCTTGTCGATCTTGCCCATCGGTGTGGTGGGCAGGGAGGGGACCGTGATCAGACGCTCCGGGAGCTTGAACGACGCCGTCTCGGCCCTCTCCATCACCCTCCGGATGTCCGCCAGCTCCACCTGCGCGCCGTCGGCCTGCACGACGAACAGGCAGACCAGTTCGCCCAGTTCGCTGTCCGGCAGGCCTACGGCGGCCGCCTGCAGAACGCCGTCGGCCTGCACCGCGAAGCTCTCCACCTCCTCGGCGTTGATCTTCTCTCCGCCCCTGTTGATGAGGTCCTTCTCCCTGCCGACCACGACCAGGTTGCCGTCCGGCGTACGGCGTACCAGGTCACCGGTCCGGTACCAGCCGTCGGGGGTGAACGCCCGCGCGTCCGCGGAGGGCGAGTCGTAGTAGCCGCGCGGTGTGTACGGGCCCCGGGTGAGCAGTGCCCCGGGTTCCCCCACGCCCACCGTCCTGCCCTCCGGGTCCACCACCCGGATCTCGTCGCCGGGGCAGATCGGCCGTCCCTGGGTGTGGTGGACCACGTCGTCGGGATCGTCCAGGCGGGTGAGGCACAGCAGGCCCTCCGCCATCCCGAAGACCTGCTGCAGCCTGCAGCCCAGTTTCGGTCCCACCTGCCGGGCCGCCTCCGGCTCGAGCCGTGAGGCCCCGACCTGGAGGAGCTCCAGCGACCCCAGGTCGGGGCCCGGGTTCTCCTCCCGGTACCGGAGCCAGCGCATGACGACGGCCGGAACCACGGACGTGGCGGTGACCCGTTCCCGCTCGATCGCCTCGAACGCGGCCTCGGGCGCCGGCGATCGGGAGATCACCACCCGTCCCCCGGCCAGGAGCGTGCCGAGGACCCCGGGGCCGGTGTTGGGGAAGCCGTGGCCGAGCGGCAGGACGGCCAGGTACACGGTCTCGCGCCCGAAGCCGCACAGCTCGGCGGCGCGCTTGATCATGCAGGCGAGGTCGTTGTGCGTGCGCGCCACGAGTTTGGGCAGCCCGGTCGTGCCGCCGGACAGCTTGAGCATCGCGACCTCGTCACCACGCGGCGCGGACAGATCCAGCTCGGCCGCGACCCGTGCGGCCTCGTCCGCCTCCAGGGGCTCGCACAGCGCACGCAGATCGACGCTGTCCGGCCGGACGTCGGCCCCCGCCACGAGGACGTGCCCGACAGCCGGCTGCGCCCCTGCCACCTCGTGTGCCATCGCCTGGTGGTCGAACCCCTTGTACACGTCCGGCACGACGACGGCCCTGGCCTGGGCGTGGGCCACCACGCCCGACAGTTCGCGAGACCGGTACTGCGGCAGCGCCCAGACCGGCAGGGCGCCGAGCCGCAGGCACGCGAGGGTCACGACCACGTGCTCCCAGCAGTTGGGCAGCTGCACCACCACCCGGTCGTCCGCGCGAAGACCGAGCTCTCTCATGCGGACGGCGGCCCCGTCCGCGCGCGCCATCAGCTCGCGGTAGCTCATGCGGAGCGGGCCGTCGACGAGGCAAACGGCTTGCGGTGCCTTCCGCGCGGTCTCCACCAGGTGCGCTGTGAGCGGGCGTCCTTCCCAGTGGCCGTCGGCCGCATAACGGGCTGCCACGTCCGGGGGCCAGGGGACGAATCCCGCGCGGGTCGGCCTTACTGCTGTCTCATGCATGACTGCTCCGTGGGCTGTTCCGCCGCCCGGGGTGCCGGGCACGGCTGATGACGACCTCCCGGCGGCTTCGGGCGCAACCGGCGCCCGCCGGGCCGTAGGGCCCGGCCGCCGGGGCTGATGCGCACCCGCCACGGCCGCTGAGCTCCTGCCCCCGAAGCCTAGGGAGGCCCCGCCCCGCGGTCGTCTCACCGATTGCTGGATCACGCGGTGCGATCAAGGCGCCCGCACACGCCGCACGTCAGGAGTTGTCCGGGTGTCACGGGCAGGCCGAATCTGTCGCTCATGGGGACGGCTCACCCTCGCGTGGGTTCTTCCCGGGCAAAGGCAGCGGGGCGGAACGCCTCCGCAGACACGGCTGCCGGACGAGGCGATCGTCGGCCCCGATTCGTGTCGTGTCCGTTCGGTGAACTGAACAGGAGCGAGGACTTGACGCAGTACGCAGCACCCGACGAAGCAATCGCCATTATCGGTATGAGTTGCAGGTACGCCCCGGATCTCGACTCGCCGGACAAGTTCTGGGACTTCCTCGTCCACGGCAGGAGCACGGTCGGCGACATGCCGGACAAGCGGTGGGAGCCCTACGCATCGGGCAGCCCGCAGGCGACCGCGGCCATGCGGGACACCGTTCGCCGCGGTGCGTTCCTCGAGGACATCGAGGGCTTCGATGCCGACTTCTTCGGCATCTCGCCCAGGGAAGCCGACTTCCTCGATCCCCAGCAGCGCTTCATGCTCGAGCTCACCTGGGAGGCGCTGGCCGACGCCGGTATCCCCCCGCTGTCGCTGCGCGGTAGCGACACCGGCGTGTACGCCGCCGCGAACTCCAACGACTACGGCAGGCGGCTCCTGGAGGACATCCCGCGTACCGGCGCCTATGCCGTGAACGGCACGACGCTGTACGGCATCGCCAACCGCGTCTCCTACTTCCTGGACCTCCACGGACCGAGCATGGCGGTCGACACGGCCTGCGCCGGTTCGCTGACGGCCCTCCACCTGGCCCGCCAGAGCCTGCTGAGCGGGGAAACGCCCCTGGCGATCGTCGGCGGCCTCAACATCATGTCCACCCCCTCCCTCAACGTGGCCCTCGACGACGCCGGAGCCATGTCCCCGGACGGCCGCAGCAAGGCCTTCGACGAGGACGCCGACGGGTACGGCCGCGGTGAGGGGGCGGGGGTCGTCGTTCTCAAGCGGCTCTCCGACGCACGGCGCGACAACGATCCCGTCCTCGCGGTCGTCCGCGGCAGCGGTGTCTTCCAGGACGGCCGTTCCGACGGCATGATGGCGCCGGACAGGGACGCCCAGGAGCACATGCTCCGGCAGGCCTACCGCCGGGCGGGAGTGGACCCGGCCACCGTGGACTACGTCGAGGCGCACGGCACGGGGACACCCACCGGTGACCGTGCGGAGATCACCGCTTTGGCCAGGGTGTTCGGAGAAGGCCGGCCGCCACAGGCTCCCTGCCTGGTCGGATCGGTGAAGCCCAACGTCGGTCACGTCGAGGCAGGCTCGGGCATCACCGGCGTGATCAAGACGGTCCTCGCGCTGCGAAACGAGCTGATCCCCCCCACCCTCCACGACCGGCCCCGCACCGACATCGACTGGGACTCCTGGGGGCTGCGCCTGGTCGGGCGGGTGCAGGACTGGCCCCGCTGCGCACGGCCCCGGCGCGCGGGCGTCTCCAGCTACGGCGTCGGGGGCACGATCTCCCACGTGATCCTGGAGGAGGCCCCGGTGCCGGCGGCGCCCTCGTCCCGCGGCGCCTCCGCCGGCGTGCAGACGCCCGCGCTCTTCCCCCTCTCGGCCGCCTCCGAGGCGGGACTGCGCGCGTTGGCGGACGGGGTCGCCGACTGGGTGGCCTCTCGTCCCCACACCCCGCTGCCGTCGGTCGGACACACCCTGGCGCGGCGGCGCTCGCACCTCGCCCAGCGTGCCGCGGTCGTCGCGGACTCCGCCGAGCAGCTCGTCGGCCGACTGCGCGAGGTCGCCGAGGGCCGTGGCGGCCCCGGCACCGCGTCGGCGCGCACCGGTGCCGGGCGCGCCGACGACGCCGTCTGGGTCTTCTCCGGGCACGGCGCCCAGTGGTCCGGAATGGGCCGTCGGCTGCTGGCGAGCGAGCCGGTCTTCGCCACGGCCCTCGACGCGCTGGCAACGGTGTTCCGCGACGAGCTCGGCTGGACCCCGCGGGAAGCGCTCACCGAGGGCGGGCCGTGGAGCGCCGCCCACGTCCAGGCACTGACCTTCGCCGTCCAGATGGGCCTGGCCGACGTGTGGCGCAGCAAGGGGATGCGGCCGGGCGCGGTCATCGGGCATTCCGTCGGTGAGATCGCGGCCGCCGTGACGGCCGGTTGCCTCGACCGTGAGGAGGCCGCCCGCTTCGCGTGCCGCCGTGCGGCGGCACTCCAGCGGCTCGACGGGCGGGGCGCCATGGTCATGGTCGGGCTTCCGTTCGAGGAGGCGGCCCTGCGCCTAGAGGGCCGGCGGGACGTGGCAGCCGCCATCTCGGCGGGTCCGCGCTCCACGGTCTTGTCCGGGGACCGTTCGGCGGTCCTGCGCGTCGCGCAGGAGTGGCGGGGGCCGGACGTGTGGACGCGGACCGTCGACTCCGACATCGCTTTCCACAGCGTCCACGTGGACGAGGTGATCGGCGACGTCGAGTCGGCCGCGCGCCGGCTCACCCCCCGGCCGCCGTCCGTCCCCCTGTACACCACCGCCCTCGGCGACCCGCGGTCGCGGGCTGCGCGCGACAGCGGCTACTGGGCGGCGAACCTGCGCAGCCCGGTCCGCTTCACCGAGGCCGTGCGTGCGGCGGCCGAGGACGGCCACCGGCTGTTCCTGGAGGTGTCCAGCCACCCGGTGGTGGCCCATTCGGTCAGCGAGACGCTTGTGGACCTCGGCATCGAGGACGCCGCCGTGGCCGGGACGCTTCGGCGCAACACCGACGAGGTGGAGTCGCTGCTGCACAACCTCGCCGAACTGCACTGCCACGGCGTGGCCGTCGACTGGGCGAGCCACCACACTGACGGCGGGCTTGTGGGGCTGCCGGCGGCCGTGTGGCAGCACCGGGCCTACTGGATCTTCCCCGAGGCCACCGCCGACGCGGGCCTGGGGCGTGGGCACGACCCCAAAAGCCACAGCCTGCTCGGCGGCCGGATGACCGTCAGCGGCTCACCGGCCAGGCAGGTGTGGCAGACCCGTCTCGACATGGACAGCCGCCCCTACCCGCAGAGCCACGGGCTCGTCGGCGTCGAGGTCACCCCGGCGGCGTCCATCATCAACACCTTCGCCGCCGCCGCGCAGGAGGACGGTCCGTCGGCTCTGACGGACATCGTGCTGCGTACGCCCCTGGCGGTGCAACCGCCCCGCGTGGTCCAGGTCGTGCGCGAAGGCAGGTCGCTCTCGCTCGCCACCCGCATCGCCGCCGACGACGGCGACGGCGGCGGCGGGGACGAGTGGATCACGCACACCACGGCCGCCGTCGCGCCGGGGGTCCGGCCGGCGGGTGGACGGCTGGACACCGAGGCCATCCGCTCCCGGCTCCCGGAGGGGTCGCTCACCAGGGCCGACGAGATGTTCGAGCGCATGGGGGTCGAGGGCTACGCCTTCCCCTGGGACCTGGAGGAACTGCGCCACGACGACCACGAGCAGCTCGCCGTGCTGCAGATCGAGCCCCCGCCCGCGCAGCGGGCGACCAGCTGGGCGCACGTCATCGACGGCGCGCTGACCATCAGCGCCATGGTGGTCTCCCCGGGGGACGCCACCGTGCTCTGGATGTCCCGGTCCATCGATCAGGTGACGTGGTCGGGGCAACCCCCCGCCCGGCTCACCGTGCACAGCACGCGCTCGCCCCGGTCACCGCACGACACGGTCGACGTGCGGGTCGCCGACGAGCGGGGGGATGTCGTCTGCGAGGTCACCGGGCTCCGGTTCGCGGCCGTGGAACATCTCGGCGCCGCGGTCCTGCCCAGCGAACTGGTGCACGAGATCGTGTGGCGTCCCTGGGATCCGGAGGACCACGAGAAGGCCGGGGGCGGCCCCGTGGAGCAGGTGGTCCTCGTCGGGGATCCCGAGGCCACCGTCCCCCTCGCCGAACAACTCGAGTCGGTCGGCATGACCTGCATACAGGTGGGCGGCTCACCGCGCACGGGGCTGCAGCCAGGCCTGTTCGCCCGGCCGGGCGCGGTGGTCGTGGCGCCCGCCCGGCCCGGCACGGGCACATCGCCGGAGGAGGAGGCGGAGCGGGTGTCGTGGCTGCTCGTCCAGACCGTGCAACGTGTCGCCGAGATCCGGGCCCACCTCACCGGGGGCGCAGCGGCACAGCGGGTGTGGTGCCTCACCGATGACGTCCGCGGGGCCCGTGACGAGCGGTCGGTGGCACACGGCCCGCTGTGGGGCCTGGCCCGCATCATCGCGGGCGACCACCCCGAACTGTGGGGTGGGGCCGTCGACATCAACACCCCGGCCGACGGCATCGGCGCACGGCTGGTCGCCCTGCTGGAGGGTGCCGCCGGCACGGAGGACGTCATCTCGCTGACCGGGCAGAAAACCGAGGTCGCCCGGCTGAGCCGCATCGACCGCAGTGCGGACGGCACGCCGCTGCAGTGTTCGCCCTCGGGCACGGTCCTGATCACCGGCGGGCTGGGCGCGCTGGGACTGGAGGTCGCCAGGTGGCTGGTGGACCGGGGCGCCCGCCGGCTCCTGCTCGTCAGCCGCCGTGGTCTGCCCGACCGTGCCCAGTGGCCCGCCGTCACCGACGCCGAGACCAGGCGCCGGATCGACGGCGTGCTGGCGCTGGAGGCACTCGGTGTGACGGTCCGGGTGCTCGCGCTCGACATCACGGACGGCGACCAGGTGTCGGCGGCGCTGGCTGCGGGCGCGCTCGGTCTGCCGCCGGTGCGGGGGGTCGTGCACGCCGCCGGCGTCGTGAAGAACGCCCTGGTGGACAAGGTCGACCTGGAGGGGCTGCGAGAGGTGATGGCCCCCAAGGTCCGCGGGGCCATGGTGCTGCACCGGCTCTTCCCGCCCGGTGACCTCGACTTCTTCGTGATGTTCTCCTCCTGCGGCCAGTTCGCCCGCCTCTCCGGCCAGGCCAGTTACGCCGCGGCCAACTCCTTCCTGGACGCACTCGCGGGCCACCGCAACAAAAAAGGGCACACCGAGACCGTCAGCCTGGGCTGGACGGCCTGGCGGGGGCTGGGCATGTCGTCGGACATCGACACCACGATGTTCGAGGCCAACTCGCGCGGCCTGGAGGCCGTCTCGGCGTCCGAGGCGCTGCGGGCGTGGTCCTTCGGAGACAGGTTCCGCTCCGACTACCAGGCCGTGCTCCGGGTGGTGCCGACCCCCGCGCACGCACCGTGCCTGCCGGTCTTCCGGGACCTGCCCGTCTCCGGCGAGACGGACGCCACCACGGGCGAGCAGCTCTTCACCGCCGCCCTCGAAGGCCTCTCGGAGCAGGAGGCACGTGAGGCGGTCACCGCCGATGTGCGCGACCAGGTGGCCGGAGTGCTCCACTTCGACCCCTCGGAGGTGGAGATCAAGCGTCCCCTCGTCGAGCTCGGGGTCGACTCCGTGATGACGGTCGCTCTGCGCGTGCGCCTGCAGCACAGGTACGGCTTCGAGCTTCCGCCCACGATCCTGTGGGCGAAGCCGACCGTGGCGGCCCTCGCCGAACACGTCTGTGACAGCCTGCGTCCGGCCGGGGAGACCCACGAGGACCTGGCCGTGCCGGCCGCGGCGCTGTAGGGCCGGGAGGGCACGGGCTGCCCCGGACAGCGCAGAGTCTCCCTCTTCCGCCCCCGGTGGGTGCCGCCCGGTCCGGGCGGCACCCGCCGGGGGCGCTCTGCGCCCGGCCGGACTCCTCCGGGGCCGCCGGCCGGCGCGGGCCGGCCGGGGTGTGCGTGCGCGCGGACGGTATCCGGGAACACCCGGCACGGCGAACCGCCGGGAACACCCGGCACGGTGAACCGCCCGGAACACGCGGCGCGGTGGACTGCCGGGAAGGCGCCCGGTCCTTCCGCCTGCCCGGCGTCGGGGCGGTGTCGCGCGTGCAAGTGACCGGCACGGGCGTCGGCGTCGGGGCGGAAGCAGCTTCCCGCGGCGCCGGACAGGACATGGCTCCACCGGCACGGCGAACCGCCGGGAACACCCGGCACGGCGAACCACCGGGAAGGCGCCCGGTCCTTCCGCCTGCCCGGCGTCGAGGCGGTGTCGCGCGTGCAAGTGACCGGCACGGGCGTCGGCGTCGGGGCGGAAGCGGCTTCCCGCGGCGCCGGACAGGACATGGCTCCACCGGCACGGCGAACCGCCGGGAACACCCGGCACGGCGAACCACCGGGAAGGCGCCCGGTCCTTCCGCCTGCCCGGCGTCGAGGCGGTGTCGCGCGTGCGAGTGACCGGCACGGGCGTCGGCGTCGGGGCGGAAGCGGCTTCCCGCGGCGCCGGACAGGACATGGCTCCGCCGGCACGGCGAACGTGCACGCCGACAGGCCCTTGCGGGCCGGACGAGAGGGTCCGGTCCGCAAGGGCCTGTCGATGCGGGCGGGCAGGGACACGCGGGGGGACCAAAGCGTCCCCGCCCGCCACCGGTCGCCGGCGGCCGCCGGCAGCGACCGGGCTTCGGTGCCCCGGTGCGGGGGGCTTCAGGAGGACGGCAGGCGGACGGGGCTGTTGTGGTAGGCCTCGATGAGCCACGCACCGTCCCGCTTGCCCAGGACCCAGGTGGCCCGGATCTCCTTGTCGGGGGTGACGGAGTCCTCCCCGGGAGCCATGACGCCTCCCTGGGTGATCAGGACCGCCGCGTCGGGGCCGAGGAACCTGACGTCGATGGGCACTCCGAAAACCGACGTGCCCTTGTACGGCCCGGCATAGCACTCGGCCATGAACTCCCGGATTCCGTCGGCTCCCTTCCGGAAGACGTCGCCGGGAAGCACCATGGTCGCGTCCCGGGCGAAGAGGCCCGCGAAGGCGGAGGCGTCATTGGACGCCCACGCCTTCATCATGCGCTGGGGAACGTCGGCCACAGCCGCGACGTCCCGGTCGGTCATGACTGCCGAAGGGCCAGAACTCATTTCCACTCCCGTTCCGTGAATTCTCCTGCGAGGTTCTCCTCGCATCCTGCCCCCGGAACCCGAGATCGGAAATATCGCGGATTGCGCTCTCCGCCGGCAGGCGTTCCCCGGTTTCCGAACGGCGTTCAGGCAGCGGACATTTCGACTATCGAGACGTAGCCGACGGGGTGGACCGCGCGTACGGAAAGGCCGGCTTGTGAGGCGAGGTCGCCCAGTTCGGCAAGGCCGCGTTCCCTGCCGCCGAAATAGGTGAGCATGCGCAGGTCCATGCCGGTGGCGGCGTGCTCGTCGGAGGCGACCGCTTCGATGACGAGCACGACGCCACCACTGCCCGCCGCCTGCGCGCACCGCCTCAGGATCGCCACGGCGGACCGGTCGTCCCAGTCGTGGAGGACGGCCGACAGCACGTAGCCGCCGGCGCCGGCCGGCAACGGGTCGAAGAAGCTGCCCACCGCGGCCTGCGCCCGCTCCGACACCCCGGTGTCCAAGAACCTGCGGTGTGCGGCCGATGCCGGCCCCCGCAGGTCGAGGACGGTTCCCGACAGGTCCTCGTGGGCTGCCAGCAGCGCGCCGAGCAAGCCGCCGCTGCCGCCGCCCACGTCGACGACATGCCCGAGGGCCGCCCAGTCGTAGGCGGCTGCGATACCGCTGTAGTCGAGCTCCAGGTGATGGCTCATCAGCGTGTCGAAGGACGCCGAGAGACCGGGGTCGCAGGCAAGGTCCTCCCAGAAGGACCTTCCGTAGCGCACCGGGTACGCGGGCCGCCCCGTGCGGATACTGTGGGCCAACTCGACGAAACCGAGGTCGCCCCGCCCCACGGCACTGTTCATGTCCAGCCACTTGCGTTTCCCCGCGACGTGGTCGTCGCGCAGTTGCTCCCCGAACTCCGTCAGGCCGTAGACGCCCTGACCGTCCCGGGTGAACAGGCCGACGGCGACCAGGTGGCGCAGCAGCCTGTCCAGGGAACCGGCGTGTGCCCCGGCCGCGGCGGCGATCTCCTCGGCGGTGCGGTGCCCGGCCGTCATGTGATCGGCGACCCGCAGCGTGGCCGCCACACGAACCGCCATCGGGGTCGCCAGATCGGCCAGCGCCCTCAATCCGACATGTGCTGCCCTGCTTCCCACACCCGCTCCCTCCTGCGCCCGGCGAGCACCAGCCCGACGCGGTCTTGTTCCCTGTCCGTGATTGCTGAGAACACCCAAGGCGAAGTCCGCCTGCCCGGTGGGCACGCGCCACGGGGCCGGAACCCGCCCAGGGACACCCGGCGCGCCTTCACCGGTCGGGGGCCGTGCGGTGAAGGCGCGGGAAACCGGCCCCGATGTGGACGGCAGTGGTCAGCGCCGCCCAGGAGGTGGCCTCGATCAGCTCCCTGTCCGAGGGATACCTCTCACGGAAGGACCACACATCGCCTTCCACGACCTGGTACGGGGCGAAGGCCGTCAAAAGGACCAGCCGGGCGATCGGCGCTTCCGCCGCGGAAAACCCCCTCGTCGCCTCGTCGAGCCAGGCACGACCGGGCCCCACGGGTCGCCCCTCCCACCCGCGAAGACGCCCCCGAAGCTCCTGGCGCACCCGCAAAGGAACCCAGCGCGCCGCCCGGTCCACGGCCGCCGTCGCGCGGGCCAGGCAGCCCGACACCGCCGGACTGGCCTCGGCCCACGCCAGCTCGGGAGGCAGACCGGCCGGGGGCAGGAGATCCAGCGACGCGCCGGGCTCCAGACGGCCACGGACAGCGGGAACCATACCCCGGGCGACGACACGCATGACCACCCCCCGTAACCGCCCGGGCACCTGCCCGGGCAGAGGCGAATCACCCAGGAACACACTGACCATACGGCTCAGATAGTGGAACGTGACCGCCACACCGAAAAGCTCCGCGGCCCGCGCCGGACCCACCCCCGCAGGGACCGGAAGCAAAAAACCCCCGGGCCCCCCGACAGCCTGCACCCACCGCACAATTCCCATGACCACGCCCTCCCCCGCAGGCAGACGCAGAACATCGAACTTCGCCTGATGCACCTCGACACAATAAGGACACTCATTAACCCGGGAAACCGCAGCAGCCACAGCCTCCTTCACCACACGATCCGCACTGCGGCCCGCGAGCAGCGTCTCGCGCAGCAGCAGCCAGCCGGCGGCCAGGGGCGCAACAGCCGCGGAGTGCAGGGCGAGCGGCGGGGCCAGCACGCCGAAATCCCGCTCGCACTGCGCGTAGACGGCGGCGACCAGGCCGTCCGCCCTACGCGGGTCCACGACATCGACGTACCGCACCTGCCGTGAGGAGTCTCTCAGCAGCCGTCGGACAACGGTTCTCAACGTTCCTCCCGCGTGCCGTGCACGACGGCCGGGCCGTCCGGCACCGTCGTCGGGGGCGTGACGCTCACATGCCGGCCGTGGCGGCCTTCCTCGGCCCGCGTCCGGTCCGTGACGATCCCTCTCCTCACGGACCGGGCCGCCCGACGACGGCGGTGCAGGGCCGACGGGGCCCCGCTTCTCGCCGTGGCCGCGCGGCCGGTTTCCGGGGGGCCGGTTTCCGGGGAGCCGGACGCCAGGGTCGTGGACGCCCTCGCAGCACAGCTCTCAAGCACGGCCGCGCCCCGGTCACCGGTGACGCCGGCCGGGGCGGCCGGTGCCCGTCCTCCCGTCCCCGGCCCGTCCTCCAGGTCCTGCGGGCCGGCGAAACCGAAGCCGAGGACGCCTCGGTCCATGAAAAGACGCATCAGCGCGGCTGCGGCCAGACGCGCGGAGCCGGCCGTGTACGCGGGGGCCGCGGCGCTCGGCACGGTCGCCGGCCCATCGGCACACCACCCCGGGGACGCTCTGCCGCGCCCGCTGACCGCAGCGTTCCTTGTCGCGGAATCCGACAGGGGGATGTCGCCCATGCTCTGTCTCCCTCGCCGTGACGGCGGCCAGGCGTCCGCAACGGGCGGGGGCCGCGGTCACGCGCACCTGTGCCACCCGAACGGATGCGTGCCCGGGCCCAAAGGCCCCTGGCTGTGGAGGATCATTCTCAACCGGCCACGCGGGCCCGTGCCTCTTCCCACGTGCGCAGCTTCGCCGCCCCGCCCCTGCCGCGGACCGTCAGCGCAGAACGATCCCTTCCTGCCGGGCGAGCAGGTGGAGGAACTCCGCCCGGGAGAGGGCAGTGGCGATCAGTTCGATGTCCTGCGCCGTCGAACGGTCCACGCCGAGGGGCGGGACCAGGCAACGCACCCTGTCGTATGTCGCCATGCTCGCCCGGCCCAGCTCGCCGGATCTCCGGGAGAGGTCGATGGTCTGTGCGGCAGCGAGAAGGCCGATGGCGATGAGCCGGTCGTTGTTGTGCAGCACGCGCCGCGCGGTGCGGGCCGCCAGGAGCCCCGCACCGGCCGCCCCCCGCTCGTCGCCGAAGGCGGTCACCGCCTGCGCGCCGGCCGTCCGGTTCTCCGCCATGAGGGCCCGTGCGATGTGGCCGATGCCCGCGACCCCGTGGTGCAGTGCCGGATCCGAGGCCACGAGGCAGCGCGGAACGCCAGGGCCCGGATGCCGGGTGAGCATGCGGTCGACCTGCCGTTCGGCCGGCGCGCCGGCGCGGCCGAGCCCGATGGTGACGAACTCCATGGCAAGCGCCACGCGGCCTGGCCCTGCGCGTTCCCGCCGCACACGGCCTTCCCGTCCCGGAAGAAGAGAGGGTCGTCGTTCGCAAAGTTGAGTTCACTCTCCGGTTCCTCCTTGGCGTGCCCCAGGGTGTCCCGGACCGCGCCGAACAGCACCTGCGGCACCGCACGCGCCGTGCAGGCCCCGTGCGCCCGCGGCCCCCGGCAACCCGGTCACGGCCGCCCCCGTGCTCCGCTCCCCCGCCCCCGCGGCCCTCCGCCAGCAGCTCACGCAAGTCGGCGGCGGAGTCGCTGCGCCCCCGGCGAGGACGGGCCGCGTCGTGCCCTTCGGCCGGGAACGGGGTGCCGGGCCCTTGCACCGCGTCGCTGAAAAGAGCCGAAGCGATCTCCGCCTGGCGCAGCTGGCCCAAGGGCCCGTGCCACCACGAGCGCTCCCAGGCCGACCGTGCCCGACGTACCGTTGATCAGCGCAGTGCCCTCTGTGCCACCGAGCCGGAGCGTGGTGAGCGCGATCCCCTCCAGGACCCGGCAGGTCTCCAGGCGCCTGCCCTCGTGCAGCACGTGTCCTTCCCCGATCAGGGTGCTCGCCACGTGGGGATCAGGGTGCTCGCCGCGTGGGCGAGAGGAACGGGATCACCCGGACCCGGTGATCCGATCTCGGACACGGCCGGGGTCACCCCCCTCGTCCGGACAGAACACCATGCGGTCGAGAATGTCCGGCCGCACGGCCGAGTACCCCTTGGCCAGGCAGTTCAGCCGCGCCGTCAGCATGGCCCGGGCCCCGTCCTCGGCATACAGGGGCCCGACGCCGACGCTGTGGCTGCGCACCCGGTTCCTCTGCCGTTCGGACTCCCCGGACACATCGACGCCCGCCGGGCCCACGCCGCCGTGACCGCCAACCACACCCGGCACCGGCACTCGGCGAAGGATCAGCTCCTCCAGCAAGGCACGCCTCCTGAGCACCCTCTGCACCACACCGACGCCGACCTCCACCACGGTGCCCGACTCCGCGACACGACGCAGGGCCTCGACGCTGAGACTCTCGCCGTCGATGACGACCGGACCGGTGGCAATCTCAGCTGCGGTCACTTCTCACCCTCCATACGAGACGCTCACGGCGCTCGGGCAAAAAAGGAGGCAGCAACCCGAGCGGCCGTCACGAACCGGGCGACACCGGTTCCGCCGCTGCCCGGCAGGCGCACGCCCGGCCTTCCTGCCCAACGAGCGCCTCCACAAGCATGCGGCGTACAACAAAAAGGTGCACAGGCCGAGTTGCGCAAGCCGTCGGGCGCGTTGCAGCACGCGGCGACTTCACCAAGTCCGGCCAGCGGCGCGCCACCCGAAGCAGACGGGCCCGAGCAGCGCCCGAAAGGGGACGGGTCCGGGCAGCGCCCGAAAGGGGACGGGTCCGGGCAGCGCCCGAAAGGGGACGGGTCCGGGCGGCGCCCGGAAAGGGGCGGCGCAGTCATGACGGGCGATCGCCTTCCTGGTGGACGCCGGCCGACCACAGCGCGGCCAGCGACCGGTCGAGCGAGTACGCGGGCCGCCAGCCGAGGACCTCGGCGGCGGCGGAGATGTCGGAGCACTGCCAAAAGACCTGCTCCGACCGGGCGGAACCGGCGCCCTGTTCCTCGACGCGCCCCCGGAAACCGGCGATGTCCGCGAGCCGGTGCACCAGGTCGCGCACCAAGACGGCCTCCCCGCCACCGACATTGAGCACGGGCGGCAGCGGGCCGGGCGCGGTCACCGCCCGCGCCACCGCCCGCGCCACGTCACGCACGTCGACGAAGTCCCGGTACGCCGACAAATCACCCAGCCGCAGCACCGCGTCGGGGCCGGTCCCCGCCTCCCGCAACAGGGCGGCGACCCGGCCGGGCAGCCCCGAGGCCGGCGCGCCGGCCCCCACCGGGTTGCCGACCCGCAGGACCACCGCGTCCAGCCCCGAGGCAGACACCGTCACCGTGCCGGCCAGTTTCGTGGCACCGTAGACGGTCACCGGGCAGGCGGCCGCCGACTCCGGCACGAAAACCCGGTCCGTGCCAGGACCGTACTCGGCGGCCGACCCCAGATGGACCAGACGGGCCGTGGGACGGGCCCGGGCCAGCGCCGCACAGAGCACCGCCGGCCCGCGGGCGTTGACCTCCGCAAGCGTCACCGGGTCGCCCCCGGTCGCCCCGGCGCAGTTGACGACGGCATCGGGCGCCGCCGAGGCCAGTTTCTCCGCCAGCCGGCCCACGGAGTCGAAGGCCAGATCGACAAACACGTCGGCGGCGGCCGACCGGCCACCGCCAAGGACCCGCACGCCGGGCAGCACGGCAAGCCGCCCCGTGACATGGGCGCCCAGATAACCGGTGTGACCCAGAACGAGAATACGCATACAGCGGTCGGACTCCCTCAAACAGCAGAACCTCACGGCTGGTGAACCCCGCACCGACCCCGGCCCCGGCCGAACTCGCAGGCCCACGGCGGACGGGCCCGGCACCGGCTCGTCAAAGGCCGGCAACAGTACCGGAACCCACCTTGCCGAGCATGACGCAGGAGGACCTGCACGCTCCTGCACAAAGGCAGCAGCCCGCACACGGGCACCTGCCGACATCACCCGCTGTCGGCGTACACGTGAACGTGCAGAGCCGCGTACGGATGAACGTGCAGAGTTCTTGATGTGCTGAGGGCTGGTGTCCGGCACTCTGCTGCCTGTCTTGTTCAGGGGTGCAGAGGGGGGTGGGCTGTGGTCTTGGACCCGGAGCGTTGGCTGGAACTCCGGCGTTTTCGCGGCTTGGTCGAGTCCGGTGCGATGAGCCTGTCGGAGGTCACCAAGGAGACGGGGCTGAACTGGCGGACGGTCAGCAAGTACTTGTCTGCCGACGGTCCCGTATCGCCTCCGCGCCGGTCGTCGAAGGGGCGGGTGCAGGCGAGGGTGATCGACGAGTTCGCGCCGCTGATCGACTCGATGATGCGGGCGGAGATCCTGATGAAGGCCGCGGTCATCCACGAGCGGCTGGCCCAGGAGTACGGTTTCACCGGCAACTACCAGCGGACCAAGCTTTACGTCCAGGAAGCCCGCCCCCGAATCGCTGAAGAGCTCGGCATCACCCCGAAGGAACTGGCGGGCATGCACCGGCGGTTCGAGGTGATCCCGGGCGCCCAGGCTCAAGTGGACTGGGGCGACGAGGGCAAGATCCTTTCCCACATGGGCATCGGGAAGGTCTACTCCTTCCACATGACGCTGTCGTACTCGCGCGATCCGTTCTGCTGCTTCACCACGAGCCAGGACCTGCAGACCTTCTTCGACTGCCACCGCCGTGCGTTCGCCCACTTCGGTGGGGTGCCGATGACGATCGTCTACGACCGCACCAAGACCGTCGTCTGCCGCCACGTCACCCCGGGCGAGGCGGTCCCGCTGCACCCGGAAGCGGTCGGCTTCGCCGGCCACTACGACTTCGACATCGACGTCCTGGCCGCCTACCGGCCCACCGGCAAGGGCCGCGTCGAACGCCAGGTCCTCATCGTCCGCGACCACGTCCTGTCCGGGAGAGCCTTCTCCTCCGTCGAGGAGATGGACGCCGCGTTCGCGGCCTGGGTGCCCCGGCGGCGGGACCAGATCCACAAGACCCACCGGGAGGTCATCGGCGAGCGGGCGGCCCGCGACCACGCAGCCCTCAAGCCGCTGCCGCCAACTCCGTATCTGGTGGCCGAGCGGCACTTGCGGCCGGTCGGCAAGGACTGCCTGGTCGCCTTCGGCGGCAATCTCTACTCGGTGCCCGCCCGTAAGGTCCGTCCCCGTCAGCTGGTCGAGATCCGGGCCACGAAGTCCCAGGTCATGCTGCACTCCACCGATCCTGGCACCGACGGCGGAACGCTGCTGGCGATGCATCCGCGGGCGGTCGGCCGCGGCGTCCGCGTCGTCGAGGAACAGCACTGGGACGGCCTGCCGACCGGCAAGGGACGCCGGACCACCACCGGCGACGTCCAGCCCCGGCCCCGCCCGCAGCCTCGGGGCGAAGAAGCCGGCCCGCTGCAGGCCCTGCTGAACCGGGCCGCGGCCACCCGCATCGACGTCGGCCGCCGCCCGCTGTCGGTCTACGACGAGCTGACCGGCACCCGCCCCTTCACCACCCGCCCGAACACGAGGGAAACGCCTTGAGCGAGCTGGTCAGCACCCGCATCCGCACCACGGCCGGCAAGCTCGGGCTGCCCCACCTGGCCGAAACCATCAACGAGTACACCCGGCGGGCCGACGAGGGGAAGATGGGCTACCTCGACTTCCTCGATCTGGTGCTGTCCGAGGAACTCGCCGTCCGTGACGACCGCCGCTTCCGCAGCGGACTACGGTTGTCGAAGCTGCCCCACCACAAGACGTTGGACGAGTACGACTTCTCGTTCCAGCCCGATCTCGATCCGCGCAAGGTCAAAGACCTCGCCACCCTGTCGTTCGTCGAGGCCAAGGCGAACGCCGCCCTGCCGGGGCCGCCCGGGGTGGGCAAGACGCATATCGCCGTCGCCCTGGCTGTCGCGGCCTGCCGGGCCGGCTACTCGATCTACTTCACCAGCCTCGACGACATGGTCCGCCACCTCAAAGCAGCCGAAATCGCAGGCCGTCTGACCAGCAAGCTCGGTACCTACCTGCGGCCCAGCGTCCTCGTCGTCGATGAAGTCGGATACCAGCCGCTGGAACGAGCCGAGGCGAACTTGGTCTTCCAGGTGATCTCGAAGCGCTACGAGAAGGGCTCGATCATCCTGACCTCAAACAAGACCTTCAGCGAATGGGGACAGGTGTTCGGCGACGAGGTCCTGGCCACCGCCATCCTCGACCGCCTCCTGCACCACTGCGAAGTGATCCCCATCAACGGCCCCAGCTACCGCCTGAAGAACCGCCTCAAGGCCATCGAGCGAGAGACCGAAGTCGCCTAAGCGGCCGCCCCAAAGACTACGGGCACGCTCTAGTGGCGGCGGGCCAGCAAGTGGGCATCAAGGAAACCCCGCTCGGAGGCCGGGTCGTGGAGCAGCCGGGCGAACGTGACGAGCCCGGCCCCGGCCAGCAACTCGGCGAACCGGTCCGCCGGCCAGCTATAGGCGGGCGTCACCTTGTGGTCGAAGCGGACCGGCTCCGGCCCGTCGGTCGCGAAGAACGAGACCAGCAGCAGGCCGCCCGGTGCCAGGACACGCACCTGCTCGGCGAGCAGCGCGGGCAATTCCTCAGGCGGGGTATGGATCATCGAGTAGTGGGCCAGCACGCCGCCGAGCGCGCCGTCCTCGACCGGCAGGTCCTCCATCCGCGCCTCGTCGAACCGCAGCGAAGGATGGGCCCGCCGGGCGTGGTCGACCATGCCCGGGGAGAGATCGAGCCCGAAGGCGTCCAGCCCCAGGTCGTGCAGCATGGCCGTCAGATGTCCAGGACCGCACCCAACGTCCGCTGCCCGCGGGTTCCCCGTCCCGCGCACCAGCTCGGCGAAGGTGCTGATCATGTTCCGTGAGAACGGCTGCGTCTCCAACCGATTAGCGAACAGCGACGCATACAGCTCGACGACCCCGTCGTAGGCCGCCCTGGACTCGTCCTGGTGCTCCGTCACAGGGAAGGAAGCTAGCATCCGCGCACGTTCGCAGCGTCTCCGGCCCCGTGCCGGGGACAGGCCCTAGGACTTGTCCGGCCGATCATGTGACTGCTTCGCGTCCGGGTCGTTGGTGTGGGCATGGGCCGGGGTGATCTGACGGATGCCGAGTGGAAACGGCTGCGGCCGTTCCTGCCGGTCAGCAACGGGCGTTGTGGCCGGTGGCGGGACCACCGGCAGGTGATCGACGGGATTCTGCACCGGGTGCGGACCGGGGTGCAGTGGCGGGATCTCCCCGCGCGGTTCGGGCCGTGGAAGACGGTCTATGAGCGCCACCGGCTGTGGTCGGCCGACGGGACGTGGGAGCGTCTGCTCCAGCAGGTCCAGGCCGCGGCCGACGCGGCTGGCGAGATCGACTGGGACGTCTCGGTGGACTCCACCATCGTGCGGGCCCACCAGCACGCAGCCGGTGCCCGCACCGAACCACCGCCTGCGCCAAAGGGGGCCGAAGTCGCAGAACACCAGGGCGAAACGCCGTGGCAGAGCTTGCTCGCCCGTCTGGTGGAGGTGGTGCAGGAAGTGAGGGGCTGGGTCGCTCGCGCGGTGGGTTCACCAGCAAGCTCCACCTGAGTGCGGACGGCCACTGCCGCCCGCTGTCCCTGATCGTCACCGCAGGTCAGCGGGCAGACTGCACCCAGTTCATCGGCGTGCTGGAGAAGATCCGAGTTCCGCGGACCGGTCCGGGCAGGCCACGCAAGAAACCCGCGAGCCTGGCGGCCGACAAGGCCTACAGCAACGGCCCCGTCCGTGAGTACCTGCGACGCCGGGGCATCCGGCACACCATCCCGGAGAAGACCGACAGCCAGGCCGCCCGCCTGCGTAAAGGCTCACATGGCGGACGGCCACCCGGCTTCGACGAGGAGCGGTACAAGAAACGCAACACCATCGAGCGCGCAATCAACCGCCTGAAGCAACACCGGGCGGTCGCCACCCGCTACGACAAACGCGGCTACGTCTTCCTCGGCACCGCAACGGCAGCCGCCCTCACTATCTGGCTACGAACGTGATCGGCCGGACAAGTCCTAACAGCTCTGCACATTCATCTGTACGCGGCTCTGCACTTCAGCTCGTACGCCGACACCCGCCCGCACACCCGGCGGTGAGGCCGGTATCGGCAAACACACGAACGCGACCCCGGCAAGATCTCCACAAACAGAGATCATCCCGATGACACGGTCGCCCCGTCCACACAGCGGGCAGCCGGTGACCGCACTCCGTCGAACCGGCAGGCCCACTACCGCAATCGGCCAACCTACAGGCGCCTTCCGTCCACGCCTCCGATGCCGGGGTGGCCGTCCGGACCCCTACGAGGTCCGACACTCCCACTGGACGCACTAAATACGGCAACCCCAGCAAGCAGTGCCACAGCCGCGTGGTGCCACAGCCGCCGGGCACAGCCCCTTACCGACACCGCTCCCGAAGGCCGGCCTCTGCGCACCGACGTGCCCCTACACCACTCCCACCCCAAGAACCCACTCCACCCGAAGACCACACTCACCGAGCAGGCACCCGGACCGACCACGCGCTACCAGCAGCACACCCCACCCGCACAACACCCGGCAGAAACCCACCCGTGCGGCGCCGGCCGGCCGCGGCCAGACCAGGACGCCGCGGATCATGGACCTCACGCTCCCCCGGTCACTGCCAGCGCATGAAAATAGCCGTCGCACCCCTACGACGGGGCCTGCCCCTGAACGAGCCGAGGAAGCGACCGCCCTCCCCACACGAAGCCGCCCGCCGGATCACCACCCATCCGGCCCGCCGAAACCCGCACACCAACGACCGCCTGCCCCAGCTCCCCCACCACTGCCCTGCACGCAGACACACCCACGACCTGGTCCGCCGGTTCGCCAACATGCCCGACAACCATGACGCGACGGCCCTTCCGGGCCGGCTCGACGACCTCACAGACAGCGGACCGCCCCCTCCTGCCGGCCTCACCGGAGCCCTGCGCGAAAACCGACAGGCCCTCGCCCAGGAAATCACCACCCCCACAACCCCGGGATCGACGAAGGCCGCATCACCGACAACAAACGTCAAAAACGCCTGACAGCCGACCGCGCAGGCGTCCCGCTCCTGCGCCACCGCGTCATCCTGATCGCCCACCTCCGCCGACGCTATACGGACGGGACAACCGTGCCACCGAGATGACCTCCGTCTACGAAAACCTCGCCAGAGCCACGTTCACGAGCACGCCGGCAGCAGGGCCGACCGGGGACGGGGACGTGCTGGTCCTTGCCGCAGCCGTAGGTGCGGCACAGGATCCGCTGCGGCAAGGTGTGAGCCTCCGGCCACAGCCGGCAGGTGATGCCGATGGCCAGGACCAGCCGGCCGTCCGCAACTCGCGCCAGGGACGCTTCGGCCAGGACCCGCCGCAGCCGACCGGTGTCGATTTCTCCGCGGGCCACCACCGCATGGAGCCCCCCGTGACCGCGACGGTGTTCGCCCGCCAGCGACAGCTCGGCCAGCGACCTGACCGGCCCGTCGCCGCACAGAACAGCGTCGGCCAGCTCGAACAACGCACCCGAACGAGCGGTGAGACAGGAGCCGACCAGATCACCCCGTTACGGGCAGGCACTCGGCGAGCAGGTCGACGACGTCCCGCCAAGCTCGCTGCGCGTGCCGAGGGTGAAAACCGACCCCGGGAAGCACGACGTGGTCGACCGGTGGGTGATGGAAGGCGTGCAAGGCGCCGCCGTAGACCACCAGGCGCCAGTCAACGCCCGCAGCCTGCATCTCGGCAGTGAACGCGTCCCGCTGCGCGGACGGCATGATCGGGTCTTCCGACCCGACCCCGGCCCACACCGGGCAGTGAATGCGCGCCGCCTCCCCTGGCCGGCCCGTGGTCAGTCCGTTGACTGTCGCGATCGCGCGCAGGTCGACGCCGTCACGCCCGAGTTCCAGCGCGATTGCGCCCCCGGTGCCGTAGCCGACGGCGGCGACCCGGTCCGGGTCGGTCCGCGGCTCGGCGCGGAGCACATCGAGCGCCGCGTGGCCGATGCCTCGCATCCGGCCGGGATCGGCGAGCAGCGGCATGCAACGGGCCAACATCTCCTCAGGATCACCCAAATAGCGCCCGCCGTGGAGATCGAAGGCCAGCGCCACGTATCCCAGCCCGGCGAGCACATCGGCCCGGCGCCGCTCGACATCGCTGAGCCCCACCCCCTCGGGCCCGACCAAAACCCCGGGCCGGCAGCCGGCACCGGCCGGGAGCGCGAGATGCCCGATCATCGTCAGGCCGTCGGCCGCGTATTCGATCGTGCGCGTCGTAACCGTCGTCATGAGCCCGGACTGTAGTGACCGCCGAACCCGGCCGGGCCGGTGTTCTGCCACCGGCAGAAGACAGGTCCCCGGCGTACTCCGGAACCACCCCGTCAGCGGTTCAGCTCAGAGCCAGCGAACGAACCGCCGCCCGCCCGAAGGACGGGCGCACCGAACACCCCTGCTCGCAGACGGGATCTGTTCACCGGCTCTGCCCCTGACACTCAACCTCAAGGGCCGGCCCACGTCATCGCGGAGACTTCAGTGCAGGCCCAATCACGATGAGACCGACACCGCCAACCAGGAGCCACCGAGAACGCACGTCCCAGCCGATCAATACGATCATCGCCCCTGCTCCCAGAATCCGGGGCGCCCTACTCGCTGCCGCGGCCACCGACCAGGCATACAGCCGAGCAGCAGAGCCTGCACCCCGACCACGGCCAGGACCATGACGAGGACGACCAGCACAAAACCCAGCACAAAAAACGTGAACAAAACCCTCCCCCCGCTTCCGGCTGCCACACCGCACCGCTACCCAACCCAACCCAACCCAACTACCACGGAGATATCACCGCCGGGGCGGGTGTGACGTTTGACGTCGGGGCGTGGTGCCAACTTTGTGATGGGCCGGACGGGTGTATGCCTCGCCGGTAGCGGGAACTCTCCCCACTTCATGGCGGGCGGCCGGCTGACGGTCCTTCGAGCCCGGAGGCCGTCCGGGTCCAAGACGAGAGGATTTCGGTGCACCGGCTGGAGAGCCGGTCTTCATGCGCGGGTTCCTGAACCCCCGCCGGACGCGGGAGAGCGTGAGCTTGTTCGCCTCGGTCGGCTTCTCCCAGAGCTTGAGGGCCTGCGGAGGCCGGCGGCCAGGGGTCGGGCGAGCCGGCGCTGGGCACAGGCGGCGATCACCAGCCAGGTCCACCGGTCGGCCGCTTCAAAACTGCGCAGCCGGGGCTCGGTCCAGCCAAGGGTCTGCTTGAACAGGCGGAATCCGTGCTCGATGTCGAAGCGTCGGAGGTAAGGGCTGCCAGCAGCGGTCGACATGCGCTTCGGCGGCGCCAGCGCGCGACCACCCCGCCAGACCGGCTTGTTGACTCCACCGCTGGGCAGCTTCTCCACGACCGGGGCGCGTATCGGGTTGCGATCAAGAAATGGCCCGCGTGAGGTCTTTGATCCAGATCATGGAGGCCCGGAGGTGGAGACCGGCGAGGTGGCTTTCCGGGGTCTTGTCGTACCGCGTGGCGATGCCTCGCCAGGCCTTGAGCTTGTTGATC
>NZ_JBEZBE010000060.1:0-29593 GCF_040646935.1 Streptomyces sp. NPDC044984
GGCGGGGCCGGAAGTGGGGTGAGATGCCGCTGAACACGGAGAGGAACCGCTGTGCTCCGCCCACCGAGCGGAAGCCTTTCATCGCCCGCTCGCGTTGCCTGGTGGGCTGATGGCTGTTCTCCACCCGGTTGTTCAGGTACTTCGACTGCCGGTGTTCGACGCAGGGCATGACCTCTCGGTGGGTGGCGCCGTAGGAGCGGAGCTTGTCGGTGACGATCACCCGCGGCACCGCGCCGGTCCTCTTCGGAAGTCTGCGGAAGAAGCGCCTGGCCGCGGCCTTGTCCCGGCGTTTCTGCACCAGGATGTCCAGGACGGCGCCGTCCTGGTCGACCGCCCGCCACAGGTACTGCAACCGTCCGTTGATCTTGATGAAGACCTCGTCCAGGCGCCACTTGTCCCCAGGCCGAGGCCGCCGGCGGCGCAGCGCGCCTGCGTAGGCCGACCCGAACTTGGCACACCAGCGGCGCACCACCTCGTAGGAGACGACGATCCCGCGCTCGAGCATCAGCTCCTCGACCTCGCAACGACAGCGGGAAACGGAAGTACAGCCACACACAGTGGGAGATCACCTCGACCGGGTACCGGTGCCCCTTGTACGACAATGACACGGCCCCCACGGACAACCCCCTCCTCCAACACGATCAACCAGAAGATCATCCCACCCGGCCAACCAACGTGACAGCGCCATCAGTAGTTGTTGCGGGTCAGGACGTTGGTGACGGCGCATAGTGGTGGGCAAGATTGGTGGCGAGGTCGCGGAGGTGAGCCCTGGCTTCGGCGGGGCCGTGCACAGTGATGGCGCTCCCGAACGGCAATAGTGCTCGCACGTCCTCCAGATGCAGGAAGCGGATCGTCACCTTGTGGCCGGTGGCGGATTCCTCATGGTCGTCCCGGACGAGTCGTAGGCCGAAGATCCGTTGCGCTCGCTCGATCTGGGTCTGGTCGATGGTGGCGCTGACCTCTATCGCATGGTTGTGTTCCCACTGGTCAACGAGCGCTGCAGCGACGGTGGCCAGGGTCTGGCTCTCGCGGATCCGTCGTGGCTGGTCGACTTCTTTCCACGTCGTGATCCGTTCGAGTCGGTACATCCGTGGCACTCGGGCACAGTCGGCGACGAGGTACCAGCTGCCGGCCTTGGCGAACAGCCCGTAGGGATCCACGACCAGGTCGCGGGGGCATGACTCGCGTGGGCTGTCGTACTCGATCCGTAGCCGGCGACCGCGCCGCACCGGGCCGATCAGCGAAGCCGGAGTCGTGCCGGAAGTACGGGCCTGGAGCCAGGGACGGCTGTCCACGTGCACTACGTCGGTGAGCGGCAGGAGCTCATCAACTCGACGTGGCTGGGCAGCGGCGATCTTGGAGAGCGCGCGCCGGCTTTCGACCGATGCGTCGAGCTCCGCACGTTGCTTCTCGTCCAGCCCGGTGAGCGAGAGATGATCATGCTCGCCGGGCGTGAGTCGCGTGAGGTCGAGCCCGGACCCGGGCAGCATGGTCACGCCTCCGAGGCGGCCCCGTTGCGCGGTCACCGGCAGACCGGCGTCGCGGAGCCAGTTCAGGTCGCGGGTGACGGTTCGAAGGGACACTCCGAGCGCCGAGGCGAGTTCCTGTGTGGTCACGGCATTCCTCGATGCCAGGAGCAGCATCAGGGAGAAGAAGCGGTCTGGGGTCACACGCCAAGTTTTTCAGGAATTACGACATGATGCGGCGCATATCCCGGTCAGGCTGGCGGATGCGTACCCACGACCTGCGAGAAGGAAGAACCATGACCACATCCGTCGTGTCCATCGTCTATGTGAACGACGCGCCCGCCGCAGCGCGTTTCTACGGCGACCTCCTCGGCATGAGCCCGTCGTTCGAGACGCCGGGATACATCACCTTCGACCTCGGGCCAGGCGCTGACCTCGCGCTGTGGTCCGGCCAGTTCGAGGATCTGTCAGCGGACGTCCCGCGTACCAGTGAGGTTTGTCTGGCCATCGACAGTGGGCCCGACGAGGTCAACGCGATCTTCAAGCAGTGGCAGTCCAAGGGCGTCACGATCCTGCACGAGCCTCATGATGCAGGGTTCGGGCTGACCTTCCTCGCAGCCGATCCTGACGGGAACCGTATCCGCGTCGCACCGAGGGACTGACAGGCCGCAACGCGGCAGGCGCGCACGATAGGTGTCGCGCCTGCCGTCGTTCGACTTCGAGAGGACGACGAGTGCCCCACGCGAACGCGCCCCTGAGCGTCGAGGGCCGTAGGCGGCTCCCTGGTTCGGTTCAGAGGTGGTCAGCTCCGGCTCTACACGCTGGACTTGACAGAGAAGTCGTCGCTCACCCAGCCGCGCAGAGCATCGAGGGAGAGGGTCGGCGAGGCCAGCCACGTGCGGGCCAGGGTGGACTTGCCCGCACCGGAGGCACCGATCAGCACGATCAGCGCCTTCTGCGGTAACTGCGGGTAGGTCAGTGATGTCATACGGGATCTCCTTGCGGGTGAAGGGCACGGACGGCCCAGGTCAGGCGTTGTCCGGCGTCGTCGGTGAGCAGGGTGGCGGCCTCGTGCAGTGGGCAGGAGGCGTCGCCGTCGCGGTCGGGTTCGAGCTGCTCCGCCCGGCGTGCGGCGGCACCGATCAGCTGCAGGAGCATCGGCAGGAGTCCGCCGGGCATGTTGGTGTCTTCCTGGAGCTCGCGCAGGATCGCGGCGAGCTCGCGGGCGTCGACGTCGTCGGCGTTCAGGTCGTTCTCGATCTGCTGCAGGGCGAGCCGGGTGATGCCGAGCAAGGCACGGACGCGCTCGAGGTGGGTGCGGGACACCGCGGCCGCCGTCACAGCGCGGCGCCGACGGCGACCGGCACGAGCAGGGCCAGTGCGGCGAGGCTGAGATCGACCGCACGCCGCAGGTGCCGGTACTTGCGGACCGCGATGACAGACAGGACCCGGATGCGGGCGGCGCGGGTGTCGCCGTCCATGCAGGTGCGGATCTCGTCCTCGTCGAGCTGCGCCCAGTAGGGGAAGGACGCCCGGTCAGCTCCGCTGAGCCGAGGACGGACCACCAGGAGCAGCAGCACTGCCACCGCACCGACGGCGAGGACGGCCAGAGAGCCGAACACCTTGGTCAAAGGCGGGAGGTCTTGGTCGGCGACGGATGCGAGTCCGACGAGCGCGGCGCCGGTGAAGGCGAGGAGTAAGGACGCCTTGCCGTCGGTGCGGGCGAAAGCGCGCGGGTTCCCGGAATCCTGAGCGCTGGGAGACCGGAACCTGTATGTCAGTTGATGGCTGTGGTGGTCCGGCGCGTGGGTTCGCCGTGATTTACGGACTTTGGCTTCCTGAGCGTTCGCCGTGCCGCACCCGAGTAGCTATCTCACAGGCCAGTGTGGGTTCGGCATGCCGTCATTACTCATGTGCGCCCGCTGCCAGATCTCGTTCCAGTTGAATGGGGTATCCGGCACGAACCGGTGCCGCTGGCCGCACGGACAGGGCGCCAGCACCCACGCGCACCCACGGCACAACTCGACCCAGCCATGCGCGGTCGAGCTCAGCACTCGCGGTCCCTCGTCCCCGCAAGCCGGGCAGCCGGGCAGATCGGCGCCGTCCAGAAGCGCATTCTGTCGCCGAACGTACTCAGACAGTCGCAGCGACGGGTGGCGAAACGGGTCTTCGAACCATGCACGCTCCGGGCTCTCCCACCAGCTCCGCAGCCACCACGGCCGAGGGTTTGGTACAGCCCGCCGCCCGGCTTGCTTCTCCGCCCGACGCTGCACGGCGTACTCCTCTGCCCGCACGAGCCACAGCACCCGCGCCTCGTGCAGTTCCTCCACCGCCCGCGCCAGCGCCTCCGGGTCCGCCTCCAGCCGTCGGGGGATCGCGGCGCTGAGCGTGAGGTGGTGGTATGTCGCCCGCAGGCCGTAAGGAGCGAAAACGGTGAGGCAGGGTGCGCAGCGCGCTGTGCCGCCGGTGAAGGGGGAGCCGGGCGTCGTGCACGCGTGCCCGGTGGGTCAGGAAGCCGGTCATTCTGGGAGCTCTAGGTCTAGTGCCCGGGCCAAGGCGGCCGTGACGGCGGCGGCGTATGTCGGCAGGTGTTGTTCGGCCCAGGTTCCTGCGAGCCTGTGGAAGTTCCGCAAGTCCGTCTGGGCACCGGTGATGAGCGCGCGCACCTGGTCCACAGGTAGTTCGATCACCGGGCTGCCGTTTTTTGTGTGGGCGTCGAGAGTCAGCCGGACGGTGTCGCCGACACGTTCGGCCGTTGAGGACGGGTCGTGGCCGAAGTAGGAGCAGCCGGTGCCGTCGAGCACCTCCAGCCAGTCCCGCCACGTCTCCAGGCCGTTGCAGCAGCCCGGCTCGATGAAGACGGTGTCGGTGGCTATGTCGGCCACCCGGAACCCGCCGGCGGCGAACAGGTCGGGCATGGTGAGCAGCCCGTGCAGGAACGCGCCGAGCGGGTCGGTCGGGCACGGCCCGTGCTCCTCCTCCGGCTCGAAGTTGTTGCACTCGGCGATCCGCATAACCGCCGTGCCGACCTCCGCCGGAGCCCGCTCCCCGTCCAGCACGAGGTAGCCGTACGACTCGTGCTCGCCAACCGGCCACAGTGCGAAGTCGTCGGCAGCGAAGATCTCCAGAACGGGTTGCATCACAATCACACAGGGATGATGCCGGACCCGCTGCGACATCGCCACGGGCTTTGGCCGCGGCCTCGGCGGATGTCCGCTACCTGGGCAGTTTCGCGGTTCGCTCCGGATAGGCGGTGCCGACGTAACGCATGGCGGTCTGTTCGGTGATGCCGAAGAGCCGCATGAGCTTGAGCGGGTCGCCGGTGATGAACGCCTCGTTGAGGATCCGGTCCTGGCGAAGCCTGTCGAAGGTCTGTCCTTTGGGCAGGACCTTCTGCATGGTGATTCGGTGCACGGCCGGGTAGTCCGGGTCGGTGGCGGTCTTCTGGGTGACCAGAAGGTGAGGGTTGGCGCTGGTGGGCCAGCGTTGGTGACGGTAGGTGAGCCAGTCGGCGGCCAGGGAGTGGGTGAGTTCCTCCAGGTAGAGGGTGTGCCGACGTAGGCTGCGGCGCAGTTCGAGGGTTCCGCGGGCGAGGTTCAGGTCGGTGGTGAGCGCGGTGCAGATCTCTGCTGAGGGGGCAGCGTGGATGGCTGCCAGGGCGATGGAGAGCCGCGCGAACGGGGTGGTGGCTTGGTTGAGCAGGCCGGCCAGTACGTCGGAGGGACCGGCCGTGGGATGCCGGTCAGGTCCGGGTGTGAGTAGTTGGCGTACAGAAAGTGCCGCTGAGATTGATCTTGCTGGAGTCCGTCTACTTCGTCGGAGCCTCGATCTGACGGGGCACGGCGCCGGCGCGTAGTTCGCGGAGGTCCGGGATGTGGTTGTAGAGGGTGCCGGGGGAGACGCCCAGCAGCTTGGCAATCGAGGTGATCGAGCGGCCGGAGTCGGGCAGCAGGTCGCGGGCGGCGCGGATGACTTCCTCGGTGGCGACGCTCGGACGTCCGCCGACCCGGCCGCGCTCACGGGCAGCGGCCGGGCCCTCGTTGGTGCCGACGACGATGAGTTCACGGATGAACTCGGCCAGGGCCGCGAAGACGTGGAAGACGAGTCGGCCGCCGGGGGTGGTGGTGTCCAGGTTCTCGTGCAGCGAGGTGAAGCCGATCCCGCGGGTGCGGAGTTCGGCGACCATGTTGATGAGGTCCTGGAGGCTGCGGCCGTAGCGGTCGAGCGAGGGGACGACGAGGGTGTCGCCGGGGTCAAGGAAGGCGTGGCATGCCTCCAGCTCGGGGCGGAGCGCGTTCTTGCCGGACTTCTTGTCCGCGAAGATCTTCCGGCACCCGGCGGCGGTGAGTGCGTCGAGCTGCCGTTCGAGCTTCTGCCCGCTGGTTGAGACCCGGGCGTATCCGATCTTGATCTCGGTGCGAACGAGGGGTTCGGCGACGAGGAAGCCCGGCTCGGCCGGTGCGGAGGTGGTCATGGCCCCGGATCATGTCAGAAAACGGTGGCCCGGAGTCGTTGAATGCCCCCGGTTTTTGAAGGGGTTTTTGAAGGCTCTGCGGGACCTGGTCGACACTGCGGGGTGATCTTCAGAAAACGAAGGTTTTTTGAAGATTGGAGGGTTCCCTCTCTGCCGCGTCGCCGCCGTGGCCGTTACGGTGCCGGCCATCAGGAGGCGGCGAGTTGGTTGATGTGGGCTGTGGCCAGCACGCGGCGGGACACACCGCCGCGTGCGGTCTGGATCATGGCCTGGCCCAGTTGCAGGCTCGTGGTGACGTAGCGTGGCGCGATGCGCCGCAGCACCGGGTAGAGCGGGCCGATCACCTTGTACAGCAGGACGTAGGACGCAGTCTTCGCCCTGGTGCCGGGCAGAGGAAGGATGAACGCGGGGCGGAACATGTGGGCCCGCGGTGACAGCTCCAGCAGGCCGTTCTCCGTCTCGCCCTTGACGCGTGCCCACATCATGCGGGTCTCGCCGGGGTGCGCCGCGTTCCAGAGCTCCGCGCACGTCTTGTGCACGGCCTCTTCGGCGTGGGACCTCAGCGGAGTGGTCTTCCGGCACAGCACGCACCGCTCGGGCCAGGCGAAGTGCCTGCCGTCGTGCCAGTCCGGGAGTTGGACCGGTACGGCGGGTGGCTCGGGCGATGCGGGTGCGGGTCGACGGCGGGTGCTCACGGACGCAGGTCGGGCAGCTGCTGACGCACCTGCGCGACCAGGTCCTCGGTGGGCTTCCAGGGCCCGAGCTGCCCGCGTGCGGGGATCGGCAGGGCGAGCTCCTGGACGTTGGTGAGCTCCAGGTGCCACAGGCCGGGCTCCGCCCACTCGGTGCAGGGTGGGGAGCCGTCCGGGTCCTGGTGGCAGCCGGTCAGCCGGGCGACGCCGATCACGGCGCCGGTCGGCAGGTCGCGGCCGCGGATCGTGCGGGCGACCAGCGGCAAGCGCAGGGCGGTCCGGTCGGTCTGCAGGCCCGCGTGCAGCAACACCAGGCCGCGCCAGGACCAGGTTATGAACAGCTCGCTGCGTGCCGTCTTCGACGTATTCGTCGTTGAAGTGGGCAGCGTCGGGTGCCCGTCGGGGACACCCGGTGCGGTCTTGTCGTCGACGCAGGGCAGTGAGCTATGCAAGTGCAGCGGGTGCGGGTTCCGGACTCGGATCGGGTGTCGTACACCGTCATCTACGACGTCGGACTGCCCGTCGAGGCGGCGGATGCGTACCTGGGCCATCTCACCGCGACGGGACGCTCGCCGTACACCGTGGAGGCATACGCGCACGACCTGCGGGACTTCTTCGAGTGGACCAGCCAACGCGACGCTGACTTCCGGCGCCTGGATGGAGGACCTCGCGGAGGTCTTCGCCTGGCTGCAGCGGTCGCGCCCGGCGCGTCAGCCCGGCATGTACCAGCTGCCGGGCACACCACCCGCTGTCGGCAGCACCACACTCGTACGCAAGCGGGCCGCGCTCGCCGGGCTGTACCGGTTCCACGCCCGCCGGGATGAGACGGTGCCGGCCCTGCTGGGGGAGCTGACCGGGCCGCGGCCGATGGGCCGGTACGTGCCGATGCTCGCGCACACCCGGCGCCGTGGGCCGGGGCCGGATGCCTACAGTCCGATCCGTATCGCCACGGCGCCCAAGGCGCCCGCTACGGTGACGACCGGGGAGATCCGGCGTCTGATCGATGCCTGTACCAGGCTGCGGGACCGGTTCCTGCTTGTGCTGCTGTCGGAGACGGGGCTGCGGATCGGGGAGGCGCTCGGGCTGCGGCACGAGGACCTGCGGCTGCGAGCCGGGGAGGTGCGTGTCGTTCCCCGGGAGAGCAACGTCAACGCCGCCCGGGTGAAGGGGCTCAAGGCCCGCACGGTCCCGGCCGGGGCCGAGGTCTTCGACGCCTACGCCGACTACATGGAGAGCGAGTACGGGACGCTGGACTGCGACTACGTGTTCGTGAACCTGTTCCGGCCGCCGGTGGGGGTGCCGATGACCCGCAGCGCGGTCGAGGACTTGGCGGCCCGGCTGCGCAAACGGACGGGTATCGGGCACTTCACGCCGCATGTGCTGCGGCACAGCTGGGCGACCCGGCTGCTGCGGGCGAAGGTTCCCATCGAGGTCGTGGCCGAGCTTTTGGGGCACTCGTCGTCGCAGATGACGGAACAAATCTATGCGCATCTGACGGTGGAGGATCATCGGGAGGTCCTTGTCTCTGCAGGGATGCTGAGGAACGGGAGCGTGGAGGAGTGAGCACGCTGGAGCGCGTCCAGCCGCAGGCCGGTTTGCTGGAGCGGCTGATGGAGGTCGTGCGGCCGGAGTTCCGGGGCGAGGAGTTCTATCCGCCGCGTGACAGCCGGGTTTTCTTCCAGGGGGAGTGCCGCATCCCGTCGTGCGAGCGGATGCTGAGCTACTCGGTCAAGCAGCTGTGCACCGCGCACTATCAGCGGTGGGTGCAGGCCGGCCGCCCCGAGTTCGAGGCATGGGTGCCGAGCGAGGACGCCTACCACCGGCACCACCGTGTGATCCGGGGCTGCGCGGTAACGGGCTGTCGCCGCTCCATGAACGGGTGCTCGCCGCGGATCTGCATCCGGCACACCGAGCTGTGGCAGGCGGCCGGGGCGCCGGACCTGGACGAATGGCTGGCCAGCGCGCGCTACGAGGCGCCGCCGCACGGCGAGCGGGACTGTGTGCTGCCCGACTGCCCGTGGTGGACGACGGGCCCCGGTTCGGTGTTGTGCAGGCGGCACTACATCCGCTGGCGCAACAACGGCCATCCCGAGTTGCCGGACGACCAGTTGATCGAGTGGTTCGGGCGGCTGGAGCTGCGGCGCGACCCCTACATCCGGTTTCACGACCTGAGGCGCCAGGTCCGCCTGGAGGTGCAGTTCGGGCTGCAGCGCCAGGCCGACATCGGAGACCGTCACACGGCCCCGCGCACGGTGACCCGCGCACTGAGCTGGATCCGCGAATCAGGCGTGCGCAGCCTGATGGACCGGGACGAGACGCAGTGGCTGGAGTTCTGCCGCGTCGCGCGCAAGGGCTACAAGTCGCTGTCCTACGCCTTCATCCGCGACACCCGGTTCGAGTTGCAGCGGCTGCTGATCGCCGACGATCCGTGGGGCGACCAGTTCCCGCGTGACAGCTGGGATCTGCGGCTGCTCGACCTGGCGAACGAGGACTGCTGCCGCCTGCACTTCGGCGGCATCGGCCAGCCCTGGCTGCGGGATCTGACCAAGCGGTGGGCCCGCTGGCGGCTGACCCGCGGCAGCAACCCGGCCGGCCTGACCCTGAGCGTCCAGGCCATCACCCGCCTGGCCTGCCACTTCGCTGATGTCGACGGCGTCGACGCCGGACCGGCGGCGCTCAACCGGGCCCGCATCGAGACCTGGCTGGCTGCTCTGCAGACCGATGGGCACAGCGAGGCATTCCGCTCGCGCACCGTCAGCTGCGTCGGTGTCTTCCTGCGCGACGTCCACCGCTACGAATGGCAGCCTGACCTGGCCCGCAGCGCGTTCATCTACGACGACGCGCCCAAGCCGCGCGGGCTGAAGCCGCGGTTCATCCCCGAGCACCTCATGCGGCAGCTGGAAGCCCCGGAGGCCACCGCGCTGTTCCCGTCCGACGACGGACGGGTGCTGCTGAAGATCCTCATGGCCTGCGGCCTGCGGCCTGCGTACCAAGGACGCCCGCTGGCTGCCCTTCGACTGCATCATCCGGGACGCCGAGAACAACCCCTACCTGGCCTGGCTGAACCGCAAGATCCACGACCGCCCGGCGTTCTTCCCGCTGAGCGAGGACCTCGCGGCTGAGGTCGGCCACCAGCAGCAGGCCGTCCTCGACCGCTTTCCGCAGGGCTGCAAATGACTGTTCCCCGCCTCGCTGAAGAACGTCGACGGCAGCAAGCCGGTCAGCGACCGCCGCCTGCGCGACCACCTGGCGATCTGGCTGGAGCAGCTCAGCCTCACCGACGAACACGGCCGGCCAGTGAAGGTGACCTTCCACCAGTTCCGGCATACCCTGGCCACCCGGATGATCAACGCCGACGTCCCCCAGCCCGTCATCCAGACCCTGCTCGATCACATGTCGCCGGCCATGACCGCCGTCTACGCCAAGCTCCACGACAAGACGCTCCGGCGGCACTGGGAGAACGCCCTCAAGGTCAACCACGATGGACAGAAGGCCGAGATCGCTGCCGATCACCCGCTCGCTGGGGCGGCCTGGGCGAAGTTGAGCCTGATCCGCGCGAAAGTGACGCTGCCCAGCGGCTACTGCGGTGCCCCGGTGCAGACTGACTGCGAGTACGCCAATCCCTGTCTGGACTGCCGGTTTTTCATCACCACCGGCGACTTCCTCCAGCAGCACCGCCGGCAGCGGCAGGAGACCAGCGACCTCATCGCCCAGGCCGAGGAGGCCGGGCTCGCCCGGGTCGCGGAGAAGAACCGCCGCACCCTCGGCAAGCTCGACAAGATCATCAGTGCTCTGGAGGGGACCGCCGAGGAGTAGATCGTCATCGGCGGTCAGGTGGAGGATGTCAATGCCGCCAGCTGACAACACCGCCGCACTGGCCGAGGCCACTCGACGTCGCAGCGAGCGCGCCCGCAGCGACGCCGAGAAGGCCATCTCGGCAGCACAACGCACCGGCGGCCGGACCAGCTTCGCGTCGATCGCGAGGGCGGCCGGTGTTTCGAGGTCGTGGCTTTACACCCAGCACGACCTCGTCACCGCCATTCGGCAACTGCAGAACCGCCAGCCCGCCCGAGAACGGAGGGGCTGGCAGCCAGCATCGATCACATCCCTGCAGCAACGGCTGGAGACCGCGCTCGGGCGCATCAAGCAGCTGCGGGCCGAGAACAGCGAGCTCACCCGGCGACTGGAGACCGCATACGGCGAGATCCGAAGGCTGCATGCCGTCTCCCGCCCTGACGGACCGGGTTCCTGATAGACGGAAGATCGGCGGACTGCAATCAGGCTGTGTTCTTCGAGTAGCCCTGCCACCTGGCAGCGGTGTCACGATGCCGCACCGTTGCCGAGGCCGCCACACTCATCGGACGAAGCGCACTTCGGGGTAGGCCGAGGAAGACTTGTCCAGCAGATGTCGTGGCCGACCTAGCAGGTGCTGGTCGAAGAACGCCGTGACGTAGGCACGCTGGGCTGCGGTGCTGCGCTTGGGGTCCACGGTGCCGATGAACTGCTCGCGGGTCTGCGCCGGGATGTCCAGGTGCTCGTCCAAAGCGGGCACGATCGTCTGAGCGTCGGTGTAGCTGAAGTGGCCACCCCGCTCCAGGCTCAAGTCGCGCTTCCAGCCGGTCGAGCGGTCCCAGAACGACTGCCAGGACGGCTTGTTCAGGTGAGTCTGATTCGCCTTGCCCATGAGCATGAACGGGCGGTCGAGCCCTTCCAAGGCCACAGGGAGGAATTCGGTGCTGCTGTACTGGAGTGTGCCGTCCATGTTGATGCCCGCGTCGATGCGACGGTCCCCGCGCATGGTCTCGGCCGCGGTGATACCTCCAGCCGAATGACCGTACATTCCGATCCGGTCCAGGTCGAGCGCCCCGCCCAGCCCACGGGGTAGACGGCGCCCCTCAGCATCGGGGTTGCGGCCGGCCCGCAGCACGGCAAGCTGGTCAAGGACGAAGCGGGTGTCGCGTACCCGGGTGTCGACAGCCTTCTTGACCGTCTCGGCTCCGGTCATCGGCTCCTTCTGCAGCTCGACGCGGCCGTTCGGGAACTCCACCGGAGTGGTCTCATGGGTGTGGTCCACGGTGACCACCACGTAGCCGCGGCTCGCCAGTTCCACGGCCGTCGAGGTGCCAAGCGCGCGGGGGACCCCCAGACCCGGCGAGTACAGCAGGATCGGCCGCCTGCTGCGGTCGTCGGCAGGGGCCACCGAGGTCGCGTCCGTCCGGGTGGCGGCCCAGTCCACCTCGCCGGGACGGGCCAGCCCGAACGAACCCGACTCGTCTACGAAGCGCGCGGCGCCGGGCTGCAGGTATGGCTGGCGGGAGTATCCGCTCACCGAACGCGCCGGATACCAGACACTGACCATCAGCTCCCGTTCCCTGTCGGCGACCCAGGGATCGGGCCGGTCCCGGTCGACGAGATGAAGTTCAGTGCTCCCGACCGCCTGCCGCCCCGTCGGCTCGGGCAGCTCAAACCGCACGGCACCATGAGTTGCCGAGGATAAGGGCTCGGATGAGGAGGCGGCGGAGGCGGCCGTGCCCGCACCGACGGACAGGGTGAGGACAAGAGCCACTGCGGTGGTTCTACCTGTATGGAATCGCATGCCAGCCAATCTGGCCCCGGGCCCCGCATTGACACATCCGCCGACAGGCGGAGCCGACCCCTGGCATTCCACTGAGCACCTTCTCCCAGCTGTTCAGGGTCGGGGTTACCTCGGGGTCCCAGATGACCAACATCAAGGGGTCTTCCGGTTCCGATGGGCCCCGGAATGGCACCTACTCGTTTCGGTGAGCCCGGGGTGCGAAGGAAACCCGGCCTACCTGTACCCGCTCTATGACGTCGACGACATGTCCTCCAAACAAAGGGCCTGGTCGATGCGGTGAAAGCTTTCCGAGCTGCTCATAATCCAGGGCTGCGGGCGGTTCTCGATCGTCTTGGCCCCGGCGACGATGGCGGTGGTCCACGGTTGCTTGACGCTGATTCCGCGGATCCAGTCGCCCGCCGACGGAAGAATTCCGGTGCTCATGCCGCCCGCCCCCAGACTGCCGTGCCCGGCCGCCCGGCCCGGCGGCCGGTGATGGAAGGAAGCGTGGTGTGCGCGGCGGTGGCGAGGTGGGCGCGGCCGGAGTGCTTGCCGTCGTACAGGGCGGCGTCGGCGGCCCGCTGCAACACGGTCAGGTCGCGGGTGCCGAGGGCGCCGGTGCTCGCGGCGCCGACCGAGGCGGCGACGTCGACGGTGCGGCCGTCCTCGAGGACGACGGGGGTGTGCAGCATCCGAACCAGCTGCGCGAGGCGCTGCTCCAGGCTCGCGGCGGGCACCTGGACGACGATGGCGAACTCATCGCCTCCGAGGCGGCCGACGGACGCGCGCGGGCCCGCCCACGCGGTGAGCCGGGCGGCGGTCGCGGCCAGGACGGCGTCTCCGGCCGGGTGCCCGAAGTCGTCGTTCACGGCCTTGAAGTGGTCCTGGTCGACCATGACCACGGCCAGGTCGTCGCGGCGGGCCAGGAGCTGGCGGGCGCGGGCGGTGTAGGAGTCGCGGCGCAGCGGGCCGGTCAGCGGGTCGCGGCGGGTGGCGGTGAGCTGCCGGTGCAGCGTGACCGCGTGGACTGCTCAGCCGGTCAACGGCACGGCGGCGGTCGTCAGTAAGAGGGTGCGCTGGCCGATCCGGCCCTGAACGCGCAGAAGGGACAACATACTTGGGTTCTCCGTCTCGTCTCGTACGGGATGGATGGGCCCGGGGGCAGCCGACGAAGCCGCCAAGCAGAGCGGCTGTCCCGGGGCGGAGCTACAGCGCGAAGTCGCTGCGGCTGGTACAGCTGACGGGGTTGTGCCAGAGGCCGGCCTTCGCGGCGGGCCACTCCATCTGCCAGCCGGGCCGAAGCCCGCGCGCTCCCCAGCTGTCCGGCTGCTTGCCGGGGATCTCGAGTCCGGCCGTGTGCGCGGCGAGCGCGGCGTCGTACACCTCGTGCGCGCGGCGCAGGGCAGCGGCGGGGGAGTCGGCGACGCCGGTGAAGACGTGCGCGCCGCTGTGACTGAGCGTCTCAGTTGGCCACTGGGGCACTCAGCCACGAACGGACTGCATTCGCCTCCGGCTGCTGCCCGAGGAACTGCTCGCTCGCAGTCCATGCACGGACGGGATGTGCCGTACGCCGTGTTCTCTCGCGGCGACCGTGCGATACACCACTCAGCCGATCTCGGTCTGGGCTACCGCGCAGTACTGATCACGTATACGGCAAGGGCGGTGCCCCACGCGGCACAGAGCACCACGACGAGGCGAGCCGTCCAGTTGTCCTGCTGTATCGCCATCTGGACCGTCCGCCAGAACTGCTGCCCCATGTCTCCTCCTTGGTCTCGACTGAGGCTCGGAGGGACCCGGCCTCATGCAGCCGATGACCAGTCGGCTCACTCAGTGCCGCACCACGGCCGCCGAAAACGTCACACCCCAAGCAAGAGGTCAGCCGACAGCGGAGCGCGGGCTCCGGCAGATGCGCCGTGTGCTCACCACCGTCCGGCCAACTGAATCGCTCAGCGGCCAACTGGGACGCTCAGTCACAGCCGCGCCGGTCGGGGTGGTTGGTGTCGTGTATCGGGACGTCGACCTGATTCCCACGGAAGGACGGCCCAGCTCCCTCCGTCGCTGGTAGTGACCCGGCGCTCAGTGGCCGGGCGGCGTGTGGGCGGCGGTGATGCGGACGGTGTCCGCGAGCAGCACGGTCAGCTCGTGGCCGTGGTCGACGGCGTCCTCCAGGCGCTCGATGAGCTCCGGGGGCAGGCCGCGGTTGCGGGCGCCGGTCAGGATGCCCTCGAGGTAGAGGACATCGGCCAGGACGCGGCCGCGGACGTCCAGGACGCAGGGCTGCACGGTGAGGACGTCGGCGTTCTTGGCGGTCGCCAGCTGCGCGTGATCGGCGGCTTCGGTGTAGGCGGTCTCGGTTTGCTCGGTGAGCAGCGCGTCGACCTGTGTGGTGTCGCCGTAGGCGCGGCGCCATCCGAAGCGGGCGGCGGCGGCTTCCATGAGGGAGCGGCGGGCGAGGGGCACGGTGACCTCCGGGGAGGGCCGGTCGTCCGGTCTCGGCTGACCGGACGGACACCGCACGGCCCCGCCGTCGCCCACCCGGGGGCGGTGCGGCGGGGCCGTACGGAGAGCGTCCGGTCAGCGCTGGGGGCGGCGCAGGATCGTGAACTCGGTACTGGTGCCGTAGGTGCGCGGCTTGGCGGTCAGGAACTCCGGCTGCTCGTCCGCGAGGCGCTGCAGCTCCTCCTCGATCCACTCGGTGGAGCGCTGAAGGGCGAGGCGGTCCAGGTGGAAGGCGGTGAGGTAGACCGTGGTGTCGTAGTCGGAGCGGCGCTCCAAGTTCAGCCGCCGGAGCACGATCTCGCGGGCGATGTCGTCATCGGGGCGGATCGGGAGGTCCTGGGGCAGCGCCCGGCACTGGGCGGCGTGGGCGTTGGCGATCTCCCCGCCCGCGTGCTCGGAGGCGATGTAGTTGTCGCGGTCCGTCTTGGAGCGGGTGCTGTACGAGCAGCCCAGGCAGGCGACGGCGTAGTAGGTGCCGTTGACCCCGGCGTCGGCGGTATAGACGAGGAGGACGGCACCGGCCAGTCCGAGGAAGCGCTGGGTGACGATCACGCCCTCGGGCTTCCAGATTTCGCCGATCTCCGGCCACGGCTGCGGGATGTGCTCCGGCTCGGGGGCGGTGCGGATGCGGGAAAAGAGGGTGAGTGCCATGGGGTTACTGCTCCTTCTGGTCGGCCTGGGCGTGGATGCGGGCGATGGTTCGGCGGGCGGCGGCGATCACGAACGGGGTGGCGAGCGCGCCGGCGAGGCTGACGTAGGTGAGGAAGAAGACGGCGGGGGTGCTCACCGGCTGTCGCCTCCCGTCGCCTGCCGGTCGGCGAGGGCCAAGAACTCCACGGCCAGGTCCGGCGCGGACAGGATCGTGCGCAGGATCGAGGCAAAGCCGTCGCGCTCGATGGGGTTGAGCCGGTCCCACACGGCATGGGTGTTTGTAAGCACTTCTTTGGGCACCACCGCACGGACCAGAAGTGGCTCCACGGTGTACGAAGTTGATCTGGCTCCACCGCCGATCGGAAAGATCAGTAGAGCGATGGGCGGACGCCGGTAGGGTGGCCTGTTGTGGACGCGGGGGCAGGAAACGAGATGGTTGCGGTCCCGTCGGGACAGGTAACGCTGTCGGACCGGCGGACGCAGAGCAGTTGGCCGGTCGAGGTCGCGCCGTTTCAGATGTCGGCGTTCCCGGTCACGCAGTCCTGGTACACACGAGTCACAGGCCGACGGCCGAGTAGCGCCCGGGGTGAGCGGCTGCCGGTTGAGGGCGTTTCATGGTGGGACGCGGTCCAGTTCTGTAACGCCTTGTCCCGGCATGAGGCGCTGACGCCCGCGTATCACCTGCGCGTCGATGCCGAGACGGCCGAGTGGGACACCTCCGCAGACGGATACCGGTTGCCGACCGAGGCCGAATGGGAGCACGCCTGCCGTGCGGGCACTACTGGCCCGCGGTACGGCCAGCTCGACGAGGTCGCCTGGTACCAGGGCAATTCCGATGGGCGGATCCACTCTGCCGGCGGCAAGCAGCCCAACGCATGGGGCCTGTACGACATGCTGGGCAATGTGTGGGACTGGTGCTGGGACGTCTACGACGCCGAGGTGTACGGGGCCTACCGGGTGCTCCGTGGTGGCGGATGGGCCGACGAGCACTGGAGCTGCCGGGCGTCGGTGCGGCGGCGCAGCCACCCGACCTTCCGGATCGACGACGTGGGATTTCGCATCGTGCGCTCCACACCACTGCCTCGGCCGTAACAGCCTCAGTCCGAGAAGGGCGGCGAAGACGGCGGGACGATGCTGCATGCTGGATCTCTCCTGAGCTCGAAGGGGTGAAGGAGCGGGCGGCCGGCCTTTGCCGGTGCTGCGGCCGCCCGGTTGTGCGGGCCCCGTCCCGGCCTGGACGGTCGGGACGGGGCTGGCTCACGCGGCCAGCCGGTGAACGGCCGGGGCCAGGAGGGTCATGAGGCTGCTGGGGTCGACGGGCGTACCGTCGAAGCACTCCAGGCAGCAGCCGAGTTTCTTCGAGAGGCAGATGTAGAACCGCCTCCTGCACTGGCCACAGGTTTGCCGAGCTGCCATCGCCTGATCGGGGGCCCACTCCTGAGCGAGCGTCGGCGTCCTCTTGGGCTTGGCCAGGTCGACGCGGAGCAGGTAGCCGCGGGTGGGATGACGGCAGGACCACTGCGGGCGGGTCGTGCACAGCCTGCAACGCAGGATCGCGACCGGGCCCTCGTTGCCGCCGGGGCTCAGCCCCATCTCCCGTAACTGCCGCCTGGTGACCAAGCCTTCGGGCACCGTGCTGCGGTCGTACTCGGGCAGCGCCGCGTCACTGCGCGGCACCCGGGTCACCTCGCGGCGGCGCTTCTTCCTCGGGCGCGGCATCACCTGCTCCAGGCACCGGGCAGCCGGTCGGGGCGGTGCGGGTAGCGGGGGCCGGGACGCTGCGGGCGGGGCCAGCCAATCCGGCGGCGCGGGCGGGGAATGAGTACGAGCGGTTCCTCCAACGGGTCGGTGGACAGCGCTGCGCCCCGCCGACGTCGTGCTGGTGTCGGCGGGGCGCTACGTGCGGCCGGGCGGCCTGTCCGGTCCTCGCCCGGCCCCGGGTGCGGGGAGGGCGAGGGCCAGGCAGGGCGTCAGGTCAGCGGGTGGTGCGGAAGCGGCGGGCCCACGACCGCAGCCGGTCGAAGCGGGTCGGGTGGGTGTGCCGCCAGGCGGTGTCGAACACGCCGTGCTCGGTGGGGAAGGAGCGGGACGCGCCGCACGTGCACGTCCAGACGTACGGCTCGGGGCGGGTGTCGTCGCGGGTCGCGGTGACCTTGGCCTTGGTGCCGTCGTGGCTCCCGTGGAAGGTGCCGACCCAGAACTCGGTCTCCTCCAGCTGCGGCTTCATCAGGTTCCCTTCGGTGCTCGGTGGTGGTGCGGGCCGGGGGCGGTGCTGGTCAGCGCTGGAGCGGGTGGACGTTGTCGGGACCGAGGTCGTCGCCCGCCGGGGTCGGGGCGGGGATCGTGGCGTGCAGGTGGAGCGCGGGGTTGAACTGGTACTGCGGGGGGTGGTTGTGGACGACGGGCCGAAGCGTCAGGCCGCGCTGGGCGAACATGCTGGCCAGGGCCCACATGAGGGCGGCGAGCCCGGTGGCGGCGGCGCGGCCCCCGGCTGGGGCGGCGGACCAGATCATGGAGAGGCTTCCGATCCCGAACAGCACGTCGAGCACCGTCCGCCGGTTGCGCTGGGCATCGGCCCGCTTGCCTCGGGACGGCGGCTCCCCCGCGGGACTGCCAGCGGTCATCACACGCTCCTTCCGGACCGGTTGACAAAGCGGAACAGTGCTCCGGATACTAAATGGAACACCGTTCCGCTTCAGGTTGGTCGAAGCGGGATGTCTCTGACCAGCTGGTCCGTTGTCGGTCGCAGGAGACCGGCGGGCAGCAGGTGACGTCAAAAAGGAACCCACTCGTGAGTACATCCACCGCCATCAGCGCCGACGCCTGGGGCACGCCCGCCCCGGTCCTGTCCTTCAGCCCCGTCATCCTCCCCGTGCCGGAACGTCCCGTGGACCTCCAGGTACGCGTCTCCGCACCCGCGACCGGAACCGGTCTCGCCGTCATCCTCCTCTCCCACGGTCAAGGCCCCTCGAACAACCTCTCCTCGCTCAACGGCTATGCGCCGCTCGTCAACGCGTGGGCCGCTCAAGGATTCGTGGTCATCCAGCCCACCCACCTCACCTCCAGGACACTGACCCACCTGGTCGCCGACGCACCCGGGGCGCCCTTCTTCTGGCGCTCGCGCTCCCAGGACATGTCCCACATCCTCGACCGACTCGACATGATCGAAAAAGCCGTACCGCTGCTCTCCGGACGGATCGACCACACCAAAGTCGCCGTCGCCGGGCACTCCTTCGGCGGCTTCACCTCCAGCCTCCTGCTCGGCGCTCAGGTCACCGACCCCGACGAAGGGGGAGAGGTGAGCCTCCTCGAACCCCGGATCCAGGCGGGCGTGCTGCTTGCCGCGCCCGGCAGGGGCGACGTCCTCAACGGACCGATGGGCGACGCGCTGCCGGTCTTCCGGACCATCGACTTCTCCACCATGACCACACCCGCGCTGGTCGTCGCCGGCAAGAAGGACGACTCCCGGCACTTCACGGACATGGGTCCGGACTGGCACGCCGACCCCTACACCCTCGCCCCCGGACCCAAAACCCTGCTCACCCTGTTCGGCGCGGAGCACGGACTCGGCGGGATCGCCGGCTACGACGCCGCCGAGACCACCGACGAGACCCCCGAACGAGTCGCCGCCCTCGCCCGGCTCACCGCGGCCTACCTCCGCACCCGGCTTCACTCCGGTGACCCCGCATGGCAGGCCGCACGTGAGGCACTGACTACCGGTCCCGATCCGATAGGACGAGTCGAATCCAAGTAGAACCCCGCTGGGGACACATCCTTCATTGCATGTCCACACTGCCGGCGCCTGGGAGTAGGCAGGGTCCGGCACTTGACGATGACGTCCGGGCAGCCGGCTGCTGCGGTGCGAGTACCTCGGCACCAGGATCTTCAGCCATCATCGGCTGCCGCTGGCGGCCGCCAGCGGCAGCGGGCCAACCACCGCCGCCCTTTTACGACGGCCGCGTAAAGGCACGTCCGGGCGGCATCGTCTCAAAGGTCAGTCGAGGAGTGCGGTCGCTTCCACCTCGACGAGAACATCCGGTTCGAAGAGGTACTCGACACCGATGAGGGAGGATGGCGGCAGGGGAAGCCGGAGCCCGATCTCTTCGGCGACGGCCTCCACGCCGCCCATGAGGTCGCTGATCTTTTCCGGGCTCCACCGGGTCACGTAGAACGTCAGGCGCAGCACATCTGCGAACGACGCGCCCGCGCCTGCCAGCCCGACGGAGGTGTTGCGCAGCGCCTGGGCGACCTGCCCGGCCAGATCGCCGGGCGCGACCGGAGTCCCGTCGGCCCGGCGTGCGATCTGCCCGCTGACGTGGACGTGCTTCGTCCCGGTCCCCACGGCGACGTGGTGGTACGGGACCGGCTGCAGCATGCCTTCCGGCGTGAAGTACTGAACAGTCATGGCTTTCTCTCCTTCAAAAGAAGTATCCGTAAGCTACCTAGTGGAAGAAGGACACTTCAACGAGACCAGGTTTCGCCATGGATACCGACGACGAACTCCGCATCGATGCCCCGCACCGCGAACTGCTCGACCAGATCCTCGACAAGTGGTCGCTCAGCGTCCTCAACGAGCTCTGCGAACGCCCGTGCCGCTTCAACGAACTGCGCCGGGCCATTCCCCAGGTCACGCAGAAGTCGCTGACCGCGACACTGCGGCGACTCGAACGCAACGGCGTGATCGAGCGCGAGGTCGTCTCCACCCGCCCCGTGGCGGTCATGTACCGGATCACGCCCCTCGGCAAGACCCTCCAGCACCCCGTCGACGTGCTGCTGGCGTGGGCCTCACAGAACATGCCCGCAATCGAGCGCGCACGCGAAGGCTTCGACAGGCGAGAGGAAGAAGCTCACCTCTGAGGAGCTGTTGCCCTTTCGGGCGTGATCGACGCGTTTCCGCTGGTCGGGGATAGGAGTGGCGGTTCCGTGGGAGTGGTGGCCTGTCGGGTCGTCGTTCCCCGGGAGGTCGCGGATGCCGTCGGTTGTCGGACTGCTGGAACAGCATGAGCTCGCCGCTCGCCGCTCGCCGCTCGCCGCTCGCCGCTCGCCGCTCGCCGCTCGGCGTCGAGTCGACGGACTGCGGGATGAGGCCGACCGCATCCAGGCCGAGCTTGTGGCGGCCGAGTTGGAATGGCAGGAGTGGGCGATCGCGCGCAGGCGGGTCGATACGGTGCTGGCTCCGGACGACGGGGCGGAGATCACCGCGGATCCACGGGATGCGCAGGTGCAGTCGGCGCTCCGGGACGCGGCGAAGCCGAAGTCGCAGGTGCCGATGTGGCGCCAGGGGCTGGCCTGGTCGGCGCTGTCGGTGGACTACCAGCGAATTCTCACGGCGCTCGCGGACCGGGCCCGGCTCCATCAAGGGCCGTTGACCTGTCAGGAGATGGCCTGCGTGTTCGGCATGGATGGGTGCTGTCACGTTGGCTGACTGGGTGGGATGATCTCCGGGTTGATCATGCTGGAGGGGGCTGCTCGTGGGGACGCGTCGCCGTCGTACAAGGGCCACCGGTACCCGGTCGAGGTCATCTCCCACTGCGTGTGGCTGTACTTCCGGTTTCCGCTGTCCTTCCGTGAGGTCGAGGAGCTGATGCTGGAGCGCGGTGTCGTCGTTTCGCATGAGACGGTCCGCCGCTGGTGTGCCAAGTTCCGGGCAGAGCTACGCCGGCGCGCTGCGCCGCCGGCAGCCGCGGGCCGGCGACAAATGGCATCTGGATGAGGTCTTCGTCAGGATCAACGGTGAGCGGAAGTACCTGTGGCGGGCAGTCGACGCCGACGGCACCGTCCTGGACATCCTCGTGCAGAACCGCCGGAACACCGCCGCGGCCCGACGCTTCTTTCGCCGCCTGATGAAGAAAAAGCGCAGGGTGCCGCGAGTAATCGTCACCGACAAGCTCCGTTCCTACGGCGCGGCCCACCGTGAGGTCATGCCCTCGGTAGAACATCGCTCGCACAAAGGGCTGAACAACCGGGCAGAAAACAGTCACCAGCCCACCCGCCAGCGTGAAAGGGCAATGAAGGGCTTCCGTTCCGTCGGCGGGGCGCAGCGGTTCCTATCGGCGTTCAGCGGCATCTCCCCTCATTTCCGGCCCCGCCGCCACCTGATGACCGCACACGACTACCGGGCCGAGATGACCATCCGCTTCGTGATCTGGGAGCAAATCACCGGCGTCGCCATGCCCACCACGGTCTGAACACAGGCGCCGAGCGGAGACCACCATGCCTCGACACGCAGTCAGACACGTACACACCCAACAACGTGACAGCGCCGCGCGAGCAGCCGGGAGGATGTCTTCTGCATGAGATCCATTCTTCCCGCAGTACAGGACACAACCTGTCCTCTACCTCCGCCATGGTGGCACACGAGCCGTTCGGGAGGCATCGCTCCTGGTCGGCAGCCGCCACTTGGACTTGGACAGTCGGCGGCGTATCTGTCACATCGAGGCAAGGAGCAGGTCATGTCCGTCACGACCACCACTCACCTGAACTTCCGGGGCACTGCACGTGAGGCGCTGGACTTCTACCAGTCCGTCTTCGGCGGACGTACTGTCGCGGTCACCTACAAGGACGCGGGCGCCGTGCAGAACGAGAGCGAGGCGGACTGGGTGATGTGGGGCGAGGTGGCCGGCGACAACGGCTTCCACGTCATGGCCTACGACGTGCCGTCGCAACTGTCCTGGAACCAGGGCGAGAACCCGTTCTTCGTCTCCGTACGCGGTGACGACGCCGAGGAGATCAGCGCCCTGTGGGGCAAGCTGGCCGAGGGCTCGACCATCGTGCGTCCGCTGGAGCCTGCGCAGTGGGCGCCGCTGTACGGCATGCTCACCGACCGCTTCGGCGTCACCTGGGTCCTGGACGTCACCGCCCCGTACAACGGCTGAGCCGGCCGACTGACACGCCTGCGCCGTCCGGGCCGCCACAGCCCACACGGGCAGCCCGGACGGCGCGGGCCCCGAACACGTACAGCAACGGAGGGAAACAGGTCACCGTGCGGATGCGGAAGCTGGGACGGACCGGCATCGAAGTCAGCGCCTACTGCCTGGGCACCATGGTGTTCGGCAAGATGGGCAATCCGGATCACGACGACTGCGCGCGCATGATCCACCGGGCGCTCGACGCGGGCATCAATTTCGTCGACACCGCCGACGTCTACGGCTACAGCGAGACCGAGGAGATCGTCGGCAAAGCCCTCGCAGGACACCGCGACGAGGTCGTGCTGGCGACCAAGTTCAACGGACCGATGGGCGGGGGTCCCAACCACAGCGGCAGCTCCCGGCGCTGGATCGTCCAGGCGGTCGAGGGCTCGCTGAAGCGGCTGCGGACCGACTACATCGACCTCTACCAGATCCACCACCCCGACCCGCACACCGACGTCGAGGAGACCCTCTCCGCGCTCACCGACCTCGTGCGTGCCGGGAAGGTCCGCGCGATCGGCTCCTCCAACCTGCCGGCCTCGGAAATCGTCGAAGCCCAGTGGGTGTCCCAGCAGCGCGGCCTGCACCGCCTGAGAACCGAGCAGCCCACCTACTCCATACTCAACCGCGGCATCGAGCGCGAGGTACTGCCCACCTGCCGCCGCTACGGCCTGGGCGTTCTGGTGTGGAGCCCGCTGGCTATGGGTCTGCTCACCGGCCGCTACCGCAAGAACACCCCGCGGCCCGACAATCCCCGCATGCAGTGGGTCCCTCGGCATCTCACCGACGAACACAAGCTTGATGCCGTCGAGCAGCTGCTCACCCTCGCCGAAGAAGCCGGCCACTCCCTCACGCACCTGGCCATGGCCTTCGCCACCAGCCACCCCGACGTCACCGCCGCCATCGTCGGCCCACGCACCATGGACCAGCTCGACGACCTGCTCGCCGGCGCCACCGTCACCCTGGGCGACGACATCCTCGACAAGATCGACACGATGGTCCCGCCCGGCACCGACATCAGCCCTCTGGACGTCTCCCACACGCCCCTCTCCCTCACCCGCACGGACCTGCGCCGACGCCCGCCCCACGAGCGGGCCGCAGCCTGAGAACGCCATGACCGTCCTCGACAGCCGCGCCCTCAACCGCGCCACCCTGGCTCGCCAGCACCTGCTCACGCGCAGCGGCACATCCGCGCCCGAGGCGGTGGCCCACCTGTGCGGCCTGCAGGCGCAAGAGCCCCAGGAACCGTTCATCGGGCTGTGGTCCCGCCTGACCGACTTCAAGCCCGAACTACTGGACGATGCGCTGACCGGCCGCACCGTGGTGCGCACCCACCTGATGCGCCGCACCGTCCACCTCGTCACGTCCGACGACGCGCTCGCCTGGCGAGCCCGCCACGACACCATGCTGCGCCAGCGAGTGCTGGGCACCTACCCGCGCGAACTGGCCGGCATCGACCTGGACGAGGTCGCCGCAGCCGGCCGTGCGGTCATGGCCGACCAGCAGCCCCGCACCATGAGAGAGCTCGTACAAGCCCTCGAAGACCGCTGGCCCGGCCCACCACGCCGTGTCCTGGGCGAGCTGCTCGTCGCAGCCCTCATCCCCATGGCCCAACTCCCTCCCCGCGGCCTCTGGCAGCAGACCGCCGGCGTACGCAACCTGCCGTTGGCCACCTGGCTGGCACGGGACATCGACCCCCTGCCCGCCGGGGACGGCGATCCCGTCGGGCAACAGCTGTTGCGCCGCTACCTCGCCGCCTATGGGCCCGCCGCCAGCGCGGACCTACGCGCCTGGTGCGGCCTCGCCGGACTTCCCGCCGCCGTCAAAGCCGCCCGAGAAGAACTCGTCGTCTTCCGTGACGAACGCGGCCGCGAACTGCTCGATCTGCCCGACGCACCTCGCCCCCACCCCGACACCCCGGCCCCCGTCCGGTTCCTACCGGCCTTCGACAATGCCGTCCTCGGCTACCACGACCGCAGCCGCATCATCGACGCCCCCCACCTCGGTCTGTCCGTCGCAGGCCACCGCACCGTCCTTGTTGACGGACGCGTCACCGCCACCTGGACCGTGCGCAACCACCAACTCCACATCAACTCCCTGCGCCCCCTCACCGCCCTGGAACAGGAAGCCGTTTACACCGAAGCCCAGGACCTGACCACCTTCCTGGACAACGACATCGAGCACATCCAACTCGACACCGAAAACTGACAATCACCCACTCCAGGTCCCGACGTGACGGGACCATTCGCACAACGTGCCAGCGCCGCCCGCGTGGACCGGGACGAGTACGTGTGTGCGTGTTGGACGCTCACCTTCCGCGGAGAGTGCCTTCGATTAGACGGCCTGACCGTGTTGTACCGGGTGGCCAGCGCGTTGCGCATGGCGGCCTCGGCCATGTCCTCATCCTGCGGCACCAGCGACACCACGGTGGCCGTCGCGCTCAACGGCGAAGTGGATCAGTGGGCGCTGTCACGTTGTTGGGTGGGTAGCTGTCTGATGGTGCGTCGTGGTGTGGTGGAGCCGGTTCCGGGTGTTCAGGCCGTGGCGGGGAGGCCGGCGACTCCGGTGATCTGCTCCCAGATTGCAAAGCGGACGGTCATTTCGGCGCGGTAGTGGTATGCGGGCATCGGATGGCGGCGGGGCCGGAAGTGAGGTGAGATGCCGCTGAACGCGGACAGAAACCGCTGGGCTCCGCCCACGGAGCGGAAGTTCTTCATCGCCCGTTCGCGCTGCCTCGTTGGCTGGTGGCTGTTCTCCGCCCTGTTGTTCAGGCCCTTGTGCGAGCGGTGCTCCACGGAGGGCATGACCTCACGGTGGGCGGCGCCGTAGGAGCAGAGCTTGTCGGTGATGATCACTCTGGGCACCGTGCGGGTCTTCTTGAGGAGCCTGCGGAAGAAGCGGCGGGCTGCGGCCTTGTCCCGCCGGTTCTGCACGAGGATGTCGAGGACGTGCCCGTCCTGGTCGACGGCCCGCCACAGATACTGCAACCGCCCGTTGATCTTGATGAAGACCTCGTCGAGGTGCCCCTTGTCTCTGGGCTGGGGCTGCCGGCGGCGCAGAGCGCCTGCGTAGATCTGCCCGAACTTGCCGCACCGGCGGCGGATCGTCTCGTGGGAGACGACGATCCCGCGCTCAAGCATGAGCTCCTCGACCTCGCGGAACGACAGCGGGAAACGGAAGTACAGCCACACGCAGTGGGAGATGACCTCGACCGGGTACCGGTGCCCCTTGTACGACGGCGACGCACTCCCCACAGACGATCCTTCCCAGCCCGATCAACCCGAAGATCATCCCATCGGTCAGCCAACATGACAGTGCTGTAGGGCGGTTGGCCGGTTATACGGCGTCGGACGCGGACGGGGAGGTAATCGTGGACATCGACGGCGTCCTCACCCTGGCACACTCCGAGGAGCAGGACGCCACTGTGCCGCCTTGCCCGTGGTCGGCGGGACGGAGCCCGGCCGTCCGGGGGGGCGACCGGGCTCCTCGATGTCACGCCGCGGTGGACGGAAGTTTTTAGAAGGTCAGGCTCCAGCCGTCGAGGTATCCGGGGTCGACGGTGAAGATGCCGGGAGTGTTGTCAGTGACGCGCAGCTTCCACGTGCCGTTGGCGGGCACGGCCGACGCGTCCACGGTGAACGTGTCGTGGAGTTCTGTGCCCTCGTCCCAGACGAAGTCCTTCACCAGGATCACCGTGCCGTCCTCGGCGATGAGGTTGATCACCTGTCCGCCGATGAAGTCGTGGACGAGGTCGACGGTCACCTTGAGGTTGTCGGGTGCGTTGCCGGTCCGCCCCGTGACGGTGATGGGTGACTCAACGGTGACCCAGTTGGGTATGTCGACCCGGGCCGGATTGGTGAAGAAGTCCCCGCCGGAGGCCAGCACGGACCAGGCGAAGGAGAGTTCGCGGGTCTCTGAGGCGGAGTTCGTGACGGTGACGACCGTGGAGAAGTCGCCCGCCGCCGTCGGGGTTCCGCTGATGATCCCGGTGGCGGCGTCGATGCTCAGTCCGGCAGGTAGGTTGGTCGCGGCGTAGCCGAGAGCGCCGGGACGGGTCGAGACCGCGTCGATCCGCAATTCGGTGGGTTGGCCCACTGCGGACTTCTGGGTGGACGGAACGACGGCCGCGATGTTGTTGACGTACGAGGGGCCGACGTTGACCGCGGCCCAGGCGTTGCCGACGGCCGTGTACGCGCCGTCGGCCATGCCGAAGAGGTCGTCCGCGGCCCGGAGCGTAGCGACGCGGGCGCTCGCGTAGTCGGTGCGGCTGGTCATGTAGACCGTCAGGGCCCGGTACCAGATGGCGGCGGCGTTCTCGATGCCGATGCCGGCGACCGGGTTGCCGTCGTAGGTGGGGCTGTCGTACGCGATGCCGTTGATGGTCTTTTGGCCGCTGCCTTCGGCGAGCAGGTAGAAGAAGTGGTTGCCCACTCCGGAGCTGAAGTGGGGGTCGAGCTTCCTGGTCTCGGAGGTCCAGTAGTCCTGGGATGTCCCTTTCGGGGAGGCGTCCTTGGAGGGCCGGTCCATGTACCGGATCGGCTGGCCGGTGCCGCGCAGGTCGATCAACTCGGCCATGGTGTAGTCCGGCGTGTCCAGGGGATTGTCCGCATAGAACTCCACGGCTGCGGCCATGATGTCGCTGGTCGCCTCGTTGAGGCCGCCTGACTCACCCGAGTAGTAGAGGTTCGCGGTGGCGTAGGTGACGCCGTGGCTCATCTCGTGGGCCACGATGTCCATGGAGGTCACGGGCCTGGCGTCGCCGATGCCGTCACCGTAGGTCATGCAGAAGCACAGGTCGTCCCAGAATGCATTGGCGTATCCACTGCCGTAGTGGACCCGGGAGCGGGCTCCCACCCCGTCGCCGGCGATGCCGTTGCGGCCGAACTGGTCGTGGTAGAAGTCCCACGTCTTCTGTGCGCCGTACGCGGCGTCCACGGCAGCCGTTTGCTCGTGCGCGGCGGTGCCGTCGCCCCAGTGGTCGTCGTCGTCGGTGAGCAGGCTCTGCGTGTTGTCCTGGGCGAACGAGTAGGTCCGGTGGTTGCCGCGCGCCGGGTCGGTCAACTCGTACGTGGTGCCGTTGTGGGCCGAGCCGATCTGCACGGGGCCGCTGTACTGGCTCTGGCCCTCACCGGCGCGGATCTGCTCCGCGTTGTGCAGTTGCTCGCCGGTGGTGGCGTCGGTCACCACCTGGAGGCGGCTCGGGGTGCCGTCCTTGCGGACGCCGGTGACGAAGGTCTCCCAGGCCAGGACGGGTTCACCGGAGCCCGCCCAGACGACCTGGCGGGGGGCCTGCGGAGTGGCGGCTTCGGCGGTTCCTTTCTGCTTGCCCGCCGCCAGCGCCTCCTTCCTGGCGGTGCCGACGGCGACGGTGGGCTTGGTCGTGTCAACGGCGATCCGTTCCGAAGTGGCCTTGGTGACGGTCCTGGAGGCGCCGTCCTGATGGACGACCAGGTCGCCGCCGAGCACCGGGAGCCCGGCGTAGGTGCGCTCGTAGCGGGTGTGGACGGTACCGTCTGCGTCCTTGACGACATCTCTCGGCACGAGCTTCTCGCGGTCGCCGAGCTTCAGCCGGTGGGCGGTGGCGGCACCGTCGGCGGCGGCCGACTCGAGCAGCTTCTCCCGCTCTTCGGCAGAGAGTTCGACGCTCCCGGACCCGGGCTCGGGCCGGACCTCGATCTGCCGGGGCGCCCGGTCCTTGTCCGCGGCGAAGGCGGCCGGGCCCGCAGCCGTAGCGACCGGGAGCAGGAGCGCTACCACGGTGAGCGCCGCGGTCAGCACCGCGCGCTTGCGCGGAGTGACAGCGCCTCGAGGAGGGTGAGACCCGGATATCGGAGAATGTCCCGGTAATGACAGTCTGTCAGTCACTTCTGCAGCTCTCCTTGTGTCCGGCCGTACGCGGGACGGCCAGTGACGCGGATGCCGGACGTGAACCGGCACAACCGACCCCAGGCAGCGGCGTGCACCGCTTGGAGCAACCCGATACTTTCAAGGAATTAAGCAAACAGGCAGAGGCGAGCGGTTGGTTGTCCGGATCTCATTGACTGATCAGCTGATCACTCAGCGCACTTGAACAGAAACCCACTTGAGGTAACACTTTCCCGCAACATGCTTCTGAACAGCACTTTTAGCGGCGAAACTTCGCCAGGCAGGCCTCTTCGCATCGCTGTAGGGCGTGCTCGCGGTTCTCGGGGAGCCGGGATCGCCTTCACGCCACTCTCGGATCCCCACATCGTCTGCCGGTCATCCAGATGTAACAAAATGAATGACCAACGGCACTTGCGCTCCTCTGCTTTCAACTACTTGAAGACAGACCAGAATAAAAGGTGTGTATCGCCAACGAGTTCGTGCACGATGAGCGGCGAGACGCCGATTTCTTGATCGCCGATCATGGTTGTGTGGTGAGGAACGGGGCGCGTGCGGCGATCACCGATGACCGGAGAATCACGAGCCTCTCGGCCGAAGTGATCGCTGAACTCATTGCAGAGCCAGGAACCGTTGTGGCATGAACGGCACCAGACCAAGCTTGCGTCCAAGCCGCGGAAGCGGGCTGTGGGCGCCGTCGCGAAGCACCGGTCGGCCTTCGTCGACCAGCTCCTGGTCATCCTCGTGCACCTTCGACACGGAGCTACCCGCTACGTACCGGCCTGCTGATTCAGCACGGACCGCTCCACCATTAGGACCTGTCCGAGGGGTTGCGTGACAGGCTGACCGATGAATCGTTCCGTCCCATGTGGGGCTGGGTGATCTGACAGATGCGGAGTGGGCCCGGCTGGAACCGCACTTGCCGAGGAACGCAGGCCGGGGCGGGCGGTGGGAGAGCCACCGTGTGGTGATCAACGGGATTCTTTTTCGGCAACGGACTGGCATCCTGTGGCGGGACCTGCCGATGCGGTTCGGCAAGTGGAAGACGGTGCATGACAGGCATCGCAGGTGGTCGGCGGACGGCACGTGGGACAGGATCTTGCGGGCCGTCCAGGCCGACGCCGATATCGAGGGCCGTCTCGATTGGACGATGGCGGGGGTGGACTCGACGGTCTGCCGGGCGCACCAGCACGCGGCCGGTGCACGAAAGCGGCCTCCGCGGGTCCCCGGTCGGCGGAGTCGTCCCGCTCATCATCGGGACGACGAAGGGATGGGCCGCTCCCGGGGAGGGCTGAGCACGAAGATTCATCTGGTGGGTGAAGGTGGGCGGCGTCCGCTGGCCGTGCTGATCACACCGGGGCAGGCAGGTGATGAGGTTGATCCCCGGGGGTGGACACCGGGTTTCACGCGACGAGTGACAGCCTACGTGACGTGATCAATTGCTGTTCGTACTCAGCTGGCGTGAG
>NZ_JBEZBE010000061.1:0-29060 GCF_040646935.1 Streptomyces sp. NPDC044984
CCGACTTCGACGTCGAGGGCGACGAACTCGCCGACTCCGCCTCCGTGGACCTGCGTTCGGAGGCGATCGCGCACCGGGCCGGCGGCGCCGTGCCGGGGTCAGGTTCTGTCGCGGTCCTCCGGGAGCGCCGTCCCGTCCTCCACGACGTGCACCGCGGCCTCCTCCGCGCCGGCCGCCCCCGCGTCGACGCCGACGTCCTCGGCGACGGACTCCTTCGTGGTGTCGGGGTGGGCGCCCTCGTCCGGGGCGACCAGGCGCCCGGCGCGGCCGGTGCCCGCCTCCGGGTCGACCGGCTCGCCCTCGCCGCCGGGGAGGTCGCCCACCTCGTCCCCGGCGGGCACGGAGGTGTCGGGCAGCTCCTGGGCCAGCCGCTGGTCGAGGCTCTCCCCGTCGTGCTGTTCCGCGGCCGTGGTGCCGTACTTGGTCACGCCGAGCGGTTTCTCCGGCGGGGAGTAGCCCTCGTCGAGGATGTCGTCGTAGGTCCGTTCGTCGACGGCGTCCTGCATGTCGAGCGGCGCGGCGTCCTCCTGCTCCTCGTTGCTCCCGGTGGGCTGGTAGGCGTCGTCCCCCATCGGCTCGGTGCCCATGGCTTCCTCCCTGTCACGCTGCGTCGGCTCGTTCACCTCGGGTGTCAGATCCGCGTTTCCCGTGACGCGATCTCTAACCCCGGTGCGTCCGACGACGCGGAGGCCCCGCGAGGATCAGACGGGCGCGTTCGGGCCGTCCGGGCGGGAGTGACGCCGGTCGACCACGCCGAGGCTCAGCCGTCGGACCTCGCTCTCGCCGAGCCGTTCGTAGCCGTCCTCGGTGATGACCGACACCACCGGGAAGAGGCGGCGGGAGAGATCGGGGCCGCCGGTCGCCGAGTCGTCCTCGGCGGCGTCGTAGAGGGCCTCCAGGGCGGCCAGGGCGGCCTCCTCGCGGGACATGCCGGGCCGGTGGAGCTTCTTGAGGGCGCCCCTGGCGTACGGGGACCCGGAGCCCTCCGCGCGGAAGCCGTACTTCTCGTAGCGGCCGCCGGCGGCGTCGTAGGAGAAGATCCGGCCCCGCCCTCCCCCGGGCGCGGTGGTGTCGTAGCCGGCGAGCAGCGGGACGACGGCGAGGCCCCGCATGGCCTGGGCGAGGTTCTGGCGGATCATGGTGGCGAGCCGGGTCGCCTTGGCGCCGAGGGTCATCGGGACGCCCTCGATCTTCTCGAAGTGGGCGAGTTCGACCTGGTAGAGCCGCACCATGTCGAGGGCGATCCCCACGGAGCCGGCGATCGCGACGGCGGTGTGGTCGTCGGCGGGCAGCACCTTCTCCAGATCGCGCTGGGCGATCAGGTTGCCCATGGTGGCCCTGCGGTCACCGGCGATCAGTACGCCGTCGGCGTAGGTGAGGGCGAGGATCGTGGTGCCGTGCGGGACCTCCGCGGCGCGGACCCCCTCGGGCAGGGTGCGGGTGCCGAGCAGTTCGGGGCGGTGGGCCGCCACGAACTCGGTGAAGGACGAGCTGCCCGGGGTAAAGAACTCCTCCCCCGGCCGCCCTTCGTGATCGCTCCGCGCCATGCCGCCTCCCCTTCGTCGCTTCTTCGCGCACCGACAGTCGACTCCTACCTGGACCCGGTGCGCGGGAAACCCGTCGCCGTCACCCGGAGCCGGCCGGCCCGGGCGCCGGGGCGATGCGGGCCTCCAGGTCGCCGATCCGGTGGACGGGCCAGGGGCGGGCGTAGCCGGGCGGTGTGCCGCCGGGACCGGTGAGGGTGGCGACCGGGATGCGGTCCGCGGTCCGCAGGATCTCCCCGGCCGTGGTGTTCTCGTTGTTCCCGGCGGTCGTGCCGGAGGAGCAGCCGGTGTAGTAGCCGATGGGGATCGCCTCGTGGCCGGTGATCAGACAGGGCGGGCGGACACCGAGCCGGTGCAGGTCACCGGCCGTGCGGGCCCAGTCCCGGCGGCTGTCGACGTTGCGGTCCACGGTGTGCACGAGGACGGTCAGCTGCACCGTGAGATGACCGGCCAGGCCGAGCGCGACCAGGGTCCTGGCGGCCGGCCGCCACTTTCCGCGCGGTGCCGTGACCAGGTACCACAGTGCGTCGGCGACCGGGATCGCGAGCAGGGCGTAGGCGGGCTGGAGGAAGCGGGGCGCCGCGTACTCGATCATGAACAGGTACGGCAGGGCGGCGGTCGTGGCACAGGCCAGCGGCACCACGGTGCGCAGGGTGCGGCGGGCCCGCACGGCGACGACCAGTCCGAGGACGGCGAGCAGCGGCAGGACGAACCACCACAGGGTGATCACCGGGTGGGGCATCGAGCCCGTGCACGGACGGCACAGGGCGCGCCCGCCCAGGCTGCGCAGCTGGTCGTCGACGGCGATGTCCAGGCCGAGCCCGCCCTGGATGCGGGAGGCCTCGGCGAGCCGCTCCCGCAGGCCGCCGAACGCGGTGTACGCCTCGACCGTCCAGGGGACCGCTCCCGCCAGCAGACCGCCGGTGAGGGCGAGCAGGAACCGCCCGTGCCGGCCGGCCAGGGCGAGGACGAGGAGCGGGACCGTCACCCAGACCGCGTCGGTGGGCCGCATCCAGGCCATGAGCGCGGCCCCCGCCACGACTCCCCACAGGGAGCCGCCGGACGAGGGGTCCGCGCGGTGGCGCAGGAAGCAGCCGACCGCGGTCAGCGCGCCGACGGCGACCCAGTAGTTGGGCATGGCCTGGGGACCGTAGAAGAGCGTCACCCACAGGGAGGCGAAGAAGGCGCCGGCGGTGACCAGGACCCGGACGGGGAACAGGCCGCGCCAGGAGCGCAGGGCCCAGAAGAGGGCGAGGCCGGAGAGGAGGGCGAGGTAGACGCGCAGCAGCGCGGTGGACTCGGACCAGGACGCGACCGGCGCCACCAGGAAGGAGACGCCCCGGGAGCGGGGTGCGCTGAAGAAGGCGGCCGGGTGGTGGGAGGTGACCTGGCTGACGTAGACGATCTCGTCCCAGCCGAGGCCCAGCACGGGGCGGACCAGGGCGAGTTGGGCGAGGGTGAAGACGGCGGCGAGCACCGCGAGCGGGCGGGCGCCGCCGCGCCGTGAGGGGCCCGGGCGGGGTCGCCGCTCGCGCCGCCGTGTGCCGGTGGCAAGGGCACCGGTGCCGTCGGTCATCGTCCGTCCCTCATTCCCGCGTGTCATCGGGTCCCGGGTTCCACGGGCCCTGCGCTCTGAAGGACGGGTTCCGGGAAACCGGCGTTCCGGAGATCACCGACAACCTAACCCGCGTGCGGCGGGCCCGCAGGGCGGAATACGGCCACCCGTCCCGGGGCCCGCCGCGGGTCAGCGCGGGTGCGGGCCCCGGTGCGGGGGCTGCTCGGGGGCCGGGCGGGGCCTGGGCGGCGGGACGGGAAGCCCGGCGAGGGCGCCCTCGCGCACGGTCAGCTCGGTGCCGTGGTGACGGATGGTCAGCGGCGGTCCGGACCGCAGCGTGTAGGTGGCCCGGTCCGCGGTGACCTCCACGCGCAGGCACCGGCCGAGGAACCGCAGGGTGAAGGCCAGGCGGCGCAGCCGCGCCGGCAGCCGGGGGGTGAAGCGGAGGCTGCCGTCGTCCCAGCGCATGCCGCCGAACCCGGCGACCAGCGCGGTCCAGGTGCCGGCCAGGGAGGCGATGTGCAGTCCGTCCCGGGTGTTGTGCTCCAGGTCCGCGAGGTCCATCAGGGCGGCCTCGGCGGTGTAGGCGTGGGCCAGGTCCAGGTGGCCGGTGCGGGCGGCGAGGACGGCCTGGACGCAGGCCGACAGCGAGGAGTCCCGTACGGTCAGCGGCTCGTAGTAGGCGAAGTTGCGGGCGATCTGCTCCTCGTCGAAGACCTCGTCGAAGTAGCCGGCGCAGGTGTGCATCGCCAGCACCAGGTCCGCCTGCTTGATCACTTGTTTGCGGTAGAGGTCGAAGTAGGGGAAGTGCAGCATCAGCGGGTACTGGTCGGCGCGGGTGCCGGCGAAGTCCCAGCGCTGGTAGCGGGTGAAGCCCGCGTGCTGTTCGTGCACGCCGAGTTCGTCGTTGTAGGGGACGTGCACGGCTTCGGCGGCGTCCCGCCAGCCGGCGCTCTCCTCCTCGTCGACGCCGAGGGCCGCCGCGGCGTCGGGGTGGCGCTTGCAGGCGTCGGCGGCGGCCAGCAGGTTCGCCCGGGCCATGAGGTTGGTGTACGTGTTGTCGTCGGCGACGGCGCTGTACTCGTCCGGTCCGGTGACCCCGTCGATGTGGAAGACGCCCCGGTCGTCGTGGTGGCCCAGGGAGCGCCAGAGGCGGGCGGTCTCCACCAGCAGTTCCACGCCGGTGTCGCGTTCGAAGCGCTCGTCGCCGGTGGCCTGGACGTACCGCACCACGGCGTCGGCGATGTCGGCGTTGACGTGGAAGGCGGCGGTGCCGGCCGGCCAGTAGGCGGAGCCCTCCGAGCCCTCGATGGTGCGCCAGGGGAACGCGGCCCCGCGCAGGCCGAGTTGGGTGGCGCGCTCGCGGGCGACCGGGAGGGTGCTCTGCCGCCAGCGCAGCGCCTCGGCGGCGGCGTCCGGCACGGTGCAGATCAGCAGGGGCAGCACGAACACCTCGGTGTCCCAGAAGGCGTGACCGTCGTAGCCGGAGCCGGTCAGGCCCTTGGCGGGTATCGCGCGCCGTTCGGCGCGGGCCCCTGCCTGCAGGACGTGGAAGAGGGCGAAGCGGACGGCCTGCTGGATCTCCTCGTCGCCGTCGACCTCGACGTCGGCGCGGGCCCAGAAGTCGTCGAGGTAGGCCCGCTGTTCGTCGAGGAGTCCCTGCCAGCCGCTGTGCGCGGCGGCCGCCAGCGCCGCCTCCACCTGGTCGCTCATCGCGGGCCGGGAACGGGCGCCGGACCAGCCGTGGGCGACGAGCTTCTCCACCCGCAGGCGCTGTCCCGGCTCCAGGACGGAGGTCACGGTCAGCCGGGCCACGTCCTCGTTGCTCTCGCAGTCGGTGGTGGTGCGTTCGGGGCCGTCGACGACGTGGTCGGCGGCGACGGCGACGCGCAGGCCGCTGCGCCGGGTGCGGTGCACCAGGCGGAGCCGGTGGTCCTTGGCGAGGTCCTCCTCGGGTTCCAGCGGGGACTTCAGTGCGCGGGCGGCGCGCGGGTCGCCGTCCGGTCCGGGCAGGCTCTCGTTGGCGACCAGTTCGGACTGCACCACGACGCGGGTGCGGCCGTCGACGGGCTCGACCTCGTAGGCGACGGCGGCGACGGCCCGCTGGGTGAGGGAGACCAGCCGGGTGGAGCGCACCCGGACCGTGGAGCCGGCCGGGGAGGTCCATTCGCAGACCCGCTCGAGGACGCCCCGGCGCAGGTCCAGGGTCCGCTCGTGGCTGATGAGGCGCCCGTAGCGCAGGTCGAACGGTTCGTCGTCGACCAGCAGCCGGATCACCTTGCCGTTGGTGACGTCGATGACCGTCTGACCGGACTCCGGGTAGCCGTAGCCGGCTTCGGCGTAGGGCAGCGGGTGCAGTTCGTGGACGCCGTTGAGGTAGGAGCCGGGCAGGCCGTGCGGTTCGCCCTCGTCGAGGTTGCCGCGCCAGCCGACATGGCCGTTGGACAGCGCGAACACCGACTCGCTCTGCGCCAGGACGTCGAGGTCCAGGCTGCGTTCGCGCACGGTCCACGGTTCGACGGCGTACGCCCGCTGTGTGATCACTTCGCACCCCCGAGTTCGGCCAGGTCCGTGACGACCCGGTCGGCGCCGTGCGCGTACAGCGCGTCGGTCTGGCCCACCCGGTCCACGCCGACGACGTACCCGAAGTGCCCGGCGCGGCCCGCGTCCATGCCGGCCAGCGCGTCCTCGAACACGGCGGCCCGGGACGGCTCGACGCCGAGGTCCCGGGCGGCGGCGAGGAAGGTGTCGGGTTCCGGCTTCCCGGGCAGCCCGCGCTCGGCGGCGACCACGCCGTCGATCCGGACGTCGAAGAGGTCCTCGGCGCCGATCGACCGCAGTACGTCACGGCAGTTGGCGCTGGAGGAGACGATCGCGGTGCGCAGTCCGCGGGCGCGGACCGCGGCGAGGTAGCGCAGGGTGCCGTCGTAGGCCTCCACGCCGTCGGTGCGGATCTTCGCCAGCAGCAGTTCGTTCTTGCGGTTGCCGAGGCCGTGCACGGTGCGGGCGCCGGGCGGGTCGCCGGGTTCGCCCCCGGGGAGTTCGATGCCGCGGGAGGCGAGGAAGGTGCGGACGCCGTCGGCGCGCGGGCGGCCGTCGACGTACTCGTCGTAGTCGGCGTCGGTGAAGGGCCGGAAGGCGTCGCCGTCCCGTTCGCGGAGGAAGGCGTCGAACATCTCCCTCCAGGCGGCCGCGTGGACGACGGCCGTCTTCGTGACGACGCCGTCGAGGTCGAAGAGGCAGGCGAGGATGTCATCGGGCAGACCCAGATCCGTCATACAGGACACCGTTCCCCGTACGGCGCCGGACAGTGGGTGGCGCGGGCCACATGGCGGCAGGACTCCGGCGTGCCGGGTGACACACTCTTCCGTGTGACACCGACCTTCGACGACCTCCTCCGCCGTGCCCGCGCCCTCCCGCGGGGCGGCCGGCGCGCGCTCCTCGGCATCGCGGGCAGCCCGGGCGCGGGAAAGTCCACGCTCGCCCGGGAGTTGGTGCGGGAGCTGAACGGCACCGGGGAGCCGTGGGTCGCGCAGGTGCCGATGGACGGGTTCCATCTCGCCGACGCCGAACTGGACCGCCTCGGCCGCCGCGACCGCAAGGGCGCCCCGGACACCTTCGACGCGGCCGGCTACGCGGCGCTGCTGCGGCGGCTGCGCGAGGAGGCGTACGACGACGTCGTGTACGCGCCCGGTTTCGAGCGGACGCTGGAGCAGCCGGTCGCGGGCGCGCTCCCGGTACCGCCGTCCGCCCGGCTGGTGGTGACGGAGGGGAACTACCTGCTGCTGGACACCGGTGCCTGGGCGCGGGTGCGGCCGCAGCTCGACGAGGTGTGGTTCTGCGATCTCGACGAGGAGGAGCGGGTGCGGCGGCTGATCGCCCGGCACGAGGAGTTCGGCAAGAGCCACGAGGAGGCGGTGGCGTGGGTCGGGCGCACGGACCGGCGCAACGCCGAGCTGGTCGCGTCGACCCGGCACAGGGCCGACCTCGTGGTCCGGCCGCCGGAACCGGCTGGACGGGGCGCGGCCCGGTGACGCAGGCTCTCGTACCGTGATCAGAGAAGCCACCGTGCACGACGTCCCCGAGATCCGCGCGATGATCCGGGAACTCGCCGCCTACGAGAAGGCCGCCGAGCAGGCCCGCGCCACGGAGGAACAGCTCCGCGCGGCCCTGTTCGGCGAGCACCCCGCCGCGTCCGTCCTGATCGCCGAGGACGACGACACCGGCGGCGTCGTGGGGTTCGCGCTGTGGTTCCCGCGCTTCTCGACCTGGACCGGCACCCGCGGGATGCACCTGGAGGACCTCTACGTCCGCCCGCACACCCGGGGTGCCGGACACGGCAGGGCGCTGCTGGCCGCTCTCGCGGCGATCTGCCGGGAGAACGGTTTCGAGCGCTTCGAATGGGTGGTGCTCGACTGGAACGAGCCGGCGATCGCGTTCTACAAGTCGCTCGGCGCGGAGCTGCTGGAGGAGTGGACGGTGTGCCGGCTGACCGGCGGCCCGCTGGAGGAACTCGCCGCACAGGCGGTTTCCCCCGCGGGCGGAGGGCCGGTGCGGGAGTAAGAGGCCCCTGACCTGAAGGGCCTTGCGGCAGCGGGACCCGCGCGGTCCGGTCCGGCCGCCGGAACGCCCTTGGGAGGGCTTCCTCTCCGGGCGGGTGCACGACGGCTCGCTCTGGTGCCGCCCGCCGGCCGCCCTGTAGGTGGAAGGGGCCAGGACCTCGGCCGGCTGCGCGAGCGGTACCGCGGAACGGGTCCGGCTGGTCCGCGAGGGCGGCGGGATGCCGTCGTGCCACGGGCATCCGTGCCGCCGGTGCCGGACTCCGCGGCGGACCGGGCGACCGGCCGGGTCGGCCGGAAGCGCCGCCCGGTCGGCGGCGTCGGTCATCCGGTCACGGTCTGACGGCGCGGGCCCGCGCCGTCAGCCGGGCGTCGGCTGCCCCGCGCGCTGGAAGGCGTCGGCGCTCACGTGCGGCATGACGCTGCTCGCCACCCGGAAGCGGCCGTTGGGGACCTCGGCGGACCGGCGGACGTGCACGGCGAGCGGACCCGCCCATTCGTAGCCGTGGCGCGCGGCGTGCCGGGCCAGCCGGTCGGTGAGCGCCTGTCCCACGCGACTGCCGCGGCGGGTCAGTTCCTCGTGCACGGGTTCGGCGAGCTCCACGTCATAGGCGTTGGGGACCATCACCCGGCCCGCCCGGCACACCACGGCGTGGCTGTCGCACTCGCGCCGCAGGGCGTCGACGAGTTCGACCGGTTCCCGGCCGGACAGCCGCCTCCACAGCGCTTCCCATCGGTTCTCCAGGGCGTCTTCCAGCGCACTCAGGGCGCTCATGCTTTCACCTGCTCGAAACGTAGTCGGGGCGGGGGACGGCGGGTGGTCTAGCGTTCCCGGAAGTCGTCGGGCTTGATCTCGGCCTCCTCCAGCGCCTCGCGCATGGTGCGGCCGGTGCCGCCCTGATCGCGCGTCTCCTCGTCCTGCCGCTGCTCGACGATGTCGTCGGTGTCCCGGGTCTTCGGCCGGTTCTCCTCGGGGACGGTCATGTCCGGTGGCTCCTGGTGTGTCGCGGGGTTTCTGCTTCGCTGTGCCGTCGGGTTCCCACCGAAGGCGCGGATATCCCCGGTGGAGCGGTCCGGTGTGCTCCGGCGAGCGGCCTGGTCACCACGGTGGGTGGGCTATGTTGAACCCTCGTGGGAGACGAAGGAGGCGCACCGGTGCGATCGCCGCAGCAGGCACGCGCACAGGCATCCGCGATCACCTCGGGGAAGGCGGGCCAGGACCCGGAGGTGTCCCCGACGGCCCAGCTCCGCACGCTGTTCGACCGGCCCCGGCTCTCCCCCGGCCAGCGGCGCATCGCCCAGTACCTGATCGAGCACATCGCCGAGGCGGCGTTCCTGTCGATCACGGATCTCGCGGACCGGGCCGGGGTGAGCCAGCCCTCGGTGACCCGGTTCGCCTCGGCGGTCGGCTTCAGCGGTTATCCCGCGCTGCGGGAGAAGCTCCAGTCGATCACGCTCGGCACCCGCTCCGCCGGCCCCGCCGAGGAGTTCCGGGGCAACGAGCTGCAGGCGGCGGTGGACGCCGAGATCGAGAACCTGGAGAACCTGCGGCGGGACTTCGCCGACGCCGACCGGTTCATCGAGGTCGGCCGCCGGCTGTCCGCGTCCACTCCGCTCACCGTCCTCGGACTGCGCATCTCCGTCTCCCTGGCCGAGTACTTCGCCTACGCCGCCCGCCGTGTCCACCCGGACGTACGGCTCGTGACGCTGGGCGGCAGCGTGGCCTACGACGCGCTGCTGCAGTCGCGGGAAGCGGGCGGCACCTGGGTGCTGGCGTTCTCCATGCCGCGGCACGCCCAGGAGACCCTGACCGCGGTGCGGGTCGCCCGCAGCGCCGGGCTGAAGGTCGCGCTGATCACCGATCTGGCGCTGGGCCCGATCGTGGACGAGGCCGACGTCACCTTCGCCACCGGCACCGGGTCACGGCTGGTGTTCGACTCCTACGCCGCCCCGGGCGTGATGTGCGCGGCGCTGCTGCAGGCCATGACGGACGCGGATCCGGAGCGGACGCAGGCCCGGCTCGACGAGTACGAGCGCGTCGCCGACGAGCACCAGTTCTTCCTCAGGGACTGACTCCGGCGGGCGCACCGCACGGGAGACGCCCCCGTCGAAGCGCGCATGAATGTTTTCATACGCCTTGCAAACCAGATGGCATATATAAATACTGCTCACGGATCACGGCCCGGCCGCTCAGCACCGGGCGCCTGCACGAACACCCGAAGCCGTCGGCTCCTGCCCGCTCCGGCGGCCGGGGTGTTCGGCCGGGCATCCCCTGCCCGGCCACCCGCGGCGGCTCCGGTCATCCCCTAGGCCGGAGCCGCCCCACTCCGTCGTCCACCCGTACGACGCCGTACCCCCGGAAGCGATGATCATGCCCTTGACGACCACGCGACTCGGTCCCGACTGGCCCTGCCAGGTCAAGACCCCCGGCAGCTACGACTGGGAGCGCTCGGCCGCCAAGTGGCTGCGCGAGCTGGTGCCCGCGCGCTACGCGAGCTACCCGGCGTTCGTCCGGCACCCCGTCCTGCTGGCCCGGCACGCCCAGATCCAGGTCGAGCACGAGATCCGGGTGGCCCGCACCGCCCTGCAGACCGCCCGGGCCGACCTGCCCCGGGCAGGACTGCGCGAAGGGGTCATCGAGCACACGATCAAGCTCTACGCGGCCGAGGTCACACAGCTCCAGCACATCGCCCGCAGCGTACGGGCGGTCACCCGGGCCCTGGCCGAATCCGGCCGCTGACCGCGCTCCCCGCCGGGCTCACACGTCACATCCCCTGGTCCGGGCCGCCCGCGGACCCCGGGCGAACAAGCCGGTCAACGAACCGGGAGACCTGTGCGATGCTCATCGCGTGATGAGGGAACCTGTTGTCCCGGTGGAGCCCGGAAACGCGCCCGACCTGGTGGAACTGGCCAGGGTGGTCGCCCAGCAGCGTGCCGAGATGGACCGGCTGCGCGAGCAGGCCGCGACATCGGCCGTCGTGGAACGGGCCAAGGGCGTCGTGATGGCGTTGGGCGGGTGCTCCGCCGACACCGCCGGCGAGACCCTGCTCCAGCGTGCCAAGGCAGCCCGCCGCACCCTGCTGGAGGAGTGCTGGATCACCCTGGGGGAACTGGCGCCCGCCCGGTCCGGTGAGCCGTCCGCACGGCCGGCCGAGGACACCGGGGACACGACGGCCGGCTTCCCCGAGGCCGACCCTCCGGCGACACCCTCGGCCCCCGACGACGTCGCCGACGCCCTGAGCCGCCTCGCCCGGGTCCTCGTGCACACCGACACCTCCCAGGAACTGGCCCGGTGCCTGCTGGAACACCTCGGGCAGGACCTGGCCGCGGACTCGGTCATGATCTACGCCCGCCGGACCGACGGCAGCCTGGAACTGCTCGGGCACGCCGGGATCGACGAGCGGCTGGCCGCCCGCTGGCGTCAGGTGCCCCCCTTCAGCGGGGTGGCCGTACTGGACGCCCTCGAGTCCGGTGAGCCTCTCTGGCTGGAGGACTTCGCCGAGGACAGCACGCGGTACCTGCTGATCGGTGACCCGCCCGAGCGATGGCGCTCGCGCGCCTGGTTGCCGCTGCCCGGCGGGGAGGACCCCGGGATCTGCGTCGGTGTGCTGCGCGAACGCTCCGGCCCCTTCACCCCGCGCGACCGCGCCCATCTGCGCGGAGCGGTCCGGCTCTGCGCCGACCGGCTGCGCACGTTCGCCGCCCCGTCCGGGCCCGTGTCCGGCCCTCTCCCGGACGCCGTACGGGCGCTCTTCGCGGCGCTGCCGGTCCCGGCGATGCTGCTGACCCCGCTGCGCGGCCCGTCCGGCAGGACCGAGGACTTCCGGATCGACGCCGTGACGGCGCAGGCGGCCGACGTCCTGGACGGCACCGGGGGCGATCCGGCCGGGCGGCGGCTGCGGGAGGTGCGGCCCGACCTCGCGGACACCCCGGTGTGGCAGGGCTGCCTGGACACCCTGGCCGGCGGGGGGACGTACGAGAGCGAGCCGTTCGCCCGTCAGGAGGTCGTGGACGGCGTCACCGAGCTGGCCACATACTCCGTACGGGTGACTCGGCCGACGGACGCGCTGGTCGTCACCTGGATCCGGCACGCCTCCTCCGACCGGCAGGAGCAGCGGCTCGCCGACCTGCAGCGGCTGGGCAACCTCGGCTGGGCCAACTGGAACCTGACCACGTCCGAGGCGTCCTGGTCGTCGCAGGTCTTCGCGATCCTCGGCCGGGACCCGGCGGACGGGCCCGTCCGGCTCGTCGACCTCCCCGGACTCGCGGTGCCCGAGGACCGGTCCGCGCTGAGCGGCGCCGTCGACGCCCTGATACATGACGGGCTCCCGTTGGACGCCCCGTTCCGGGTCCGGGGCGCGCGCGGGGTCCGGCATCTGCGGCTCGCCGCGGAGACGGTGGCCGACCTGCGCGGCACGCCCGTCGAGGTGCACGGCTTCGTGCAGGACCTGACCGCGCGGCGGCGGGCCGAGCTCGCCCTGGTGGAGACCGAGCGGGCCATCCTCACCCAGCACGACGTGCTCCAGGCCGAACGGTCCCTGGTCGCCCGGCTGCAGAACGCCCTGCTGCCGCTGCCCGAGCGGGCGGTGGACCTGGCCGGGCTGCGCGTCGAGGTCGCCTACCTTCCCGCCCAGGCCGGCATACACGTCGGCGGCGACTGGTTCAGTGCCATCGAACTGCCCGACGGCGACGCCCTGTTCGTCGTCGGCGATGTCGCCGGGCACGGGGTGGACGCCGTCGCCACCATGGCCCAGCTGCGGTTCACCGCCAAGGGCATGGTCATCACCGGGTCCTCGCTGACCGGCGCGCTCGCCCGGCTCAACACCCTGCTGCTGCACTCCCGGGACAGCCACGGCACCGCGACCATGGTGCTGGCCCGCTACCGGCCGGCGCAGCGGCGCCTGGTCTGGGCCCAGGCGGGACACACCCCGCCCCTGCTGCTGCGCGACGGCGAGGTGACGTATTTGCGCCGGCCCAGCGGCATGCTGCTCGGCGGTACCACCGGGCCGCACTTCGAGGAGGCCGAGTGCCGCCTCGAACCCGGCGACCGGGTGCTGCTCTACACGGACGGTCTGGTGGAGCGGCCCCCGGAGAACATCGACGTGGGCCTCGCGCGTCTCGCCGCGGCCGTGGCGGCCCACCCCGGCGACGAGACCGGGTCGCTGGGGGTGCTGCTGGAGACGATGCTGGAGGACGAACGCCGCGACGACGTGTGCGTGCTGGACATCCGGGTGCCGAGGGAGCGGTAGCCACCGGGTCAGTCGTCCGGCCGGCCGGTGCGGGGCTCCAGGGCGAGGCGGGTGTCGTCGCCGTAGACGCCTCTCTCGTCGCCCCGGACGCCGTACCAGAGCTGGAAGCGGGCGACGGCGGCGGAGAGGGTGGCGTCGTAGCGGCCGTCGGTGGTGCCGGACCGGTAGACGTCCGGGATGCGCAGCAGCCGTTCCTGGAGTTCGGTCACCTCGGGGCCCGAGTCGCCCTCGCGGAGGAATCCCCGCTCGGCGGGGGCGGGCGGGGCCGGGGTGACGGGGGCGGTCGTGGACGGCCTCGGGCCGGGTGCCGCGGGGTCGCCGGCGTCGCGTTCCGTGAGCAGGAGCGCGCCACCGAAGCCCGCCACCGCGGCGGCCACGGCGAGTGCGAGGGCGGCGCGGCGGATCCCCGGAGGGTGCCGGGCCGCGGGTACGGGCGGGAGTTCCCGCGTCCGGTCCTCGGCTCCGGCGGGCGGCCGGGGCGGCGGCACCGGCTCGTACCCGCCCCGCTCCTCCCGCTCGAACTCCCGGAACAGCTCGGCGAGTGCGTCGGTGCGACGCGGGCGCAGGACGCGGACGGGTTCGAGGGGCGGTCCGTCGTGCGGCCGTCCCGGCCCGGAGGGTGTCGTCACGTCGCTCTCCTTCCGTGCCGCGCGGGGGAGTCGGTCCGCCCGCGCGGAGGGATACGTGACGAAGGGGCCCGGGGTTCAGGCGTCGTGGAGGAAGCGGCGCAGGGACGCCGTCATGGCGGACACGAACGCCTCCCGGCCGGTGTCGTCGAGGGCGTCGAGGGACAGGTAGGGGTTGAGGTCCTCCAGTTCGACCAGCAGCAGTTCGCCGCCCGGCGCGCGGCAGGCGTCGACGCGCTGGATGCCGTGGTCGAGGGTGTTCCAGTCGATGAAGCCCCGGGCGAAGTCCAGGTCGTCCCGGGTGGGTTCGTACGGCTCCAGCTGCCAGCGGCGCCCGGTGTGCGGGGCGTACAGGGCGTACTGGAAGTCGTGGTCGACGAAGTAGAAGGAGACCTCGTAGGCGAAGTCGATGTGCGGCTGCACCAGGACGTCCCCGTCGACGTGGCCGCGCACCTCGTCCGCGGGGACGACGCGCAGTCCTATGGAGTCGGCGCCGAGGCGGGGCTTGACCACGTACCGCTGCGTCCCGGGCAGCCGGTGCAGGTCCTCCGGCCGGTCGACGGTGGGGATCACCGGGCGGCCGGCGGCGGTCAGGTCGAGCAGGTACCGCTTGCCGGCCATGTCGCCCCTGCCGGTGAGCGGGTTGTAGACCGGTGTGCCGGTCGCGGTGGCGTGCTCGCGGAAGGCGTCGTAGGCGTCCTGGTACTCCAGTACGGGACCGCTGTTGCGGACCACGACGGCGTCGAAGCCGTCCATCAGGGCGACGGCGTCCCGCGGATGGCACAGGGCGAGGTCGAGGTGCTCGCGCAGCCGGGAGGTGAGGAAGACGTCCTCGTCGCCGTAGCGGCGTCCGCGGGCCGGGTAGGCCAGGTCGGTGACGTACAGGACGCGGGGACGGGCGGGCGGCATACGGGCTCCTCGGCGACGGCGGTGGCTCGATCATAGGAACGGCCTGGGTGTACCGCCTCGGCGGCACCGGGTTCCGCCCCGGCGTGCACCGAGCGCCGTCGACGACGTCGTGGCGCTCGCCGGGGTGGGCCGGCGGTCCTTCTTCCGCTCCTTCCGTCCGGGGAGGACGTGGTCCTCCCGACCACGAGCGGTGCCTGGCCGACATGACGGCCTTCCCGGCGGCGGGCCAGGGGCCCGAGGACGTGGTGGTCGTCTCGCGGCGCGGGACACCGCTGTGGCGGCTGGTGCGGGAACCGGAGACCGCGCTCGGGCGCGGGTGACCCGGCGCGGGCGCCCGCCCGAACGCGAGGGTACGGAGTGCCTTTACGAGTGGCACTGAGTGCCATACTCTGTCGCTGTGCACGGTGGCACGGCGCACCGGCATGCGCGTGCCGGGTGACCGCGCACGTGGGATTCCGGCCGAGTGCAGGGAGTTGACCAGCGTGTACCACCACTCAGGAAGCGTCGCTCAGCAGGCAGCCGGCTCCGCGACGGGCGTCCTCGATCCCCAGGGCAAGGGCCGGGCGGAGGCCATGCTCTTCCAGCGCTGCACCTGGTGCGGCACCACCATGTACCACCGGCTGCTCTGCCCGGTCTGCCAGGGCAGCGACCTGCGCACGGAGCGCAGCGAGGGCGTCGGGACGGTCCGCCATTCCACGGTGCTGCACCGCAACACCCCGGCGGCCCGCAACATATCCCTGATCGAGATGGCCGAGGGGTTCGTGGTGCGCGGCCGGGTCATGGGGCCGCCCATCGGCATCCACAGCGGCGACCGGGTACGGCTGTCGACGGCCCAGGACCCGGTGCGCGGCGAGCCGGTCTTCCAGCTGGTGGACGAGCCGTTCCGGGCCTGGACCTGACGGGCCGCCGGGCACGGCCCGGCACGCGGCTCAGAGGGTGATGCGGATCCCGACCGTGCCGTCCGTGCCCCGGCGGAGACGGCTGCCCAGGAGGGTCAGCCGGCCCACGAGGCCGTACTTGCGGGCGAGCAGCTTCCGGTAACGGGCCGTGGTCGCCGGGTCGCAGATCTCCGCCGTGGCGGGTACCTGGTCACCGGTCGGGTTGCCGCGTACGTCGCAGGGGCCGACGAGGACGTCGCCACGGGCGCGGATCCGCTTCACCTTCCACGAGTCGGCGACGGTCCACACCCCGAGCGCGTCGCCGTCCCGCACCACCCACACCGGTGTGGCGACGGGTGTGCCGTTCTTGCGGTAGCTGGTGACCAGCAGGTACTTCCCCGCACCCAGCCGGTCCCTCGACGCGTCGTCCATGCGGGGAAGTCTAGGCGTCCGGGCGGCGTGCGACGAAGACGAACTCCCGGCCCGGGCGGTCGGGGGCGTCCCGCACCTCCTCCACCGCGAAGCCGTGCCCGGCGAGGTCCGCCTCGACCTCCTCCCGCTCGCGGAAGCGCAGCGTCGAGTCCGAGGTCAGCACCTCCCCGTCCGCGGCGAACACGTAGGTGGTGCGGAACGTCACCAGCGGGCCGTCCACGTCGGTCACCTGGTGCCAGCTCTCGACCGTGCCGACGCCGGGTATGTCGGTCCTGTCGTACGACTCCTCCCGGGTCCACCCCTCCCAGGCCCGCCGGGCCGGGTCGCGGGTCTCGAACACCAGGCGTCCCCCGGGCCGCAGTGCCGCGTGGGCGCCCCGCAGGGTGCCGTGCCAGGCGCCGGGACCGGCGACGGCCTGGGCGACGTTCGCCGTCATGGTCGCCAGATCGGCCCGCAGCGGCGGCAGCACGGTCGCGTCGCCCTCGATCCAGCGGACCCGTGCGGCGCCCGGCTTGCCCCGCGCCACGTCGAGGGACGCCCGGGCCGGGTCGACGCCGACGACCTCGATCCCCCGGCCGGCCAGGAGCAGCGCGAACACCCCTGTTCCGCAGCCGATGTCCAGTACCCGCCGGGCACCGAACTCCTCCGCCATGCCCAGGTAGGCGTCGAGATCGCTCCGGTCGGGGTCGAGCGGATCGTACAGCGCGGCGAGCCGTGGGTGGCCGAAGCACTCGTCAGCCACGGGCACCGCCCGCGCGCTCCACGGCGTCCGCCATCCGCCGCACCGCCTCCTCGAGCACCTCGGGCGAGGCGGCGAGGTTCAACCGGGCGTGGCCCGCTCCTCCCGTGCCGAAGGGCGGACCGGAGTTGAGGGCCACGCGGCCGTGCCGGAGGAAGGTGCCGGCGGGGTCGTCGCCGAGGCCGAGGGCGCGGCAGTCCAGCCAGGCGAGGTAGGTGGCGTCGCCCGGCCGGTAGCGGATCGCCGGCAGCCGCTCGGCCAGGAGGTCCGCGAGCAGCCGGCGGTTGGTGTCGAGGCCGGCGAGCAGGGCGTCCAGCCACGCGGTGCCGTCGCGCAGGGCGGCGGTGTGGGCGAGGACGCCGACGTGGCTCGGGCCGTGGCCGACCTCCTCGGGCATCCGCGCCAGGTCGCCCGCGGCCTCGGGCCCCGCGACGGCGAGGGCCGCCTTGAGCCCGGCCAGGTTCCACGCCTTCGACGCCGACATCAGCGACAGGCCGCGCTCGCCACCCGGCACGCTCAGGTACGGCACGAAGCGTGTGTCGCCGAGGGCCAGCGGGGCGTGGATCTCGTCGGCGACGACGCGTACGCCGTACCGCTCGGCGAGGGCGGCGACGGCGGACAGCTCGTCGGCGGTGTGCACGGTGCCGGTGGGGTTGTGCGGGCTGCACAGCAGGTAGGCGGCGCGCCGCCGGCCGGCCGTCACCCGCCGGAAGACGTCCTCCAGGACGTCGGGGGCGATCCGCGCGTCCGCGCCGAGCGGGGCCTCGGCCACTTCGCGGTCCAGGTGCCGTACGAAATCGTAGAACGGCGGGTACACCGGTGAGTTCACCACCACCGCGTCCCCGTACCCGGTGACCAGTTTCAGCATCTCGACCACGCCCAGCATGACGTCGGGCACGATCGCGGTGCGCTCCACGGCGAGCCCGCCCCAGTCCCACCGCTTGTCCGCGAAGGCGGCCAGCGCCTCCGCGTAGGCGGTGCCGACGGGATAGCCGGTGTCGCCGAGCTCCATCGCCCCGGTGACGGCGCGGACGACCGGCTCGGCCAGGGGGACGTCCATCTCGGCCACCCACAGGGGCAGGACGTCCTCGGGGTAGGTGCGCCATTTCATGCTGGTGCGGCGGCGCAGGCGGTCCAGGTCGAGGGCGTGCAGCGGATTCGGTTCACCGGACGTCTCGTGCGGGATCCTGGTCATGGGCCCACGATAAGGGCCGTGCTGTGAACGGACATCGGGACGACGGCCCGCGCCCGGTCTGAACGCGCCGGGTTCCGGACCCGTATGGGAGGAGGGCCTCCGACTCGGGGGAGGCCCTCGCGGTGCGCGCGCACCGCGCCGCTGAGGTTCGGGAGCCACGCATGAGGCACGCACGACGACGGGTCGTCCGGCGAGTGACACGGCTGGCGGCCGTCGGCGGACTCCTCCTGGGGGCCACGATGGTCACCCACGCCGTCGCCAGTGAGCCCCGCGCGCCCGACGCGGTCCCGTTCACCACCGCCGGGGAGGCGGCGGCCGGACCGGGCGCCGGCCTGGTGTCGAGGCTCGGCACGTCCCGTACGGCGGGCAGCTGGATCGCCGACGACGGCGGGACGGTGGTCGCGGTCACCGACGAGGAGGCGGCGGCCGAGGTGCGCGCGGCGGGCGCCGAGCCGAAGATGGTGCGGCACAGCATGGACGACTTCAAGTCCGCGGCCGAGACGCTGGGTTCGGCGCCGCGCGTGCCCGGGACGGCGTGGGCCGTGGACTACCGGGCCAACGAGGTGGTGGTCCGGGGCGACAGCACGGTGTCGGCGGACGACTGGTCCGAGCTGACCGAAGTGGCGGACGGCATCGGCGGTTTCGTCCGCATGGAGCGGAGCGGGGGCACCTTCACCACCCGGCTCAACGGGGCGCGGCCCATCCTGTCGACGGCCGGCCGCTGTTCGGCGGGCTTCAACGTGACCGACGGGAAACGGGAGTTCATCCTCACGGCCGGGCACTGCGGGCCCGACGGGTCGGTGTGGTTCGCCGACGGCCAGGGCAGGCAGGAGGTCGGGACGACGGTCGGCGGCAGCTTCCCCGGGGACGACTACTCGTTGATCGAGTACACCGGCGGCCGGGCCGGCGAGGGCGCCGGTGTGGTGGCCGTCGGCGACGGCAAGGGCGTACGGATCACGGGGGTGGCGGATCCGGCGGTGGGCCAGCGGGTGTTCCGCAGCGGCAGCACCAGCGGGCTGCGGGACGGTGAGGTGACCGCGCTCGACGCGACGGTGAACTATCCCGAGGGCACGGTCAGCGGCCTCATCGAGTCGGACGTCTGCGCCGAACCCGGGGACAGCGGTGGTCCGATGTTCTCCGAGGGCATCGCGCTCGGTGTCACGTCGGGCGGCAGCGGCGACTGCCGGTCGGGCGGCACGACATACTTCCAGCCGGTGACGAAGGCGCTGGCGCGGCTCGGCGTACGGCTCATCGTGGCGCCCGGGGCCGACGGGGGTGCGGCGGCGCCCTCCCCCGCTCCGTCGGACGCGCGGGGCGCGGCGGCTCCGGACGCCGCCTCGCCGGGGCCGTCGACTCCGGTGCGGGGCATCCTCCCGGACGCGTCGACACTGCTGTCCCGGCTGGCCGACCCCCGCAACGTCGGTCCCGGGCTGCTGGTGATCGCGGGCAGCCTGGTCGCCCTGGTGGCGTCGCGCTGGATACGGGCGGAGCAGGACCGCAAGGCGTACCGGCGTCACTACTCGGCGACATGGGGCTGAGCGGGCGGCGGGTCCGGCCGGACCGTCAGCCGACGGTGAGCAGCACGGTCGCCAGGGCGGCTCCCAGCAGCCCGGCGGCCTGCCGCCGGGAGACGTGTTCGTGCAGGACGGCGAGACCGAGGACGACCGGGAGCGCCGGGTAGAGGGAGGCGAGGACCACCGCGACGGCGAGCATCTGCCGCTGGACGGCCAGCAGGTAGAGGACCAGGCCGAGGGCGGCGCCCGCCCCGATCAGCAGGGCCTGGGCGCACGGCCGTACGGGCAGCCGCAGGAGGCCGGGGCGGCGGGCGGCGCCGGGCAGCAGGACGAGGACGGCGGCGACCCGGCCCGCGACGACCGGCCACAGCCCGCTCGTGGGATCGGCCTGGCCGAGGGCGACGTACTGCACGGCGACGCCGGCGCTGGCCAGGAGCCCGTCCGTCGCCTCCCGGCCCATCCGGGTGCCGCCGCCGGACACCCACCACAGGGCGGGTCCGGTGACGGCGATCCCCGCCCAGGCCAGGGCGCCGGGACGGTCACCGAGGAGGAGGACGCCGCAGAGGACGGACAGCGCGACGCCTGTGACGGCGCTCACCGGTACGACCACGCTCATCGCGCCGTGACTCAGGCCACGGTTGAGGAAGCGCATGGCGGTGGCGCTGCCGACGCCGGACAGGGCGCCCCAGAGGAGGTCGGAGCCGGCGAGGGCGTCGGCGGGCAGGAGGAGGGCGGCCCCTGCGGCGAGCAGCAGGCCGCCGAGCTGGCCGAGGAAGGTGACGGCGGCATGCGGGACGCGGCGGGACAGCAGCCCGCCCGCGAAGTCGACGATGCCGTAGCAGAGGGCCGAGGTCAGTGCGAGGAGGGCACCCATCCGTTCACGGGTGCCCCGTCGAGCGGAGGACGATGCCGGGCGGTCAGGCGGCCCTGGCCGGCTGCGGGAGGGCCGAGGCCCACTCCTGGACCAGGCGCTGGTACTCCTCGCGCTGTTCGACGCTCAGTGTCCCGCCCGACCGGAGCCACAGGGCCCGGATCTCCTCGTTGACCTCGGCAGCCGATCGCTCGGAGGAGGGTTCAACAGTGGTGGACATGCCGTGAAGCATACGGGGCCGGACGTGAAGGCGCTGTGAGTAATCGCACGCTCATCGGGCATTTCGGGCAGTGTCGCTGATCACGTCCATCTGCCCGGGAACGTGGGCGAGTTCACATCCGGGCCTTCGGGGAGCGGCCGGGGTGCGGGGCGCCCGGCAGGCCGGGCGCCCGCGGCGATCAGGTGCCCGGCTTGCGGCCGTACACGTAGACGTCGTCGCCGTTCTTCAGCAGCGACCAGTACTTCTTGGCGGCGGTCTTCGTCATGTTGACGCAGCCGTGGGAGCCGGGCGGGTTCCACATGCTGACGCCGACCGAGTGGAAGGCCTGACCGCCGTCGAAGAACTGGCTGTAGGGCATCGGCACGTCGTAGATGGTCGAGACGTGGTCGATGTTGCGCCAGTAGATCTTCTTCAGGCCGGTGCGGGTCTCGTACCCGTCGCGCCCCGTGCGGACCGGGACGGGGCCGTAGACGAGCTTCTTGCCGTCCTGGATCCAGCTGAGCTGGAGCGTGAGGTTCACGCAGGCGATACGGCCCTTGTTCGTGGGGCACTTGCCCGCCTTGTTCGGGTTCTTCCCGACGGCCTTCTGCTTGTTCATCAGGTCCATCACACCCCAGGTCACGGGGCCGGCGTACCCGATGTTCGGCGTGATGCCGTGCTTGGTCTGGAAGGCACGGATGGCCTTGCAGTCGGCGGAGGACTGCTTTCCGTCGACCGGGCGGCCGAGGAACTTCTCCACCTTCTTCTGGTACGGGCCCGTCGAGGTGGTGCAGCTCGCAGCCTGCGCCGGTGTCGCACCGAGCGCGAGCGTGAGCGGAGCCACCAGCGAGGTGACCCCGAGAACGACGGCACTCCGTCTACGTATGTCCCCCATGGTCTGTTTTGCCTTTCCGCAGAAGTGAGCGCATGGCCTGCGCACTCTGCCAGATAGACGACTCAGCGGAAAAATCGGTTGTACGGACGAACCGGGATGCGACCGAACGGTGACACCCGGCGGACGGGACCGGAACGACCGGCTACCGCGGCGACGCCTCGCCCAGCGCCTGCCGGAATCCCGAGTTGACCGCCGTGACGCCGCCGTCGACGGTGAGGGTGGTGCCGGTGATCCATGCCGCGTCGCGGGAGGCGAGGAAGGCGACGGCGGCCGCGATGTCCTCGGGCTCACCGACCCGGCCCAGCGGGTAGAGGCGCCGGGCCGCTTCCAGTTGCCCGTCCCGGCCCGCCCAGGCACGGGTGCGGACGGTCCCCGGTGCGACGAGGTTGACCCGGACCCCGCGGGGCGCCGCGTGCCCGGCGAGGGTGCGGGTGAGGGAGACCAGGCCCGCCTTGGCCGCGCTGTAGGCGTGGTTGCCGAAGTCCTGGAGGCCGTTGACGGAGCCGACGCTCACGATCGCGCCCCGGCCGGAGGCGGCGAGGTGCGGGAGCGCGGCGCGGCAGCAGCGGTACGCGCCGGTGAGGGTGACGTCGAGGTCCGTGGCCCACTCGTCGTCCGGCTCGTCCTCGAAGCGGGGCGCGTCCGGGGTGCAGTGGGCGGCGTTGTTCACCAGCACGTCGAGCGAGCCGAAGGCGTGCACGGCGTGCGCCACGGCCGCCTCGACCGTGGCGCGGTCGGTCACGTCGCAGGCGAAGGGCTCGGCCGTGAGCCCCCGTTCCCGCAGTGCCGACGCCGTCCGCTCCGCCTCGTCGGGGTCCGCGTCGGTCACCAGGACCCGCGCCCCCTCCTCGGCGAACCGCGCGGCGGTGGCCGCGCCGATGCCGCGTGCCGCCCCGGTGATGAGGACCCCGTGCCCCGCGAAACGCCTCGTGTCCGTCGTCATGGGGTGAAGGTAGCGGCCGGGGCGATCACCGCGGCAGGGGCCGGACGGGATCAGCGGTAGCCGGTCACGTCCGCCGGCTTGCCCGCGTCCTGCACTTCGACGAGATAGCGCCAGGCGTCCGGGCGGCTGCCGTCGAGGTCGGTGAAGCCGTACTCCCGGGCGAGGCCGCCGCTGGAGAGGGAACTGCCGTTGAAGCGGGCCACGTCCGGGTCGGCGGCGAGGGCGGTGACGGCCCGTCCGACGTAGCGCGGGGTCTCGGAGATGGCGAAGTGGGGGACGTTGTCGAGGGCGTCGCGCCAGTTGTCCTCGCGTACCCCGAAGTGGTCGAGCATGATCTCCGAGCGCAGCCAGCCCGGGGTGAGGGCGACGGCCGTGGCGCCGCGCGGGCCGAGTTCGTGGCCGAGGGCGAACGCCATGCGCAGGACGGCGGACTTGGCGAGGTCGTAGAAGAAGGAGACGCGGTAGTGGTCGCGGTTGTAGTCGGCGGTGCCGTCGGTGACCTCGACGACCAGTCCGCCGGGGTGGCGCAGCAGCAGCGGCAGCGCGTGGTGGCTGGTGATCGCGTGGGTCTCGACGGCGAGGCGGAGCAGGCGCAGGCCCTTGTCCAGGTCGTGCTCCCAGACGGGTGCGTCCCAGTCGAAGAGCGTCTCGCCGCCCCAGATGTCGTTGACGAGGACGTCCAGGCGGCCCTGTTCACCGTCGATCCGGTCGACGAGTGCCTTCACCTGCCCCGGTTCCAGGTGGTCGGTCGGCACCGCGATGCCCCGGCCGCCCGCCTCGGTGACCAGGTCGGCGGTGTCCTCGATGGTCTCGGGGCGGTCGTACTCGGAGCGGCGTTCGCGGGTGGTGCGGCCCGTGACGTACACGGTCGCGCCCGCCGCCCCGAGTTCCACGGCGATGCCCCGTCCGGCGCCCCGGGTCGCCCCGGCCACCAGCGCGACCCTGCCCTTCAACTGCTCCGACATGTACGGCCTCCCGTCAACGGCTCTCTGCTGTCGCTCCGAGCGTGACGGGTAAGCCGGACATCTTCTGTCACCTTTTCGCGCCGGTCACCCGGGCGGGCCGCTCAGTGGCCCCGGGCGATCCATTCCTCCAGGTGCGGGGCCTCCGCGCCGATGGTGGTCGCCTCGCCGTGGCCGGTGAGGACCTTCGTCTCGGGCGGGAGGGTCAGCAGCCGGTCCCGGATCGAGTCGATGATCGTCGGGAAGTGGGAGAAGGAGCGGCCGGTGGCGCCCGGACCGCCCTGGAAGAGGGTGTCGCCGGTGAACACGGTCCCCAGCCCCGGGTCGTACAGGCAGACCGCGCCGGGCGCATGCCCAGGGGTGTGCAGCACGGTGAGGTCGGCGCCGGCGGCCTCGATCACCTGGCCGTCGACCAGCCAGGAGTCGGGGTCGCGGTCGGGGTGGGTCTGCTGCCACAGGTGCAGGTCGTCGGGGTGCAGCCAGATGGTGGCGCCGGTGCGCTCGGCGAGGGCGGGCGCGGCGTCGATGTGGTCGTTGTGGGCGTGGGTGCACACGATGGCGGTGAGGCGCCGGTCCCCCACCGCCTCGGCGATGGCGTCGGCGTCGTGGGCGGCGTCGATGACGATCGCCTCGTGGTCGTCGCCGACGATCCACACGTTGTTGTCGACGTCCCAGGTGCCGCCGTCGAGGCTGAACTGCCCGGAGGTGACGAGTCGTTCGATGCGGGCGGTCATCACAGCACCACCACCGAACGCAGCACGTCGCCGCGGTGCATCCGCTCGAACGCCTGCTCCACCTCGTCGAGTCGGATGGTCTCGGTGACGAACGCGCCCAGGTCCAGGCGGCCCTGGAGGTGGAGGTCGATCAGCATCGGGAAGTCGCGGGAGGGCAGGCAGTCGCCGTACCAGGAGGACTTCAGGGAGCCGCCGCGGCCGAAGACGTCGAGCAGCGGCAGTTCGAGCTTCATCTCCGGGGTGGGCACGCCGACCAGGACGACCGTGCCGGCCAGGTCACGGGCGTAGAAGGCCTGCCGGTAGGTCTCGGGGCGGCCGACGGCCTCGATGACGACGTCGGCGCCGAAGCCGCCGGTGAGTTCGCGGATCGCCTCGACGGGGTCGGTCCCGCGGGAGTTGACGGTGTGGGTGGCGCCCATGGAGCGCGCGGTCTCGAGCTTGCGGTCGTCGATGTCGACGGCGATGATCTTCGCCGCTCCGGCGAGCCGGGACCCGGCGATCGCCGCGTCCCCGACGCCGCCGCAGCCGATGACGGCGACGGAGTCGCCCCGGCCGACGTTCCCGGTGTTGATCGCGGCGCCGATGCCGGCCATCACCCCGCAGCCGAGCAGTCCGGCGACCTGCGCGGAGACGGCGGGGTCGACCTTGGTGCACTGTCCGGCGGCGACCAGGGTCTTCTCGGCGAAGGCGCCGATGCCCAGGGCCGGGGAGAGCTCCGTGCCGTCGGTCAGGGTCATCTTCTGCTTCGCGTTGTGGGTGTCGAAGCAGTACCAGGGGCGTCCGCGCAGACAGGCGCGGCACTTCCCGCACACTGCACGCCAGTTGAGGATCACGAAGTCACCGGGCGCGACGTCGGTGACGCCGTCGCCGACCGACTCGACCACGCCCGCGGCCTCGTGGCCGAGCAGGAAGGGGAAGTCGTCGCTGATCCCGCCCTGCTTGTAGTGCAGGTCGGTGTGGCACACCCCGCAGGCCTGGACCCGGACGACCGCCTCACCGGGGCCGGGGTCGGGCACGACGATCGTCTCGATCCGCACCGGCTCGTCCTTGCCGGGTGCGATCACGCCGCGTACTTCCTGCGCCATGCTGCTGACTCCTTCATCTGCGCGTTTCCGTCCCTCCGACCCTACGCGGGAATGATCGCTTCCGCCGCCCGCCGTGCGGCGGGGGCGCCCCCGCGACGTAGCCTGGACCTCCGACCGACGCCGAGGGGGGCGACGTGAGCATCGCGGCAGAGGAATCCGGTCCGCCCGCCTGGCGGCTGCTCCTCGGATATGTACGACCGCACCGGTGGGCCCTGCTGGGCGGTGCCGTGCTGTCCCTGATGACCGGGGCGACGGGGCTGATGCTGCCGCTGGTGGCGCGGGACCTGATCGACGACCTCTCGGACGACCGGGCGATCACCGGCGCGCTGCTGCTGATGTCGGCGCTCGTGGTCGCCAACGCCGTGCTGGGGGCGCTGGGTTCGTACGTGCTGCGGCGCACCGCCGAGTCGGTGGTGCTCGGGGCGCGGCGCTCGCTCTCGTCGTATCTGCTGCGGCTACGGATCACCGCCGTGGACCGCAGTGAGCCGGGTGATCTGATGGCCCGCATCACCTCCGACACCACCCTGCTGCGCGAGGTGACCACGGACTCGCTGGTCGGTCTCGGCACGGGCGGGCTGACCCTGATCGCGACCGTGGTGCTGATGGGTTTCGTGGACCCGGTGCTGCTGGGCGTCACCCTGGGTGTGATCGCGCTCGCGGGCACGGTGCTGGGGGTGATCGTGCCGCACATCAACCGGGCCTCCCGGCAGGCGCAGGACGCGGTCGGTGCCATGGGGGCCTCGCTGGAGCGGGTGCTCGGCGCGCTGCGCACGGTCAAGGCGTCCGGTGCCGAGCCGCGCGAGGAGCGCGCGCTGCACGAGGCCGCGCAGGAGTCGTGGCGGCAGAGCGTGCGCGCCGCCAAGTGGTCGGCCGCGGCCGGCAACACGGCCGGGCTGGCGATGCAGATCGCGTTCATCACGGTGCTCGCGGTGGGCGGCGCGCGGGTGGCGACGGACGCCATCGACATCGGGACGCTGGTGGCGTTCCTGCTGTTCGTGTTCTATCTGATGGCGCCGATCCAGCAGGTCGTCGGCGCGCTCACGCAGTACCAGACGGGCAGCGCCGCCCTCGCCCGGATCCAGGAGGCGCTGCGGCTGCCCGCGGAACCGGCCGCCGGGCCCGCGCGGCTGCCCGACAGCGGCACGGCGCCCGCCGCGCTCGCCTTCGAGGACGTCCGCTTCCGGTACGCCGACGACCTGCCGTACGTCCACCACGGGGTGACGTTCACCGTGCCCGCGCGGGGCATGACGGCGTTCGTCGGTCCGTCCGGCGCGGGCAAGACCACCGTCTTCTCCCTCATCGAGCGGTTCTACGACCCCGACTCCGGCGTGATCACGCTCGACGGACGTGATCTGGCCGACTGGGAGCTGCCGCGGCTGCGGGCCGCGATCGGGTACGTCGAGCAGGACGCGCCGGTGCTGTCGGGCTCCCTGCGGGACAACCTGCTGCTGGGCAACCCCGAGGCGGACGACGGCACCCTGACGCGGGTGCTGAAGACGACCCGGCTCGACGGTCTGGTGTCCCGGCTGCCGGACGGCCTCGACACCCTCGTCGGGCACCGCGGCACCAAGCTGTCCGGCGGTGAGCGCCAGCGGGTCGCCATCGCCCGCGCCCTGCTGCGCCGCCCCCGGCTGCTGCTGCTCGACGAGGCCACCTCGCAGCTCGACGCGGTGAACGAGGCGGCGCTGCGCGACACCGTCGCCGACGTGGCGCGCACGACGACGGTCCTGGTCGTCGCGCACCGGCTGTCCACGGTGACGGCGGCCGACCGGATCGTGGTGATGGACGCGGGCCGGGTGCGGGCCGTCGGCACGCACCGCGAGCTGGTGACCGCCGATCCGCTGTACGCGGAGCTGGCGGCCACGCAGTTCCTGGCGACGGCCGAGTGAGCGGCGCCGGGCGGCGCGGGGGTCTGGCTTGCCGTGCCCGGCGGGCCGGAGGACGCTCGTAGGAGGGGCCGTCCCGGCCCGCCGGAGGCCCGGGCCGCGGCCCCTCGGAGGAGGTGGGTCACCATGACGACCGCGGCACACCCCGTCTTCGGCGCCGACACCCTGCGCCGGGGCATCAAGGCGGACACGTCGGCGACGCTGGTGTCGCTCTACGCGGACGACGCGGAACTGCGCATCGTGGACCGCAACACCCAGCCCAGCCACCCCAAGGTCCTGCACGGCCGGGACGAAATCGCCGCCATGCTCGACGACGTCTACAGCCGCGACATGACGCACTCCCTCGAGGCGTGCGTCGTCCAGGGCGATCACGCCGCCTACTGCGAGAGCTGCCGGTACCCGGACGGGGTGCGGGTGCTGTCGGAGTCGATGCTCACGCTGCGGGACGGGAAGATCACCGGGCAGGTGATGATCCAGGCCTGGGACGAGTAGGAACGCCGGTACGGAGGTGATCAGCTCAGCCAGGCGCTGTACTGCATGACGTCGCCCGCCCGCACACCGTACTCGGGCTGGTCGGTGGTGAACGTCTGCTCCAGGCCGAGGACGGCACCCGTGGACGGGTCCAGGATCAGCATGTGGCGGATGCCGGAGCCGTCGTCGTACACGTAGGCCTGGCCGGGCCGGCCCAGCCGGTCCGTCACCCCACCCACCGGCCGCAGTCCTTCGGCGTCCGCCAGCAGCCGGGCGAGCGCGGCGGACTCGCGGGCGCCGAGCGTCCAGTGGTCCAGCAACTGAACGGTGGCGTCGAGGAGTTCGGGCGTCGTCCGGATCTCGCCGTGCACCGCCTCGGTGAGGTAGGCGCGCAGCCGGCCGGTGTGGTGCGGCGGGCGCGCGGCGGGCGGGGCGTCGCTCCAGCTCGGCGGGAAGGTCTGTCGGCTGATCACCTGTCCGTCGCCGACGAGGCGCGGCTCGCCGTCCTCGTCGGTGAGGACGGGCCGGCCCGGGTACCGGGGGTCGGTGGCCACGACGAGTTCGGTGTGCCGGCTGTCCGCCGTCCAGCGCACGATGCGCTCCTCGGGCAGGGTGACCGGCGGCTCGGTGTCGTTCATGCCCAGGCTCCACGACCGCACGTGCGTGCCCTTGCGCAGTGCCGGGGTGCCGTCGGCCGCGGCGGTCGCGGCCCGCTCGGCGAGCCGGTCCAGGGGGACGGGCGTGGAGTCGGCCAGGACGGCCAGCGGGCGGGGCGCGGCGATCGCGGGGGTGGCGGCGGGTCCGCCGAGCAGCAGGACGGAGGTGAGCGCGGCGACGGCCGCGACGGCGGCGAGGGCCCAGACCCGCCGGAAGCGGCCTCCGGGCGGCAGCGGGATGCGCCGTCCGGTGCTCCGGTCGTCCAGCAGCCGGCCGAGCAGGCGTTCCGCGCGGTGGTCGAGGGGGCCGTCGCCGAAGTGGGGGCCGTCGTCCGGCACCGGGTCGGCGCGGCGCAGCAGGTCGAGTTCGTCAGTCATGGCCGTGGTCCTTGGAGGCGTTCGCGTCGGCGAGTGCGGGGCACAGTCGGTCGATCTCGGCTCTCAGCCGCCGGCGGGCGCGGTGCAGCCGCATGGTGGCGGCCCGCCGGCCGCAGCCGAGGGCGACGGCGACCTCGTCGATGCCGAGTTGCTCCCAGGCGGTCAGGCGCAGCACCTCCTGGTCGCCGGGGGTGAGCCGGGCCAGCGCCTCGTGCACCCAGTCGCCCGGCGTCTCGGTGCCGGGGCCGGACACGACGTGCCGACGGTGGGCGGTGTGGTCGTTGCCGAGCCGGTCGACGAGCCGCCGCCGGCGCCCCTGGCCGCGTACCGCGTTGGCCAGGCAGTTGCGTGCCACCCCGTACAGCCACGGCAGCGGGGAGGCCGGCAGGTCCGCCCGGCGCCGCCAGGCGACCGTGAACACCTCCGCCACCACTTCCTCCACCTCGCTCGTACGCCCGTCCAGTCGCCGCGCGACATAGCGGCTGACCGCCCAGTAGTGCTCGCGATAGGCAGCGGCGAAGATCTCGTCGTCGCTCATGTCCCGTTCGTGTCCGGCTCCCCCGTGATCGTCACAGCCGTGTGCCGTGATCCATGTCGCATCCTTTGAGTGTGACCGGCGCGCGGGGCGCGGACACAGGCGGGTCGTGAAAAGCATCGACGGACTCAGGGGCCGCAAGGGCCTCACGTGGCTGACGACCACGGACCACAAGACGATCGGCACGCTGTATCTGGTGACGTCGTTCGTGTTCTTCATCATCGGTGGCGTCATGGCCCTGGTGA
>NZ_JBEZBE010000062.1:0-28483 GCF_040646935.1 Streptomyces sp. NPDC044984
GCGGTCAGCTTCGCCCGGGAGAAGGCGAGGATGAAGTGCCGCCGGTCCCAGAGCTGACGGACGTACTCGCCCAGGGACGGCCGGGCGCCGCTGACGGACAGCCCGTACTTGGCGGCGAGCCGGTCCGCCGTCAGGCCCTCGTCGGGCGGCACGGCCGCGGTGACCGCGACCGTGCCGTCGTGCGTGGTCTCACTCACTGGTGGAAAACTTTCGTCCTCGAGATGCGCGGCCCGCGGGGGGCCTGGCATGAGCCGGGGAGCCTGGGTACGGCCCCGATGTTCCCGGATACGAGCTTGTCAGATGACGGGGGGCCGGCCCAGTCGGGTCAGCCGCCACACCGTACGCCACTTCATGGGCCGGCGGGGTCCGCAGGGGGTGGCCCAGCCCTCCCGGAATCCGCCGAACCACGCCTTCAGCGCGGGGCGCGAGGGCCGGCGCAGGAGGGTGAGGAGCATCCAGACGCCCAGGTAGACCGGGACCAGGAGCGCGGGAAGGTTGCGGCGGGCCAGCCAGACCCGGTTGCGGGCGACCATGCGGTGGTAGACCGCGTGCCGCGAGGGGGCGGTGGTCGGGTGGTACAGCACCATGTCGGACCGGTAGTCGATCAGCCAGCCGGCGTCGAGGGCCCGCCAGGCCAGGTCGGTCTCCTCATGGGCGTAGAAGAACTCGTCCGGCAGCCCCCCGACCTCGGCGAGGACCTTGGTGCGTACGGCGTTGGCGCCGCCGAGGAAGGTGGTCACGCGGGAGGAGCGCATCGGGTCGGAGGCGCGCAGCCGGGGCACGTGGCGGCGCTGGGTGACCCCGGTCTCCGGGTCGGCGATGCGGAAGCTGATGATGCCGAGCGCCGGGTCGGCCGCGAAGGCCTCGCGGCACAGCTCGGCGGTGTCGTGGCCGGCGAGCAGGCCGTCGTCGTCGAGGAACAGCAGGATGTCGACGTCGGTGCCGCCGGGGCCGAAGGCCTCGATGCCGACGTTGCGGCCGCCGGGTATGCCGAGGTTCTCCGGCAGTTCGACGGTGCGGACGCCCTCGGGGACCTCGGGGACGGGCGAGCCGTTGCCGACGACCACGACCTGGACGGGGTCGCCGTCCTGCTTGGCGACCGAGTCCAGCAGGGCGCGCAGTTCGTCGGGGCGGTTGCCCATGGTGATGATCACCGCGCCGACCTTCATGCCGGCGCTCACTTCAGCCTGCTGGAGGCGAGGACGGACACCAGGTGCAGCAGGGTCTGCAGCAGGGCGATGCCGGCGAGGACGGCGGTGCCCAGGCGGGTGAAGAACAGGCCGCCCTGGACCGCGTCCGCGATCGCGAGGACCAGGATCAGCAGGGACGCCTCGATGCCGAGGATGAGGCGGTGGAACTTGAACGCGGCGGCGGCCCGGCGGGCCAGCGCCATGCCGGAGGAGCGCATCTCGGAGGCGGCCTCCTTCACCGGCGGCAGCCCGTTCTGGTGGCGGGCGACGCCGACGAGGTCGGTCTCGGCCTTGATCAGGACCGCGCCGAGGGCGGCCAGGGTGCCGAGGAAGGCCCAGAGCCAGTCGATCCGGCCGGGGCCCCACAGGTCGGCGGCGCGCAGGCCGAGGCCGACCAGGACGGCCGCGTCGGTGAGGTAGGCGCCGACCCGGTCCAGGTAGACCCCGCCGAGCGAGTACTGCTTCCGCCAGCGGGCGATCTCGCCGTCGACGCAGTCCAGCAGCAGGTACAGCTGGACGGCGACCACGCCGAGGACGGCCCCCGTGATCCCCGGCACCAGCAGCGCCGGGGCCGCGAGGACGCCGAAGACGGTCATCAGGTACGTGAGCTGGTTGGGCGTGACCCTGGTGTTCACCAGGTAGCGGTCCACCCGCAGGGACACCTCGCGCATGTAGAGGCGCCCCATCCAGTGCTCACCGCTGCGCCGGTCCTTAACCCCCGGGGGGTGCACGACCGGACGGAGTTCAGCTACTGATGGCCTTGACATAGTCGGCGTAGACGTCCTTGATCTGTTCGGTCTTCAGGTCGAGATGTTCGAGGATGGTGAAGCGTCCGGGGCGGGTCTCCGGGGCGAACTCGACGGCCCGGACGAACTCGTCCGGCGTGAATCCGATCTCCTCCGGCAGCACCGGAAGTCCGTGCCGGCGCAGCACCTCGGCCATGTGGGCCGACTCCTCGTGGGCGCCGCGCAGGTACATCGCGAAGGCGGCGCCCAGTCCGCACTGCTCGCCGTGGGCGGCGGCCCGCTTGGGGTAGAGCAGGTCGAAGGCGTGGTTGATCTCGTGGCAGGCGCCGGAGGAGGGGCGGGAGTCGCCCGACACGGACATGGCGATGCCGGTGAGGACCAGCGCCTCGGCCAGCACCTGGAGGAAGCCGTCGTCGCCGACCCCGCCCGGGTGCCGCAGCACCGCCTCGCCGGCCTGCCGGGCCATGGCGGCGGCCAGCCCGTCGATCTTCTCCCCGTTGACGCGGTGGGCCAGTTCCCAGTCGGCGACCGCGGAGATGTTGGAGATGGCGTCGCCGATGCCGGACCGCACGAAACGGACCGGTGCCTCGCGGATGACGTTGAGGTCGATGACGACCGCGATCGGGTTCGGTACGCCGTACGAGCCGCGGCCCGCGTCGTTGTCGAGGGTCGCGACCGGCGAGCAGAGGCCGTCGTGCGCGAGGTTGGTGGCGACGGCGACCAGGGGCAGGCCGACGCGTGCCGACGCGAACTTGGCGCAGTCGATGATCTTGCCCCCGCCGAGGCCCACGACCGCGTCGTAGTGGCCGGCCTTTATCTCGCCGGCCAGCCGGACCGCGTCGTCGATGGTGCCGCCGCCGACCTCGTACCAGTCGGCGCCGGGCAGCGAGGGCGCGAGCCGCTCGCGCAGCCGGGCGCCCGAACCGCCGCTGACGGCGATGGCGAGCCGGCCCGACTGCGAGATGCGCTCGTCGGCGAGGACGCAGGCCAGGTCGTCGAGGGCACCCGGGCGGATGTCCACGACGACCGGCGAGGGGATGAGCCGGGTCAGTACTGGCACGCGATCTCCCGTCCGCGGGCGAGGTCGTCGTGGTTGTCGATCTCCACCCACTCGACGTCGCCGATCGGCGCCACGTCGATCCGGAAGCCGCGGTTCACCAGCTCCTGGTAGCCGTGCTCGTAGAACTGCTGCGGGTCGGTCTCCCACACGGTCTTCAGGGCGTCGGCCAGTTCGGGGGCGGCGTCGCCCTCGATCAGGGTGACGCCGATGTACTCGCCGGTCGCCTCCGCCGGGTCCATCAGCTTGGTGATCCTCGTCATCCCCTTGGCGGGGTCGACGACGACCTTCATCTCCTCGTCGGCGAGCTGCTTGACCGTGTCCAGGGCGAGGATGATCCTCTTGCCGTCGCCGCGGGCGGCGAGCAGCGTCTTCTCGACGGAGACCGGGTGCACGGTGTCGCCGTTGGCGAGGATCACGCCGTCCTTGAGGGCGTCACGGCCGCACCACAGGGAGTAGGCGTTGTTCCACTCCTCGGCCTTGTCGTTGTCGATGAGGGTGAGCTTGAGGCCGTACTTCGCCTCCAGGGCCGCCTTGCGCTCGTACACGGCCTCCTTGCGGTAGCCGACGATGACCGCGACCTCGGTCAGACCGATCTCGGCGAAGTTGCCGAGGGTGAGGTCCAGGACCGTCGGTTCGCCCTCTATGCCCGCGGGCCCCACCGGCACCAGCGCCTTGGGAAGGCTGTCGGTGTAGGGGCGCAGACGCCGTCCGGCGCCGGCCGCCAGCACGAGGCCGATCATGCGGTTTCTCCTTCATCGTGTACGGCGGGCGCCCCTGCGGACACCCAGAAGCGGATGCTCTCGACGAGCACCACCAGGGCCACGGCCACGGCGAGGACCGTGAGCGCGACCGTGAACTGCGAGGCGGTGAGCAGTGCCGCCAGGACGGCGACCACCAGGGTGCGGCCCTCGTGCCCCCCGATCGCCCGCACCAGCCAGCGCGGGGACGCGCCCGCGTTGCCGCGGATGCGGTAGACCGTGTCGTAGTGATGGTAGGCGACCGCGGCCACCAGCCCGTAGGCCGCCGGAAGGGCTCCGTTCACGTCCGCGTCGGCCGCCAGTGCCAGGACGGTGCCGTACTCGGCGGCGCGGAGGAACGGCGGGACCAGCCAGTCGAGGGCGCCCTTGAGGGGGCGGGCGACGGCGAGGGCGGAGGTCAGGACGTAGCCGCAGGCGGCGACGGCCGTCCAGGGACCGCCGAAGCCGGTGAGCAGGGCCGTGGTGACGACGGCGAGACCGCCGAGCAGGGCGACGGCGGGGGCGGTGAAGCCGGGCAGGCGCCGCGCGGGGTTCTTCAGCGGGCCGGCGAGCGCCTGGGCGAGCGGGCCGGAGTCGGCGAGGTCCGCCAGCGCCTGTGCCGCCCGGTCGGTCCGCTTCGCCTTGCGGGTCAGCGAGCGCAGGACCCGGCCCGCCGTGGTGTACGTCGCGGCGAAGGCGCAGCCGACGAGCAGGGCGTAGAAGGTGATCCGGGGGGTGGTGACGGCCGTGAGGACGGCGATCATCGCCCAGCGTTCGCCGATGGGCAGGACGATCATGCGGCGCAGCCAGACCGTCCAGCCGACGCTGTCGAGCTTGTCGGAGAGGGCTGCGGTGGGGCTCGTGTTGGCGGTGGCGTCGTGGTTGGCCTCGTTGAAGGAGAAGTCGACCACGTGCCGGCAGGTCTGCAGCACCATCGCGCCGAGCGCGAGGGCCCACACGTCGTCACCGCCGCGGGCCGCGCCGAGCGCGAGGCCGGCGTAGTACGCGTACTCCTTGGCGCGGTCGAAGGTGGCGTCGAGCCAGGCGCCGAGGGTGGAGTACTGCAGGGAGTAGCGGGCGAGCTGGCCGTCGGTGCAGTCCAGCACGAAGGAGGCGATGAGCAGTGCGCCGGCGGCGACGAAGCCGCCGCGGGTGCCGGTGGCGGCGCAGGCGGCGGCTATGAGCGCGGTGAGCAGGGAGGCGGTGGTGACCTGGTTGGGGGTCAGTCCGCGGCGGGCGCACCAGCGGGCGATGTAGCGCGAGTACGGGCTGACGAAGTAGGTGGTGAAGAAGCCGTCGCGGGCCTTGACGGCCGACTTCAGGCGTACGGCCTCGTCGTCGACGGCGGCGACGGCCTGCCGGGCCTCGTTGCGGGTCTGGGGGTCGCCGGGGACGGTGGCGACGAGGCTGCCGAGCTCGGGGCGGTGCACGTCGGCGCCGTCGGCGTCGAGGGCCGCGACGACGCGGTCGGCGAGGCTGTCGACCAGGGTGGTGCCGCCGGCCGGCTCCGCGGAGTCCTCGCGGGCCATCGCGCGGATCAGGGCCTGGCGGCCGGCCGGCCGGGCGGTGACGGCGCCGGGGATCGCGGAGAGCGGGAAGCGGGGGTCGGTGAGGCCGAGGCGCAGCGCGTGCACATGACCCACGAAGCGGGCGTCGACCACGGCGACCCGCTGTCCGGCGGGCACCCCGGCGAGCAGGGTCCCGGCCTCCGCGGTGCCGGACGCGATCCGCACGTCGAATCCGAGGGAGCGCAGATCGCCCTCGAGTGACGAACCGGGGACCGGCTGACCGGTCAGGATGGCGGTCGACAACCGAATCTCACTCCCTGGGTGCCGACGCGTCGACGCCGGTCATGTACACGATTGAGGTGCCCGTGCGGACCCCCGGGCGGCATGTCGGCAGAGGTTATCGGATGCCCGGAAGCCCGCGTTCACCGCCCGTTCGACGATTGGACCGGCATGGTTGGCCCGCGCGCCTCTGCCGCGATCATCATCGGTGATGCGGGGCTCGACCCACAAACCGCTCCACCAGAACGGACATGTAGCCCGGATCAGCACATCGGGGACCGCCGCGTCCGCTCGGCATAGGGTGGGCGACCATGACATGGCTGATCACCGGCGGGGCCGGTTACATCGGGGCACACGTGGCGCGGGCCATGACCGGTGCCGGGGAACGGGTCGTGGCGCTGGACGACCTCTCGGCCGGGGTGCCGGCGCGGCTGCCCGCCGACGTCCCGCTGGTCAAGGGCTCGTCGCTGGACGGCGCGTTGCTGAGGCGGGTGTGCGCGGAGCACGGGGTGACGGGTGTGGTGCACCTCGCCGCGCGCAAGCAGGCCGGCGAGTCCGTGGCGCAGCCGACCCGGTACTACCGGGAGAACGTGGGCGGCCTCGCGACCCTCCTGGACGCCGTCGCCGACGCCGGGATCGAGCGCTTCGTCTTCTCCTCGTCCGCGGCCGTGTACGGCGACCCCGGTGTGGACCTCATCACGGAGGACACCCCCTGCGCCCCGGTGAACCCCTACGGCGAGACCAAGCTCGCCGGTGAGTGGCTGGTCCGGGCGGCGGGCCGGGCGCACGGCATCGACACGGTGTGCCTGCGCTACTTCAACGTGGCGGGGGCGGCGGCGCCGGAGCTGGCCGACACCGGTGTCTTCAACATCGTGCCGATGGTCTTCGACCGGCTCACCCGTGACGAGGCCCCGCGCGTCTTCGGCGACGACTATCCGACGCCGGACGGCACGTGCGTCCGTGACTACATCCACGTGGCCGATCTGGCGGAGGCGCATCTGGCGGCGACCCGCAAGCTGTCCGAGGGGAAGCTCACGGGAGACCTGACGGTGAACATCGGCCGCGGCGAGGGCGTCTCGGTGCGCGAGCTGATCACGGTCATCGGCGAGGTCACCGGCGACACCCGGGCCCCGCTCGTCGAGGGTCGCCGCCCCGGCGACGCGCCCCGCGCGGTGGCGTCGGCCGCCCTCGCGGCCGAGCGGCTCGACTGGACCGCCCGGCGCTCGGTGCCCGAGATGATCGAGTCGGCGTGGCGGGGGTGGCGGCTGCACCACGGCGGCTGAGCCGCGAGCGGAGTCGGCCACCACCTGACCTGCGGATCGTTTACGCAGGTCAGGGCACATGACAACGATGTTCAGTGCCGCGTTGCGGATACCCCCTCCCCGTAGTTCACTGTGATCCGGACGGGGACACGGGAAGGGATCTTTCGATGGGGGCTGGACACGGTCACGGGCATGCGCACGGCGCGCCCGCCGGCGGTACCGCGAGTGCGGCGTACCGCGGCAGACTGCGGGTGGCGCTGGCGATCACGCTCGGTGTCATGGTGGTCCAGATCGTCGGCGGCGTACTGGCCGACTCGCTCGCCCTGGTCGCGGACGCGGCCCACATGGCGACGGACGCCCTGGGCCTGGGCATGGCGCTGCTCGCGATCCACTTCGCGAGCCGCCCGCCGAGCGAGCGCCGCACCTTCGGGCTGGCCCGCGCGGAGATCCTGGCCGCGCTGGCCAACTGTCTGCTGCTGCTCGGCGTCGGCGGTTACGTGCTGTACGAGGCGATCGAGCGGTTCGTCACCCCGGCCGACACCAAGGGCGGCCTGGCGGTGGTGTTCGGCGCGATCGGCCTGGTCGCCAACCTGGTGTCGCTCATGCTGCTGATGCGCGGGCAGAAGGAGAGCCTGAACGTGCGCGGCGCCTTCCTGGAGGTGGCGGCGGACGCGCTCGGCTCGGTCACGGTGATCGTGTCCGCGCTGGTGATCCTGGCCACCGGCTGGACGGCCGCCGACCCGATCGCCTCCCTGGTGATCGCGGTGATGATCGTGCCGCGGACGTGGAAGCTGCTGCGCGAGACCCTGGACGTGCTGCTGGAGGCCGCGCCCGAGGGCGTCGACATGCGGCAGGTACGGGCGCACATCCTGGCCACGGACGGCGTGGAGGACGTGCACGACCTGCACGCCTGGACGATCACCTCGGGGATGCCGGTGCTCTCCGCGCACGTGGTCGTCAGCTCCGACGTCCTGAACAGCATCGGACACGAGAAGATGCTGCACGAGCTGCAGAACTGCCTGGGCGCCCACTTCGACGTGGAGCACTGCACCTTCCAGCTGGAGCCCGGCGGGCACGCGGAGCACGAGGCGCGCCTCTGCCACTAGGACCGGTCCGCACGCGCCGTCGCGCGTCAATGCGCCGGGGAACGCGGCCTTCCGCCCCCGTGCGGGCGCCCTGGGGACATGCGGGCGCGTCGGGGAGTGCCGGGGGTGCCGGATTCGTGCGGCAGACTTGGGGCGCGAAGACCGAGTGAAGGATGGGTATGCCGATCACACCTGCCACCGCGACGGACAGCCCGTCGAACGGCGCCGCCGAGCCGATTTTGCTGGAACTGGTCGACGAGGACGGTGTGACGACCGGCACGGCGGAGAAGCTCGCCGCCCATCAGCCGCCGGGGCTGCTGCACCGGGCGTTCTCGGTGTTCCTGTTCGACGAGCACGGGCGGCTGCTGCTGCAGCAGCGGGCGCTGGGCAAGTACCACTCCCCCGGCGTGTGGTCCAACACCTGCTGCGGTCACCCCTACCCCGGTGAGGCGCCGTTCGCGGCGGCGGCCCGGCGGACCTTCGAGGAGCTGGGCGTGTCCCCGTCGCTGCTCGCCGAGGCCGGCACGGTCCGCTACAACCACCCGGACCCGGCCTCGGGCCTGGTGGAGCAGGAGTACAACCACCTCTTCGTCGGCATGGTGCAGTCGCCGCCGCGGCCGGATCCGCGGGAGGTGGCGTCCACGGCGTTCGTGACTCCGGCGGAGCTGGCGGAGCGGCACGCGCGGGACACCTTCTCGGCCTGGTTCCCGACCGTCCTGGACGCGGCCCGCCCGGCGGTGCGCGAACTGACCGGACCGTCGGCGGGCTGGTGACCTAGACGGCCCGCGTGGGCTTGAGCGGCAGGACGGCCCAGATCACCTTGCCGCCGGTGGCGGTGTGCTCGACGTCGCACGCCCCGCCCGCCTCGCGGGTGATCTCCCGTACCAGGAGCAGTCCGCGGCCGCCGGTGCGGCCGTGGTCGGTCTCCAGGGCGGTGGGCCGGTAGGGGTGGTCGTCCTCCACGGACACCCGGATCCACTCGGCGCCGACGGCGACCTCGACGGCGAGCGTCGGGGACAGCAGCGCCGCGTGCCGTACGGCGTTGGTGACCAGCTCGGAGACGATCAGCAGCAGTCCCTGCACGACGTCGTCCGCGACCGGCACCCCTTGGCGCAGCAGCAGGTCCCGCACGGCGTGGCGGGCCTGCGGGACCGAGGCGTCGACGGCCGGGGCGGTGAACCGCCAGACACCTTCGTACGGCAGCGGATCGCCGCTCTCACGCTCGATTGTCACCACACGTCGAGTGTTGGCACCGACCGGCTCCGCACCTCGACCCTGAACAGAAGTCAGCGGATATCGAGCGTTCTCGACCGCCCGCGCATGACAAGTTCGCCTGTGGGACCGTTCCGGTCCGCCCTGTGCCGGATCGGCGAACTATTCGGGTTGTACGGGTTCGGCGGCCCGGTCATCGCCGCCGTGCGGCCCCTTCTCCGGCGCCCCCGCGGTCCCCTCGCCGGCCAGCCGGTCGGAGACCATGCCGACGATCCGGCGTCCGCCGTAGCCGGTGGCGATCAGGCCGAGCCCGTCGAAGAGCAGGGAGAGGGAGAAGAACGTACCGATGACGTACTGGCTGCTGCTGGGCCAGGTGGCCAGCACCAGGACGCCGAGGAGCAGCCCGAAGGCGCCCTGCACCAGCGTCCAGCCGAACTGCGGCCCGCGCACCACCAGGCTGCCGACGAGGCGGAACACCCCGCCGGTGAGGAACAGCAGCGCGGCGAACATGGTGAGCGCTTCGGCCGCGGCCTCCGGTGTCCTCAGGACGACCACGCCGGCCGCGATGTTCAGGGCCGCGACGACCACGCCGAGCCAGAAGAAGTTGGTGTGCCGCGCCTGGACGGCGTGCAGCAGTCCGACCAGGCCGCCGATCAGCAGCAGCCAGCCGAACAGCAGCATCGAGGTCAGGGTGGCGAGGCCGGTGTAGACCAGGCCGACCAGGCCCGCGACGACCAGGACCACGCCGAGCACGGTGAGCCAGCCGAAGCCGCGGCTCAGTTTCGCGACCTCGCCCTGGGACTTGGTGGACTTGGCCATGGCTGCCTCCTCGCTCCCGTTTCCCCTCTCCCGGTCTCCGCCGTCCGCCGCCCGCCGGGTGGAGTCCCTGCCGGCCGGGGCGCCGGCCCGGGCGGATAGCATCCGGCGCATGGAGCCCCAGCTGCTGCACGGCGTCACCGAGCACGTCGCCACGGTCGTCATCCGCAATCCCGCGAAGCGCAACGCCATGACGGCCGCGATGTGGGGTTCCCTGCCGCCGCTGCTGGAAACGCTGGCGGCCGACCCGGACGTACGGGTGCTGGTGCTCACCGGTGAGGGCGGGACGTTCTGCGCCGGTGCCGACATCTCCACGCTCCGGGGGTCTCCGCTTCGGGCGCAGCGGCTGGCCGTGGCGGCGGAGGAGGCGCTCGCCGCCTTCCCCAAGCCGACGCTGGCGGCGGTCCGCGGGCACTGCGTGGGCGGCGGGGCACAGCTGGCGGCGGCCTGTGATCTGCGGTTCGCCGAGGAGGGGGCGCGGTTCGGGGTGACCCCGGCCAAGCTCGGCATCGTCTACCCGGCCTCCGCGACCCGGCGGCTGGTCTCCCTGGTCGGCCCGGCCACCGCCAAGTACCTCCTGTTCTCCGGCGAGTTGATCGAGGCCGGGCGGGCGCTGCGCACCGGTCTGGTGGACGAGGTGCTGCCCGAGGGCGAACTGGACGGGCGGGTGGCCGGGTTCACCCGGATCCTGGCGTCCCGGTCGCGGCTGACGCAGGCGGCGGCGAAGGAGTTCGCGGACGGCCGCACCGACCGGGACGCGTACTGGGGTGAGCGGGCCCGGGAGAGCGGCGACACCGCGGAGGGCGTCGCCGCGTTCCTGGAGCGCCGGACGCCGCGCTTCACCTGGAGCGTCTCTACGTCAGGATGAAGCGGCTCTTCGCCCGGAACTCCTCGACGAGGTGCGCGGGCGCCTTGTGCGGGGAGCCGGCGTCGTAGGGCGGCTGCGGGTCGTACTCGGTGAGCAGCTGGACGGCTTGGGCGTGTTCGTCGCCGGCGATCCGGCCGAGCAGGGTGAGCCCCATGTCGATGCCGGAGGAGACACCGGCCGCGGTGACGTACTTGCCGTCGGTCACCACCCGCTCCCCGGTCGGCTCGGCGCCGTACCGCTTCAGGTGGTCGAGCGCGAGCCAGTGGGAGGTGGCCCGGCGTCCCCGGAGGAGCCCGGCCGCGGCCAGCAGCAGGGATCCGGTGCACACGGAGGTCGTCCAGGTGCTGGACGCGTCGGCGGCGCGCAGCCAGTCCAGCAGCACCTCGTTCTCCATCTGGGGAGTCTGTCCGGGGCCGCCGGGGACGACGACGACGTCCGGGTGCGGCACCTCGGCCAGGGTACGGTCCGCGGTGATCGCGAGCGTGCCGGTGTCGGTGCGCACGGGACCGGTCCGCTCGGCGACGAACACGGTCTCCGCGTCCGGGAGCCGGCCGAGGGTCTCGTAGGGGCCCACCGCGTCGAGGGCGGTGAAGCGGTCGAAGAGGACGATGGCGATCTGCATCGGCGGCCTTTCAGGTGTGGGCGGGTGCGGGGGCGGGCCGGAAGCGGCGGCGGTACTCCGCCGGTGACGCCCCGAGGGTGCGGACGAAGGCGCGCCGCATCGCCTCGGCGGTGCCGTAGCCGCTGGCGCGGGAGATCTCCTCGACGCCGTCACCGGTGTCCTCCAGCAGCCGCCGGGCGTGTTCGAGGCGTACGCGGTCGACGTAGCGGCCCGGCGTCATGCCGGTCTCGGCGCGGAAGGCGCGGGCGAAGTGGCGCGGCGAGAGGGCCGCGCGGGCGGCGAGCGCCTCGACGGTCAGCTCCGCGTCCGGGTGCTCGGTGATCCACTGCTGCACCTCGCGCAGCGGCTCGCGCCGTGCGGTCTGGGCGGCGAGCTGGGCGCTGAACTGGGCCTGGTTCCCGGGCCTGCGCAGGAACACCACCAGGTGCCGGGCCACCGTGAGCGCGGCCTGGCGGCCGAGGTCCTCCTCGACCAGGGCGAGCGCGAGGTCGATGCCCGAGGTGACGCCGGCGGAGGTGGCGACGTGGCCGTCCCGGACGTAGATGGGGTCCGGGTCGACCTCGACGGCCGGGTGGTTCCGGGCCAGCGTGTCGCAGTAGGCCCAGTGCGTGGTGGCGCGGCGACCGTCCAGCAGTCCGGCCCCGGCGAGCAGGGCCGCTCCCGTGCAGACGGAGACCAGCCGCTCGGCGCGCGGTCCGTGCCGCCGCAGCCAGTCGGTCAGCCGCGGGTCGGGCCGGCGGGTGCCCCGGCCGCCGGGCACGAGCAGCGTGTGCGGTTCCGGCGCGTCGGCCAGCGCTCCGTCCGGTACGACGGTCAGTCCGCTGGTCGTGCGTACCGGAGCGCCGTCCAGGGAGGCGGTGCGCAGCCGGTACGTCCCCGGGGTGTGCTGCTCGGCGCCCGCGAAGACCTCCACGGGACCGGTGACGTCGAGGCTCTGCACCTGGTCGAAGAGGACGACGAGAACGGTTCGCTGCGCCATGCGGACGATTCTTCGCGATGCCCGTGGTGGCTGCAACGACGGGTTCCCCACCTTTCCTGCCATGCATGTTGAAGCGTCGACGAGGTACCCGCGTCATTCCCGGCCGGGGAGGCCGGGAGACGAAAGGGGAAACACGTGTTCCGTGCCATCGCAGATGTCCTGCGCCAGATCGGCGGTGCCGTCGCCACCGTCGTGACACTGCCGTTCCGGGCGCTCGCCCGGCTGTTCGGCGGGGCCTCGTCCGCCACCCGCGGCCGTCGCGCCTGACGCCGCCCGCGCGGTCCCCGGGCGAGTCGCCGCCCTGATCCCCGATTGTCGGCGCCACCTGCCACAATTGCCGCGCAACCTCAGTGGAGAAGGCGGTACGGGAACGTGACGACACCCCTCGCAGGGTCCATCGAAGGCAGGATCGCCGAAGAGCTCGGCGTACGGGAGCGGCAGGTCAGGGCTGCCGTCGAACTGCTCGACGGCGGTTCGACGGTGCCCTTCATCGCCCGCTACCGCAAGGAAGCGACCGAGATGCTCGACGACGCGCAGCTGCGCACGCTCGAGGAGCGGCTGCGCTATCTGCGGGAGCTGGAGGAGCGCCGGACGGCGATCCTGGAGTCGGTGCGCGAGCAGGGCAAGCTGACGGACGAGCTCGAGGCGCGGATCCGGGGCGCGGAGACCAAGGCGCGCCTGGAGGACGTCTATCTGCCGTACAAGCCCAAGCGGCGCACCAAGGCGCAGATCGCCCGCGAGGCGGGGCTCGAGCCGCTGGCGGAGGGGCTGCTCGGTGATCCGGGCGTCGAGCCCCTCGCCGCGGCCGCCGCGTTCGTGGACGCGGAGAAGGGTGTCGCCGATCCGCAGGCCGCCCTGGACGGTGCGCGGGCCATCCTCACCGAGCGGTTCTCGGAGGACGCCGACCTGATCGGCGAGCTGCGCGAGCGCATGTGGGTGCGCGGGAGGCTGGCCGCGAAGGTGCGCGACGGCAAGGAGGAGGCGGGCGCTAAGTTCTCCGACTACTTCGACTTCGCCGAGCCGTTCACGGAGCTGCCCTCGCACCGGATCCTGGCGATGCTGCGCGGCGAGAAGGAGGAGGTCCTCGACCTCGTCCTGGAGCCCGAGGAGCCGGTGGACGGCCCGTCGTCGTACGAGGGGATCGTCGCGAACCGGTTCGGGATCGCCGACCGGGGGCGTCCGGCTGACAAGTGGCTGGGCGACACGGTGCGGTGGGCCTGGCGCACCCGCATCCTGGTGCACCTCGGCATCGACCTGCGGCTGCGGCTGCGTACGGCGGCCGAGGACGAGGCGGTGCGGGTCTTCGCGGCGAACCTGCGCGACCTGCTGCTCGCCGCCCCGGCCGGTACGCGCGCGACGCTCGGCCTCGACCCCGGTTTCCGTACGGGTGTGAAGGTCGCCGTGGTGGACGCGACCGGCAAGGTCGTCGCCACGGACGTCATCCATCCGCACGTCCCGGCCAACCGGTGGGACGAGGCGATCGCGAAGCTGGCGCGGCTGGCGAAGGAGCACGCGGTCGAGCTGGTCGCGATCGGCAACGGTACGGCGTCCCGCGAGACCGACAAGCTCGCCGGTGAACTCATCACCAGGCACCCCGAGCTGAAGCTGACCAAGGTGATGGTGTCCGAGGCGGGCGCCTCCGTGTACTCGGCCTCCGCCTTCGCCTCCCAGGAGCTGCCCGACATGGACGTGTCGCTGCGCGGCGCGGTGTCGATCGCGCGCCGGCTCCAGGACCCGCTGGCCGAGCTGGTGAAGATCGACCCGAAGTCGATCGGGGTCGGCCAGTACCAGCACGACCTGTCCGAGGTGAAGCTGTCGCGTTCGCTGGACGCGGTCGTGGAGGACTGTGTGAACGGCGTGGGCGTGGACGTCAACACCGCGTCGGCGCCGCTGCTCGCGCGGGTCTCCGGCATCACCTCCGGGCTCGCCGAGAACATCGTGGCGCACCGGGACTCCAACGGGCCGTTCCGGTCGCGCGGCGAGCTGAAGAAGGTGGCGCGGCTCGGCCCGAAGGCGTACGAGCAGTGTGCGGGCTTCCTGCGGATCCGCGGCGGTGACGATCCGCTGGACGCGTCGAGCGTGCACCCGGAGGCGTACCCGGTGGTGCGGCGGATGGTGAAGTCCTCCGGCGCGGAGGTCGCCGCGCTGATCGGGAACACGGCGGTGCTGCGGTCGCTGCGGCCGGAGGACTTCGTGGACGAGACGTTCGGTCTGCCGACCGTGAGCGACATCCTGAAGGAGCTGGAGAAGCCGGGTCGGGACCCGCGGCCGGCGTTCAGGACCGCCGTCTTCAAGGAGGGGGTGGAGAAGATCTCCGACCTGGCCTCCGGGATGGTGCTGGAGGGTGTCGTCACGAACGTGGCCGCGTTCGGGGCGTTCGTGGACGTCGGTGTGCACCAGGACGGGCTGGTGCACGTGTCGGCGATGTCGAAGACGTTCGTCAAGGATCCGCGGGACGTGGTGAAGCCGGGGGACATCGTCAAGGTGAAGGTGCTTGATGTGGACATCCCGCGAAAGCGGATCTCGCTGACGTTGCGGCTGGACGACGAGGCCGCGCCTCAGGGGGAGCAGCGGGGGCAGCGCGGGGAGCGGCAGGGGGGTCGGCCGCCGAAGCAGCGGCAGCAGGGGCGGTCCGGTTCCGGGGGGAAGGGGCGCTCTGCGGCTGCGCCCGCTCCGGCTAACGGGGCGATGGCTGACGCGTTGCGGCGGGCCGGGCTGGCGTAGGCGCCGGCGTTTTGGCTGGGCGGGGGTGGGTGCGCGGGCCGGTGCTTGCCGGGTGCCGCCCGCGCCCACCCGTGCCGCCCTGCGGCACGATTGCCCGCGGAGGGGGCGGGCGGGGCGGCAGCCCGCAGTCAGGCAGGGGCCTCCGTCACCTTGCCGTTCGTGACCTCCAGGCGTCTGGTCACCTTCACCGCGTCGAGCATGCGGCGGTCGTGGGTGATCAGGAGGAGGGTGCCCTGGTAGGTGTTGAGGGCTGATTCGAGTTGTTCGATGGCCGGCAGGTCCAGGTGGTTGGTCGGCTCGTCGAGGACCAGGAGGTTGACGCCCCTGCCCTGGAGGAGGGCCAGGGCGGCCCTCGTGCGTTCGCCCGGGGAGAGGGTGACCGCCGGGCGCATGACGTGGTCCGCCTTGAGGCCGAACTTGGCCAGCAGCGTGCGGATGTCGGCCGGTTCCAGGTCGGGGACCGCCGGGCGGAACGCGTCGAGCAGGGCTTCGGGGCCGTGGAACAGCGCGCGGGCCTGGTCGACCTCGCCGAGGAGTACGCCCGAGCCCAGGGCGGCGTGTCCGGCGTCGAGCGGGACGCGGCCCAGCAGGGCGCCGAGGAGCGTGGACTTGCCCGCGCCGTTGGCGCCCGTGACGGCCACCCGGTCCGCCCAGTCGATCTGCAGGGACACCGGGCCGAGGGTGAAGTCGCCGCGCCGTACCTCGGCGTCCCGCAGCGTCGCCACCACCGCGCCGGAGCGGGGCGCCGACGCGATCTCCATGCGCAGCTCCCACTCCTTGCGCGGCTCCTCGACCACCTCCAGACGTTCGATCATGCGCTGCGTCTGACGCGCCTTCGCGGCCTGCTTCTCGCTGGCCTCGCTGCGGAACTTGCGGCCGATCTTGTCGTTGTCGTTGCCCGCCTTGCGGCGCGCGTTCTTCACGCCCTTGTCCATCCAGGCCCGCTGCGTCTGCGCCCGGTCCTGGAGCGCGGCCTTCTTGTCGGCGTACTCCTCGTACTCGTCGCGGGCGTGCCGGCGGGCCACGTCCCGCTCCTCCAGGTAGGCCTCGTAGCCACCGCCGTAGAGGTTGATCTGCCGCTGGGCCAGGTCGAGTTCGAGGACCTTGGTGACCGTGCGGGTGAGGAACTCGCGGTCGTGGCTGACGACGACCGTGCCCGCGCGCAGGCCGGTCACGAAGCGTTCGAGGCGTTCCAGGCCGTCCAGGTCGAGGTCGTTGGTCGGCTCGTCGAGGAGGAAGACGTCGTAGCGGGAGAGGAGGAGGGAGGCGAGTCCGGCGCGGGCCGCCTGCCCGCCGGAGAGTGAGGTCATCGGCTGGTCCAGGCCGACGGCCAGGCCGAGGGAGTCGGCGACCTCCTCGGCGCGCTCGTCGAGGTCGGCGCCGCCCAGGGACAGCCAGCGCTCCAGGCTGGTGGCGTACGCGTCGTCCGCGCCCGGCGCGCCGTCGACCAGGGCCTGGGTCGCCTCGTCCATCGCCCGCTGGGCCTCGGCGACGCCGGTGCGGCGGGCCAGGAACGCCCGTACGCTCTCGCCGGGCCGGCGCTCCGGCTCCTGCGGGAGGTGCCCGACGGTCGCGGTGGGCGGGGAGAGGCGCAGCTCGCCCTGTTCCGGTGCGGTGAGGCCGGCGAGCAGGCGCAGCAGCGTGGACTTGCCCGCGCCGTTGGCACCGACCAGGCCGATCACGTCGCCGGGTGCGACGACGAGGTCGAGACCGGTGAACAAGGAGCGGTCGCCGTGCCCGGCGGCGAGGTTCTTGGCGACGAGGGTGGCAGTCATCAGACCGCCGATCCTAACGGCCGGGCGCGGCCGGTCGCGCCCCCGGTTCTCACCGCCCCACCTCCGTCACCCGTACCGTCCCGCCGGTGCGCGCGACGAGGTACGCCTCGCCCTTCACCGCCCTGCCGTCCAGCGGGACCCGGTGGCGGCCGGGTTCGAGTACGCCGTCGAAGAGGTCCTGGACGTGGGTGCGGGAGAGGCGGTCGATCCGGTACGCGGTGAGCCGGACCCGGCAGGACGAGGTGACCTCCAGCTCCGCCGCGTCGCCGGTGGCGGTGAGTTCCGTGAGGCGGCTCCGGTCCCGCGGGCCGCGCTCCAGGGCCTGTTCGGTCTGGGCGACGAGGAGGGGGACGACCGGGGCGAAGCCGTCGACGCAGGGCACGTCGACGCCGGCGCCGGCGAAGGCGCGGCGGACGGCGTCGCGTTCGCCGTCGCCCACCGACCGGCCGAAGACCACGGCGCCGTAGCCGCGCAGTTCGTCGGCGGGGACGCCGTCGGCGTCGTGGGCGATGTCGGCGCCGATGCCGATGGTGCGCAGGGCCGCGGCGAGCTTGGCGAGCAGGGCGACCCGGGCGCCGATCAGCAGGACGCGGCGGCGGGCACCGGGGGCCTCGCCGTCGAGAAGGGCGGTGAGGGCCGTACGGTACTCGGTGCCGCGGAAGCGGAACGGGCCTATGCCGTGGTAGCCGTTGAGGTCCAGGTCGGCGTGCTCGTCGGTCTGCCAGGCGAAGTCGCGCCAGATGACGTCCTCGCCGTCCCGTTCGATGACCGCGGTCACCGCGCCGCAGGCGAGGTCCTCGCACTCGGGGCAGCCGTAGACGATGTACCGGCCGGCGGGCAGCGGCGCCTCGGTCTCCAGCAGCAGGCTGTGGATCTGGGCGGTGAAGAGGGAGGGCGGGACGTCGGAGGCGAGCGGGGAGACGGCGTCCAGGTCGGAGAGGCGGAAGAGCAGCGGGCAGCCGTCGACGACGAAGTCGACGAAGTCCCGGTGGACTTGGTAGTCACCGTTGGCGAGGAGTCCACCGGCTCTCGTCGCCGGTGCCAGGCCGAAGGTCGCGTACTCGGCAGACATGCCGTGAGTATTCCCACCGGGGAACGGACCTGAGCACGGCATGACATATTCCGCTACGGTCCACCGATGGGAACCGAACTGGACCGCGATGTCCTGGTGGTCGGCGGCGGGGTCGTCGGGCTGACGACGGCCGTGGTGCTCGCCGAGCGCGGCGTACGGGTACGGCTGTGGACGCGCGACCCGGTCGAACGGACCACTTCGGCGGTCGCGGGCGCGCTGTGGTGGCCGTACCGGATCGAGCCGGTGGTGCCGGTGCGCGCGTGGGCGCTGCGCTCGCTGGAGGTGTACGAGGAGCTGGCGGCGCGGCCGGAGGCCACGGGCGTACGGATGGTCGAAGGGGTACTGGGCGAGACGGGGCTCGACGAGGTCGGCGCGTGGGCCGCGGCGCGGCTGCCGGGGCTGCGCGTGGCGACGGCCGGGGAGTATCCCCTCGGAGCGGGGGTGTGGGCGCGGCTGCCGCTCATCGACATGCCGGTTCACCTGCCGTGGCTGCGGGAGCGGTTCCTGGCGGCGGGAGGTGTCGTCGACGTCCGTACGGTGGCGGACCTGTCGGAGACCGGTGGTGTGCCGGTCGTGGTCAACTGCTCCGGGCTGGGGGCGCGGGAGCTGGTACCGGATCCCTCGGTGCGGCCGGTGCGGGGGCAGCTGGTGGTCGTGGAGAACCCGGGGGTCCGTACGTGGACGGTGTCCACGGGGGCGGACGGTTCGATGGCGTACCTCTTCCCGCAGCCGGGGCGGCGGCTGGTGCTGGGGGGTACGGCGGAGGAGGACGCGTGGTCCCCGGAGCCGGATCCGGGGGTGGCCGAGGCGATCGTGCGGCGGTGCGCGGTGCTGTGCCCGGCTGTCGCGGGGGCGCGTGTCCTGGAGCACCGGGTGGGGTTGCGGCCGGTTCGGGACGCGGTGCGTCTGGAGCGTGTGCCGCTGCCGGGCGGGCGGGTGCTGGTGCACAACTACGGTCACGGGGGTGCGGGGGTCACGGTGGCGTGGGGTTGTGCGGAGGAGGCGGCGGTGCTCGCCGCCCGCTGAACCGGGGCGGGGCCGGGCTGGGCCGACTGGCGTTCGCAAGGTGCCTCCCCCGGAGGGGGCGCCCCCAGCGCCCACCCGTGCCGCCCTGCGGCACCACTGCCCGCGGTGCGGCAAGGGAGGGCCTCGGCACTACCGCCTGCGGCTGGCCGAGGGAGGGTCTCAGGACGGCTGCCCGCGGTGCGGCAAGGGGTGGCCTCGGTACGGTATGGGGGTCAGTGTTTGCCGATGGGGTCGCCCTCCACGTCCGGGCCGCGGCCCGGGCCCACCCGGATCTCGAATTCGCCGTCGTATTTCCTGTGGCCCTCGATGACGGCGAGTTCCACCGCCTCGGAGCCCATCTCGCCCCGCACGATGAGCGGATCGCGGCGCAAGTCGCGCATGAGTGCCACGCACATGAAGACCATCACGACGACGAACGGGGCCGCCGCGAGGATCGTGAGGTTCTGCAGGCCGGTCAGCGCGTCACCCTGCCCGCTGCCGACCAGCAGCATGATCGCCGCCACCCCGCCGGTGACCACGCCCCAGAACACCACCACCCAGCGGCTGGGCTCGAGCGCGCCCTTCTGCGAGAGGGTGCCCATCACGATGGAGGCCGCGTCGGCGCCCGAGACGAAGAAGATGCCGACGAGGACCATCACCAGCAGGCTGGTGAGGGTGGCGACGGGGTACTCCTGCAGCACGGCGAAGAGTCGGCCCTCGGGGGTCGTCTCGTCGCCGAGCCGGTTCTGCTCCTGAAGCTTCATCGCCGAGCCACCGAAGACCGCGAACCAGACCAGGCTGACCGTGCTGGGCACGAGGATGACTCCGCCGATGAACTGGCGGATGGTCCGGCCCCGGCTGATCCGGGCGATGAACATGCCGACGAAGGGCGTCCAGGAGATCCACCAGGCCCAGTAGAAGACGGTCCAGCTGCCCAGCCAGTCGGCGACGCCCTCGCCTCCGCTGATCTCGGTGCGGCCGGCCAGCTCGGGCAGGTCGCCGAGGTAGGCGAAGACCGAGGTCGGCAGCAGGTCCAGGACGAGGATGGTCGGGCCCGCGGCGAACACGAACACGGCGAGGATCAGGGCCAGCACCATGTTGGTGTTGGACAGCCACTGGATGCCCTTCTCCACGCCGGAGACCGCGGAGGCCACGAACGCCAGGGTCAGCGCCGCGATGATGCCGACCAGCAGCCCGGTGCCGATCTTGTCCATCCAGTCGAGCTTCTCCACACCGGAGCCGATCTGCAGCGCGCCGAGGCCGAGCGAGGCCGCGGAGCCGAAGACCGTCGCGATGATGGCGAGCACGTCGATGACCCGGCCGCCGACGCCGCCCGCGTGCTTCTCCCCGATGAGCGGGGTGAACACGGCGCTGATGGTCTGCCGACGGCGCCTGCGGAAGGTGCTGTAGGCGATGGCGAGGCCGACCACCGCGTAGATCGCCCACGGGTGGAGCGTCCAGTGGAAGAGGGTGGTCGCCATGGCCGTCTCCATGCGGTCGCCCGAGTCGGCCGGGCTGGTGCCCGGCGGGGGCGTCGTGTAGTGCGCGAGCGGTTCGCTCACGCCCCAGAACATCAGGCCGATGCCCATGCCGGCGCTGAACATCATGGCGATCCACGACACCGTGCGGAACTCCGGCTCCTCGCCCTCGGCGCCGAGGTGGATCCGGCCGTAGCGGCCGGCCGCGAGCCAGAGGGCGAAGACGACGAAGCCGGAGGCGGCCAGCATGAACGCCCAGCCGCCGTTGTGCATCAGCCCGCCGAGCAGGGTGCCGGACGCGTCCTCGAGCGAGTCCGTCGCGACGGCGCCCCACAGCACGAACGCGAGGGTGAGTACGGCCGTGACGCCGAACACCACCCGGTCGGTCCGCGGACGCTCCCGGCCCGGCAGGCCCGCTTCCGAACCCGGGAGCGGGCCCGCCGTGTCGTCCTTGTCGCCGTGCTGGTCGTGCGTCACAGGCGGCACCTTCCCTCAGAGCCATTGGGCGGAGGGCACTCCTCCCGTTACGCCCCTACCACCTTTGGCGCAAAACTCACCTCAGCGACGGAAAGTGTCGGCCTCCCCTTCCACCAGGTGATACGTCGTGCGGCCTCGTTTCACCGGGCCTCCCCGGGGACGCGGTGGGCGGTGACGTCCGGTCGGCCCACGCCGTCCAGGACGGTGTCCGGGGCCGTGGTGTGCGACCCCGCCGTGGCGCGGGCGAAGGCGGCCGTTCCGCCGACGAACGGCACCCGCGCGGAGGTACGGGCCAGATCGAGAGTGAGCGTCGGGGTGTCGGCCGGGGGATCGATCAGGCCCCGGTCGGTGCCGGCGACGATCAGTGCCAGGCGGTGGCCCCGGGGGACGACGTGGTCGGTGGCCGCCAGGTCGAGGGTGATGGTGTACCGCTTGCCGGGGGTGAGCGGCTCGCCCTTTCCGTCGTCGGCGTGGTTGCCGAGGTCGGCCCAGCCACGGCTGACGATCGTGTGCTCGACGTCGGTGGTCGTGGCGCGGGTCTCCTGGAAGCAGGAGCTGTCGCCCGCGGTGCTCGCGCCCCAGCAGGTGCGCTCGGGAAGGGTGGTGATGCCTTCTCCGTCGGCGGTGTAGTCGCGGACGGTGTCGGGGCCGAGGTCCACGAGTACGGCGGAGAGGTGGGCCGTGGGTGTGCTGGGGGTGGCGGTGACGGTGACCCGGGAGGCGCCGGACAGGCGCAGGTCGCGGGTGAGCGGGCCGGTGACGAAGCCGGCCTTGTCCGGGGTCGGGGTGTCGACGCGGGCGGCCCAGTCGGTCTCGCTCAGCCGCGGGTCGTCGGTGAAGGCCTCGGTCCCCTTGCCCTTGCTCAGGCCGAGGGTGCCGACGCCGGCCTCGGTGCCCCGCGCGGGGCGCAGGGTCGTGGTGTGGGTGCCGCGCGGCGGCCAGCTCTTCGAGGTCACCCACTGGTCGGGCCGGCGTTCGATGTCGGCCACGGGTTCGCGGTCGATGCCGTTGTCGTAGCCGAGGAGTTCGTGGTCGAACCAGCGGTGCAGGGTGTCGACCCACTCGGCGCGGCGGAAGTCGAAGGGGTCGACGTGGCCGGTCTGGGAGAGCCAGATCTTGCGCTCGACGCCGTTCTCCGCGAGGGCGTCCCACCAGGGGCCGACGTGCTGCATCCGTACGTTGAGGTCCTGCATGCCGTGCACCAGGAAGACGCTGGCCTTCACCTTCTTCGCGGCGCGCACGTAGTCGCGTTCGGTCCACAGGGGTGTCCGGTCGCCGGTGCGCGGGGCGCCCTCGACGAGTTCGCGCTGGACCTCGTCGCACCGGTCGCGGGCCTCGGGTGTCTCGACGTACTGGGACAGCCAGTCGGGGCCGGAGTCGTAGAGCGGGGCGCCCTGGGTGAAGTAGTAGTCGTACCAGGAGGAGATGGCGGCGATCGGGACGATGGTCTCCAGGCCCTCGACGCCGGTGGCGGCGACGCCGTTGGCGATGGTGCCGTCCCAGCTCTTGCCGATCATGCCGGTGCGGCCGTTGGTCCAGTCGGCCCGGGCCCGTTCGGTGCCGGTGCGGGTGGTGTACGCCGTGCCGCGGCCGTTCAGCCAGTCGACGACGGCCTTCGCGGACTGGATGTCGGAGCGGCCCCCGACGTCCACACAGCCGTCGGACCGGTTGGTTCCGGCCAGGTCGACACCGACGACGGCGTAGCCGCGCGGCACGAAGTAGTTGTCGTAGAACAGCGGCATCCGCACGACGTCGCCGTTCGCGTCGTAGGTCTTCTTCTGGCTCTCGTTGCCGCGCCCGCAGCAGGAGTAGTACGGGCTGGCGTCCATGATGACGGGGACCTTCCGGCCCCGCTGTGCGGGTTCGCTGGGCCGGACGATGTCGACGGCGACCCGGTCGGTGCGTCCGTCCCGGTCCTCGTCGAGCCCGGTGTCCACCCAGACGGCCTCGCGGACGGCGTCGTCGTAGGAGTGGACGGGCAGGCTCTCGCGCGGCGGCGCGGAGTGTGCCGCCACGGGGGTGAGGAGCGTGGCCGTCAGGGCGGCGGTGGCCGCCGTCGCGAGCGGTCTCCAGGTCGTGAAGCGCGTGCGTTTTGGCATGCGCGGGACGGTACAGGGGTGAACTCGGGTGCAGAAGAGGGCGGTTGGCGCCTCATGGAGTCACCGGTGGCTGAAACCACGCCTGGTGGGGCGCGCCGGTTCACGCGCGGGAGCGGTGACGGGACCGCTCAGTCGCCGTGGTCGTACACCGTCACCGGTATCCCGCGCCGTACCAGTCGCTCGGTGATCAGGGGTTCGACGCGGGACCACTTGCCGCCGGCCAGGCCGCAGCCGATGCGGGGCATGTGCACGGAGGCGTTCAGCTCCGTCGCCCGGTCGGCGAGGCGGCCGAGGGCGGTGTCGATCGCCTCGTAGCGGACGGGGACGCCCTTGCTGCCCGTCCGTACACCCCGCTGGCCGATCATGTTGGCCACCCAGACGTACCGCTCGACCCGGACCAGCTGGACCGCGCCCAGAGCGAAGTCGTTCGCGGCGCGGTCCCGGTGCCAGGCGCGGTAGGCGGCCTCCGGTTCGGGCCAGCGGCGCGACACGGCCAGGACGAAGCCCTTCCCCCACCCGCCGATGTCGTTGCAGACATGGGCGATGACCTTGACGCCCTTCGCCGACGGTACGGTGGCGTCACCCCGGACATACGTGATCTCCGACATGACGCCACCGTAGACGTCGCCACTGACAGTGGCTCCGGCCCGTTGCTTCGTCAGCGGCCCGCTACTTCGTCAGCCGCGAGAGCTCCCGGTCCGCGTTCCGCGCCACCCGGCGGCGGACGCCGTACCAGCCGCCGACCAGCATCGCGGCGATCACGGGGACGAGCAGCAGCGTCTTGCGGCCGACCTCCGGGTCGTTCCACATCAGGCCGAGGACGGAGACCAGGAAGGCGATGGTGGCGATCTCGGTCACCGGGCTGCCGGGGAGCCGGAAGGACGGGCGGGCGAGGAGTCCGGCGCGGGCGCGGCGGACGAAGACCAGGTGGCAGATCATGATGATCACCCAGGTGCTGATGATGCCGAGGGAGGCGACGTTCAGCACGATCTCGAAGGCCTGGGCCGGCATGAGGAAGTTCAGGCCGACGCCGAGGACGCACACGCCGCAGGTCAGCAGGATGCCGCCGTAGGGCACCTGGCTGCGGTTCATGCGGGCGGTGAACTTCGGGGCGGAGCCCGCCATGGCCATGGAGCGCAGGATGCGGCCGGTGGAGTACAGGCCGGAGTTCAGGGACGACATCGCGGCCGTGAGGACGACGAGGTTCATCACGTCGCCGGCGGCCGGGACGCCGATCTTCGACAGGACCGTGACGAAGGGGCTCTCGCCGGCCGAGTACATCGAGCCGGGCAGCAGGAGGGCGAGCAGGACGACGGAGCCGACGTAGAAGAGGCCGACGCGCCACATGATGGAGTTCACCGCGCGGGGGACGACCTTCTCCGGTTCGGCGGTCTCGCCCGCGGCGACGCCGACCAGTTCCAGCGCCGCGTACGCGAAGATCACGCCCTGCATGACGAGGACGACGGGCAGCACGCCGTGCGGGAGGATTCCGCCGTTGTCGGTGATCATGTTCAGGCCGGGGGTGCCGCCGCCCACCTCGTGCCGGGTGGCGAGCAGGAAGACGCCGACGAACATGAAGGCGACGAGGGTGGCGACCTTGACGATCGCGAACCAGAACTCCATCTCGCCGAAGATCTTCACCGAGATCAGGTTCACCGCCAGGACCACGGCGAGGGCGATCAGCGCGAGCACCCACTGCGGGATGTCGGTGAACGCGCTCCAGTAGTGCGTGTAGAGGGCGATCGCGGTGATGTCGGCGATGCCGGTGGTCGACCAGTTCAGGAAGTACATCCAGCCGGCGACGTACGCGCCCTTCTCGCCGAGGAACTCGCGCGCGTACGACACGAAGGATCCGGACGACGGCCGGTACAGGACCAGCTCGCCCAGGGCGCGGACGACGAAGAAGGCGAAGACGCCGCAGACCAGGTAGGCGATCGCGAGCGCCGGGCCCGCGTCGTGCAGGCGTCCTCCGGCGCCCAGGAAGAGTCCGGTGCCGATCGCGCCTCCGATGGCGATCATGTTGACGTGGCGGGCCTTGAGGTCCTTGCTGTAGCCGGCGTCGCCCGCGTCCGCGGGCGTCGGGGCCGCGGCGGTGCGCTCTGCGGCCGTTGCCGTGGTGACGGCGTCCTTGCTCACGAAGTGGTTCCACTCTCTGGTGCGCTCGGGCGGGTCGCGCCCGGGTGTCCGGATTGCCTCGGCCGGCGCGCTCGGGTCACGGCACAGACCGAGGGGGCACCTTTCCCGAAGTGCGGTGCCTCACGCGATGGCGCACGTCACACCGCGGAACATCTCACACGCCCGCGCGGGGTGACAGCCGAGGTGTCACAGCGGTGGTGGGACAGCGATACTGCTGCACATGACGACCGAGACCGAGCAGCCGCTCACGATCGACGAACTGGCGGCCCGGGCCGGTGTCACCGTGCGCACGGTCCGCTTCTACGGCACCAAGGGGCTGCTGCCGCCGCCGGTGATCGGTCCCCGGCGGGTCGGTCACTACGGGCGGGAGCACCTGGCCCGGCTGGAGCTCATCGAGGAGTTGCAGCACCGGGGCATGACGCTGGCGGCGATCGAACGGTACCTGGGGCAGCTGCCGCCGGACCTGAGCGTCCGGGACCTGGCGATCCAGCGGGCGGTGGTGGCCTCCTGGGCGCCCGAGGCGGTGGAGACGGTGTCGCGCGGGGAGCTGGAGCGCCGGGCGGGGCGGGCGCTGGGCGAGGAGGATCTCCGGCGGCTGGCGGCGATGGGAGTCGTCGAGCGGGACGGCGAGGTGTTCCGGGTCGACCCCGGGCTGCTGCGGCTCGGGGTGGAGCTGCTGGACGTACCGCTGTCCCACGAGACGGTCCTCGCCGCGCGCACCGCGCTCATCGAGCACTCCCGCGCTGCCGCCCGCGAGCTGTCGCGGCTGCTGCGCGACGCGGTCGCGGAGCGGGACGCGCGGGACGTGCGGTCCCTGTCCGCCCGGATGCATCCGCTGGTGGTGCAGGCGCTGCTGACCACGTTCCAGCGGTCGCTGCGGGAGGAGCTGGCCCAGTGGCTCGACGAGGAGGGGTGACGGGGCGCGCCCCGTCACCCCTCGCCGCGGGTCAGCGGGCGTCCGTGAAGGTCTCCCCCCGTTCCGCCTTCGCCACCAGCAGCGCCGGCGGGGTGAAGCGCTCGCCGTAGCGCTCGGCGAGTTCCCGCGCGCGGGCTACGAATCCGGGCAGGCCGCCCTCGTAGCCGTTGATGTACTGCAGGACTCCGCCGGTCCAGCCCGGGAAGCCGATGCCGAGGATGGAGCCGATGTTGGCGTCGGCGACGGAGGTCAGCACGCCCTCCTCGAGGAGCCGGACGGTGTCCAGCGCCTCGGCGAACAGCATGCGCTCCTGCATGTCGCGGAACGGGATCTCATGTCCGGGCTTCGTGAAGTGCTCGCGCAGTCCCGGCCACAGGGCGCCCCGCTTGCCGTCCTCGCCGTACTCGTAGAAGCCGGCGCCGCCGCTGCGGCCGGGGCGCTCGAACTCGTCGACCATGCGGTCGACGACGGCTTCGGCGGGGTGCGCGGTCCAGGTGCCGCCGGCCTCCTCGACGGCCCGCTTCGTCTCGTTCCGGATCTTGCGCGGGAGGGTGAGCGTCAGCTCGTCCATCAGGGAGAGCACCTTGGCCGGGTAGCCCGCCTGGGCCGCCGCCTGCTCGACCGACGCGGGCTCGATGCCCTCGCCGACCATGGCGACGCCCTCGTTGATGAAGTGCCCGATGACGCGCGAGGTGAAGAAGCCGCGCGAGTCGTTGACGACGATCGGGGTCTTGTTGATCTGCCGGACCAGGTCGAAGGCGCGGGCCAGCGCCTCGTCGCCGGTGCGCCCGCCCTTGATGATCTCGACCAGCGGCATCCTGTCGACGGGCGAGAAGAAGTGCAGCCCGATGAAGTCGGCCTGGCGCTGGACGCCCTCGGCGAGGGCGGTGATGGGCAGGGTGGAGGTGTTGGAGCACAGCAGCGCGTCGGGGGCGACGACGTCCTGGATCTCCTGGAACACCTTGTGCTTGAGGGAGGTGTCCTCGAAGACGGCCTCGATGACCGCGTCGCAGCCGGCGAGGTCGGCGGCCTCGGCGGTGGGCGTGATGCGGGCGAGCAGCGCGTCGGCCTTCTCCCGGCTGGTGCGGCCCTTGGCGACGGCCTTGGCGCACAGCTTCTCGGAGTAGCCCTTGCCCTTGACGGCGGCCTCCAGGGAGACGTCCTTCAGGACGACGTCGATGCCCGCGCGGGCGCACGAGTAGGCGATGCCGGCGCCCATCATCCCGGCGCCGAGGACGGCGACCTTGGTGACCTCGCGCGGTTCGACTCCCTTGGGCCGGCTGGCGCCGGAGTTGACGGCCTGGAGGTCGAAGAAGAACGCCTGGATCATGTTCTTCGCGGTCTGTCCGGCGGCCAGCTCGACGAAGTAGCGGGCCTCGATGACCTGGGCGGTCTCGAAGTCGACCTGGGAGCCCTCGACGGCGGCGGCCATGATGTTGCGCGGGGCCGGGTAGGGGGCGCCGCCCGTCTGCTTGCGCAGGTTGGCCGGGAAGGCGGGCAGGTTGGCGGCGAACTTCGGGTGGGCGGGGGTGCCGCCGGGGATGCGGTAGCCGGGCCGGTCCCAGGGCTGGGCGGACTCGGGGTGGGCGTCGATGTAGGCGCGGGCCTTGGCGAGCATGTCCTCGCGCGTGTCGGCGATCTCGTCGACCAGGCCGTTCTGCTGGGCGCGGCGCGGGCTGTACTGGGTGCCCTGGAGGAGCACCTTCAGCAGCGCGTCGGTGATGCCGAGCATGCGGACGGTGCGGACGACGCCGCCGCCTCCGGGGAGCAGGCCGAGGGTGACCTCGGGGCAGCCGATCTTGGAGCCGGGGGCGTCGAGGGCGATCCGGTGGTGGCAGGCGAGGGCGAGTTCGTAGCCGCCGCCGAGGGCGGCGCCGTTGATCGCCGCGACGACGGGCTTGCCGAGGGTCTCGATGCGGCGCAGGTGCCGCTTGAGGGCCATGCCGCCGTCGAAGAGGTCCTGGGCCGTCTCGGGGGTGACCCGGATGAGGTCGCGCAGGTCGCCGCCGGCGAAGAAGGTCTTTTTGGCGGAGGTGATGATGACGCCGCGGAGGGAGTCCTTCTCCGCCTCCAGGCGGTCGGTGATCACGGCGAGGGAGTCGCGGAACGCCCGGTTCATGGTGTTGGCGGACTGGTGGGGATCGTCGATGACGAGGGTGACGACGCCGGTGCGGTCCTGTTCCCAGCGGATGGTGGTGCTCTCGGTCATGGGGAAGTCTCCGTGAGTGAGGTGGCGGGTCGCCGGGGTTCAGAGGCGTTCGACGACGGTGGCGATGCCCATGCCGCCGCCCACGCACAGCGTGGCGAGGCCGTAGCGCTTGTCCTGGCGTTCGAGTTCGTCGACGAGGGTGCCGAGGATCATCGCGCCGGTGGCGCCGAGGGGATGCCCCAGGGCGATGGCGCCGCCGTTGACGTTGACCTTGTCCAGGGACAGGCC
>NZ_JBEZBE010000063.1:0-27069 GCF_040646935.1 Streptomyces sp. NPDC044984
GCACGATCTCGTCCACGATCCGCGCGCCCAGCAGCGCGGCGTACTCCACCGGCCGCTCCCCCGGACCGTGCAGCAGCGCGAAACGCGCCAGCGCCACCTCGTCCGTGAACGCACAGACCCACCGCACACCACCGGACCGCGCCGACCACGGACCACCGCCCACCGACGGCACCAGAAGAACCGACCGCCGCATCTCACCGACCCACGCCCGCGGATCACCAACTCCCGCCCTCCGCTCGGCGAGCGCCGTCCTTGCCCGCTCCACGGCCCCTCCCATCCCCTGGATCACCGCCGGCACCCTAGAACAGGACGCATGTTCGGAAGGGATGGTTCGCGTCTACGATCGAAGTCGTCTTGACGGAGCTTGGCGGACACCAACCGCGACGACCCCGACCGCAGGGTGCGGCTGAGCTTCCCGGGCTGAACCGGGCCCCCGCGGGCCGGGTCCCACGAACACACGGTCGACGCGAAGCCGGTCGCGGTGCCCGCCCGGGCCGCCGGCGTCGTCCGCCCCGGAAGGACTCGTCGCCCGCCCCGGAAGGCCTTCTAGTCCGCCTCGGTGCACCACCGGACGGGCCGCGTCCGGCGCGTCGCACGCGGACGGGCCCGAAGAGCCGCAGACCGTGCGGCCGGCCCGGGCCGAGGCCTGTTCACAGCCGCTGCCGGGGAAACGACTCCAGCGCGGCCGCCAGGCCCGAGGCGTCCGTGCCGATCTTGCGGTAGACCGAGGAGAGCAGATGGCGTACGCCCTGCTCCGTGAGGCGCAGCTGCCTGGCGATCACCGCCGTGGACGCCCCCCGGACCGTCAGCTCGGCGGCCTCCCGTTCGGGCGCGGTGAGCGTGTCCGTCTGGGTGTAACGCAGGGGCAGCGACCGCAGTCCGGCCGCGGCGAGCTCGTTCCTGGCCCGTACCGCCAGCGCCTCCGCGCCGCAGTGCACGGCGCCCTCCAGCCCGCGGTAGAGGCGGTCGGCGGCCTCCTGCAACTGTCCGGTACGGGACAGCGCCGCCCCGTGGCCGACCAGGGCGCGGGCCAGTTCGTAGGTCGCGGGGGACTGTTCCAGATGGCCGACGGCCTCCGCGTGCAGATCGAGCGAGGCCGGGCCGCCGGTCACCTCGGCCAGGGTGTGCAGCGCCTGCCCGATCGCCGAGGCCGCCCCGAAGTCCCGGGCCCGCTTGACCGCGTCCTGCGCGTGCCGGACCGCCCGGTCGGGCGCGCTGCGGGCGAGCGCGGACGCCAGCCCCGACTGCCAGGCGCACCAGGCGGGATTGCGCCACTCCCGCCCGTCCAGCCAGTCCCCGACGGCACGGAGCAGCGCGGCGGCCTCGTCCGCGCGGCCCTCCGCCAGCAGCAGCTCGGCGTACACCGTGCGCGGGTCGGGGTAGATGACGGCGTTCGGGGCCGGCCCGCCGTAGCGGTGCTGGTCGGCGATCCGGCGTGCCGCCGCCGTACGCCCGCGGGCCAGGAGGGTCTGGATGAGGATGCCGACGGCGAACCACTGGGCGGGCACCGCCCCCTCCACCCGGTCGGCGATGCGCAGCCCTTCCCGGACGAGGTTCTCGGCCTCGGCCAGCGACCCCCGGCGATAGCGGATGTACCCGGCGAGGGTCTGGCCCAGGGCGAGGTGGGAACCGCGCCAGCCCTTCGCCTCGCACTCCGCCATGCCCTTGCTGAACAGTTCCTCGGCCCGCCGCGGCCGGTCGGCATACAGGAACACCATCGCCACCGCCACCGGCACCTCGAAGCCCCGGTTCTCGTCGGTCCAGCTCAGCCCGCCGCGCAGGGCCCGCTCGGCGTACTCGAGGGCCGTCTGCCGCGGCTCGCCGCACACCACCGCCTCCCAGGCCCGCAGGCCCAGGATGTACCGCTCCTCCAGGCCGCGGCCGGCCACCTTCGCGGCCAGCCTGGCGAGCTTGCGCGAGCGGGCGGCGGGGTCCGGCTCGTCGGTGCGGTACGAGCTCCACACGAAGTGGTCGGCCAGCATCCGCAGCCTGATCCGGGGATGCGGGGTGCGCCGCGCCTCGTCGGCGGCGACGGCCGCGGCCTCGGCCACCTCGTCGATGTGCGCCAGCGCCTGTGTGAGCCGGTACACGATGGACGCCCGCAGCTCCGGGTCGAGGCCGGGCTCCGCCAGCGCCTCACGGAGGTGCGCGACCGTGGCCGTGGGCTTGATGAGGAAGGTGGAGGAGGCGAGTTCGTGCAGCAGCTCGGCGCGCTGCTCCGGCAGCGGCGGCTCCTGGAGCGCCCGCGTCAGCAGCCGCCGGGCCGCTTCCGGGGCGCCGGCGCGCATGTACTCGCGGGCGGCCTCGCGCAGACACACCACCGCCTCGGCACGGCCGTCGCAGGGGACCTCCAGCAGATGCCGGGCGGCCGCCGCCGGCCCGAACCCGGCGGCGCGGATGGCCTCGGCGGCCCCGTTGTGCAGTCCGACCCGCAGCGCCGGGGGGATGGAACGGTAGACGGTGGTGGCGATCAGCGGGTGGACGAAGGCGAGTCCGTCCCCGGTCCCGTCGTCCTCGGCCAGGATCCGGGCGGCGCGCAGCCGCTCCGTCGCCTCGGCGGCAGCCTCACTGCCGACCACGGCGATGGTGGCGGCGAGCTCCTGCGACACGGACTCGCCGAGCACGGCCGCGGCATAGGCGAAACGGACGGCGGACGTTCCGAGGGCGTGCAGGCGTTCGATCAGTCCGCGGCCCTTGAGCGCCGCGGCCAGGTCCCGCATCGCGCGCAGCTCGTGCCGGGTGCCCCGCAGATTGCGTTCGCCCAGGCGGATGGCGAGTTCGACGGCCTCGAACGGGCTTCCTCCGGTGACCTGCCGGCATTCCTCGCAGAACTCGTCCTCGGCCTCGTCACCCACCTCGTCCCTGACGATCCGTGCCACCCCCTCGGCGGTGAGCGGCTCCAGCGCGTAGGGGCGGGTGCCGAGCCTGCCCGGCAGGGCGCGCAGCGGCTCCGCCTCGCGCGGCAGGTCGTCGGGCCGGTGGGCGAGGACGATCAGCAGCGGCAGATCCGCCACCCGGGGCGCGAAGGAGGTGAGCCAGTCCAGGGACTCGACGTCCGCCCAGTGCAGATCGTCGAGCAGCAGCGCCAGGGGTGCCTTCCGCACGGCGAGTCGGGTCACGACCCAGTCCAGGCCCTCGCGGACCCCGGACGGGTCGGGCACGTGGGGGCCGGGCACCGCCTCCAGGCCGAGGGCGGCGGCGACGACGTCGTACCAGCTGCCCAGGAACGCGCGGAGCTCACCACCGTCCATCGCGGCCAGTGCGGGCTGGAGGAGCCGGCGCACCACACGGAACGCCAGCTCCTGCTCGTTCCGGCCGCCGCAGCCCGACAGCACGGTGACACCCCGGGCCAGCGCGCGGGAGCGGGCCTGCGCCAGCAGCGCCGTCTTGCCCATCCCGCCCGGGCCGGTGAAGACGAGGAGCCCGCCGCGCGGCACCTGCGGCACCCCGTCCCGGGTGTCCCGCAGGGCCGCCAGCGCCTCGTCCAGTGCCCGGAGTTCCCGTCGGCGCTCCAGCAACGGCCGGGACTCGGTGACATGCTGCCGCCGCTCGATCACCATGTGCCGTACCGCTTCCTGTCGTTCGGCCAACGGGTGGTGGACGAGCGTATGCCTGCCGCGGCGCACCGTGTCCGCATTCCGGTACGACCACGACAGGACGGGTGAACCGGAGGCGGCGACGGCTTGGGGCGTCCCTCCTGTGGGTAGGGGCACTCGAATGGACTCGCGCCCGGGCACGGGTCCGTGACGGCGCCCGGATCAGGCCGCCGCCGTATCGGCGTAGCGCGGCACGGTACGGGCCCAGTGGCAGCACCCGCGGATCCAGCCGGCCATGCCCTCCACATAGCCGACGGCCGAAGGGCTCAGCCGCGGCCTGATCTCCTCGAAGAGGCCGACGAACTCGTCGATCGTCCGGTTGATCTGCCGGATCGCCAGCACGACGGCGACCGGCAGGGAGCAGCGTCGGGCCCGCTGGTGGGCGAGGGCCAGATTGATCATCCCGCCGGCCTGCCGTTCCTTCACCGCGGAGTACAGATCGGGGATCCACACCGCCGCGTCGGCCGACAGCCGGGTCAGCCGGCGCATCACCGGGTGCTGCAGCTCCGCGTCGGACAGTTCGCACGGCTGTGCCGCCTCGCACAGCGGGTGGAAGGGCTCGACCCCCGCGGTCAGCGACCGGATCGACGTGCACAGCCCGGTCGGCAGCGGGGCGGTGTCGGCCTGTGCCACCGCCTCGTACAGCAGGCCGTGCACGTACTCACGGCTCTTGACGGCCCATCGCGCGGCCTGGGCGGGTGTGCACCGCTCGCGGACCTGCCGGTGCAGATCGGCCAGGGCCGCGCCGAGCGGCGTCGACGGCGACGCGTCGTCCCGCAGTACGGCGATGCTCTCGGCCAGCATGGGCAGCAGCCGGCCGGGCCCCTGCCGGCCCACCTCCTCCGCCCGGTCGTCGAAGACGAATTGATAGGCGATCTGATTGGCGACGATCTGCAGCAGACCGGAATCCATCTCCGGTCCGTTGTAGGAGGCGAGCTGGGCCGGACGGGTGCGGGCGATCATTTCCGGAATCCAGCTTTCGTCCGCCAGTCCCGTTTCCCGCAGCCACTTCTCGACGCCCGTCGCGGCCCGGTGTTCGTGCGGATTGCTCAGGAACGGGAACGGCATGTGCAGATGGGTGTCGATCAGTTCCCTGAGACCGGTGCCGTGAATTCCGTGCGGCGCGCCGGCCGCGATGTCCTCATGCGTGGTCGACAAGGTTGTCACCAGCCCCTCGGGATTTCCGGTCGAGCCCGCCACCGCGCGGTTCGCAGATCATGACCAGCGACCTGGGGCCCAGGGTCACCGCCGGGCGCACCGGTGCGACGGGCCCCGGCGGATGGAGCAGCCTCCAGCGCCGGGCGATGGTCGCCAGCGCCACCGTGCTCTGCGCCATGGCGAAGGCGTCCCCGAGGCACTTCCGGCTGCCCGCGGAGAACGGGACCATCGCGCCGTACGGCCCGCCGGCCTCCTCGCCGGACAGCCACCGCTCCGGCCGGAACCGCTCGGGGTCGGGGAACGACGAGGGGGCGTGGTGCAGCAGGTACGGGCTGTACAGGACGGAGGCCCCGCGCGGCAGGCGACGCCCGCCGAACTCGACCTCCCTGGTGGTGGACCGGGTGAAGAGCCAGCCGGGCGGGGAGTGGCGCAGGGTCTCGACGATCACGGCCCGGGTGTAGGGGAGGCGCGACAGGTCGTCGGAGGCGGGGAGGGCGCGCCCGGTCAGCACGGAGTCGACCTCGGCGTGCAGCGCGCGCTCGGCCTCCGGGTGCCGGGCGAGCAGGCTGAACGTGGAGGCCAGGCACAGCGAGGGGCTCTCCGACCCGGTGAGCAGCAGGGAGACGAGCTGATCGTGCACCTCACGGGGGGTCACCCCGTCCTCCCCGGCGTCGGCCGCCGCCAGCAGCGCCCCCAGCAGGTCGTCGCGCGCCTCGCCCGCACGGCGCTCGGCGACGGCCGCGTCCATGAGCGCGTGCAGACGGGCGACCGCGTCCCGGTACCGGCGGTTGGCGGGCAGGGGCACCCGGAACAGGGCGTCCACCGGTACGACCGTACGCGCGAACAGTCCGTGGACGATCCCGGCCAGGCAGTCCCGCACCTCGGCGGTCCCCGCCGGGTCCAGCGAGTCGGAGAAGAGGACCCGGCTGATCGTCCCCGTGGTCAGGGTCATCATGGCCGCGCCGACATCGATCTTCTGCCCCGCTCGCCACGAGCGGCACACCGATTCGGCCTCCTCGCCCATCGACTCCGCCCGGTCGGCGACGCGGGACGGGCGGAAGGCGGGCTGCAGCAGCCTGCGCTGCCTGCGGTGATCACCGTGCGGGCAGGTGACGACCCCGTCCCCCATGAGAGCCCGGAGCCGCTCGTAGAGGGGTCCGCCCTTGTCGAAGGTGCGGGTGTCCCTGAGCATCTCGTGGACCAGCCGCGGGTGGCAGGCCACCCAGGCACGCACGGGACCCAGGCGTATCTCCACCAGATCGCCGTACGCGGACAAAGAATTCAGGAACTCCAGCGGGCGCCGGAACAAGGCGATACCGTGTCCGACGGACGGGAATATGCCCGGCGCGATTCCCGACCGCCACGCCGGTGCCGGTTCATGGACGCAATTGCTCATCGAATACCACCTGTCTCGATCGACACAAACGGAATTCAGCGAGTCCACATATGCGAGTCCACATGCATGTGGCACTCGAACCTTGTCCTGCCCATACCGGACCGGCACCCGACGTGCCGAATGCCGTCGCCAAGGGGCGCACGGGTGCACGGGGGAGCACGGGAATTCAGGCGTTCGTCACCCATGCCCGGAGACGGCCGGACGGGGCGCGTTCACCTGCCCGAAGGCGCGGGTCGCGTCCCCGGCCCCCTCGTGCCGCGGCGAGGAAGCCCCCACGAGGAGCGGGGGCGCCCCTTCACTCCGTGCCGCGGACAACGGCGACGGGACAGCCGGCGTGGTACAGCAGCGCCTGGCTGACCGAACCGAGCAGCATCCCGGTGAAGCCGCCGTGGCCACGGGCCCCGGACACCACGAGCTGAGCCTCCCGGCTCGCGTCGAGCAGCGCGTGCCGCACCCGCGCCCGCTCCAGCCGCAGTTCCACGGCGACACCGGGACGGGCGTCCCGGTGTCGCGCCACCGTCTCCTCCAGCAGCCGCTGGTGCCGCTGACGGAGCCGGTCGAGATCCACCACCACGTTCAGCGGATCGGCGGGGCCCTCGTACGGCGTCGGCTCGCTCCAGGTGTTCCACACATGCATCGCGACCAGCGGCGCCCCGCGCAGCGCGCCCTCGGCGAAGGCGAACTCCGCCGCCGCGTCCCCGGCCGGTGAGCCGTCCACGGCGAGGAGCACGGGCCCCTCGGGATCCGGACGGCCGCGGACCACCAGCAGCGGACCGTGCCCGTGCGCGGCCAGCTGCACGACCGTCGAACCCAGCAGCAGACCCCCGAACCCACCGTGGCCGCGCCCGCCGACCACCGTCAGCACCGCGTGCCGCGACTCGCTCCGCAACACCGTCAGCGTCTCGCCGGACGCCACCGTCCGGGCGATCTCCAGCCCGGGCGCGCGGTCGTGGGCACGCTGCTCGGCCCGCGCCAGCACACCGTGGATCATCGGGTCCAGATCGGTCGGCCGGCTGAAGGCGTGCACGATCCGCAGACACGCGCCGCGCAGCAGCGCCTCACGAGCCGCGACGTCGACCGCGGCGAGACTGGACGGCGAGCCGTCCACTCCTACGATCACCGTGTCGTTCACCACTCGCTCCCGTCCCCGGCCGTGGCGTCACCTCCGGGTACCCGCGGGAGAGGGCCCGTACCCGGCCTTCCGACCTGCGGCGACACGGACTCCCCGGGCATCCTCGACCCTCGGGGCGCCCCCTGTCCATCCGTGACAACACCCATGTTCCGGCCGAATGGCGGGATGGCACCATTGCCATCGCGGGGGTGGATCACCGTGCCGTTCGACGGCCCGGCCCATGCCACACCTCGGACGACATCGACAAGAGAACCGGGAAGGGGACGGGCTGTGCCTGCTCCACGGATGAGCGCCACGCCGCTGCCGGGCATCGGCGTGAAATACGACCTCACCACGCGTGAGCACGAGCACCTGTCCGTGATCGCGCACCGGGACGGTGCCCGCACGGTCAACGTCTACCGCTCCGACGACCCGGACGCCTGCGCCCGCTCGATGCGGCTGACCGTCGCCGAGTCGGCCGCGCTGATCGACGCGCTCATGCCCGCCCACCACAGCCCCAACCTGCTGCACACCACCGACCTGGGGCTGGTCGCCGAGCGCATCGAACTGTCCGCCGTCTCCCACTGGAACGGCCGGCTCCTGGGCGACACCCGGATGCGCACCGACACCGGCGCCTCGATCGTGGCCGTGCTGCGGCGGGCCGAGGCGATCCCGTCCCCCGCGCCGGACTTCCGGCTGGCCGGCGGTGACACGCTGATCCTGATCGGCACCCGCGAGGGCATCGACGCCGCCGCCGAGATACTCGGTCGGGAGTGAGCGCGTGCACTCTTCCGCGGTCTTCCTGATCGAGTTCGGCGCGATCATCCTCGGGCTCGGCCTGCTGGGACGCCTCGCCGGACGCCTCCGGTTCTCCCCGATCCCCCTCTATCTGCTGGCCGGCCTCGCCTTCGGCGAGGGCGGGCTGCTGCCGCTCGGCGCGAGCGAGGAGTTCGTCGCGATCGGCGCCGAGATCGGCGTCATCCTGCTGCTGCTCATGCTCGGCCTGGAGTACACGGCCAGCGACCTCGTCTCCAACCTCAAGACCCAGTACCCGGCCGGCCTCGTCGACATGGCGCTGAACGCCCTGCCCGGCGCCGCCCTGGCCCTGCTGCTCGGCTGGGGCCCGGTCGCCGCGGTGGTACTGGCCGGCGTCACCTGGATCTCCTCCTCCGGCGTCATCGCGAAGGTCCTCGGCGACCTCGGACGGCTCGGCAACCGCGAGACCCCGGTCGTCCTCAGCATCCTGGTGCTCGAGGACCTGGCCATGGCGGTCTACCTGCCGATCATCACCGCCCTGCTGGCCGGCGTCAGCCTCGCCGCGGGCAGCGTCACGCTGGCCATCGCGCTGGGCGTCGCCGGGCTCGTGCTGTTCGTCGCCGTCCGCTACGGCCGGGTGATCTCCCGCTTCGTCTCCAGCGACGACCCGGAGAAGCTGCTGCTGGTGGTGCTGGGCCTCACCCTGCTCGTCGCGGGACTCGCCCAGCAGCTGCAGGTCTCGGCGGCCGTGGGCGCGTTCCTCGTCGGCATCGCCCTGTCCGGGGAGGTGGCCGAGGGCGCGCACAGCCTGCTGGCGCCGCTGCGGGACCTGTTCGCCGCCGTGTTCTTCGTCTTCTTCGGACTGCACACCGACCCCCAGTCCATTCCGCCGGTGATCCTGCCCGCCCTCGCGCTCGCCGTCGTCACCGCGCTGACGAAGGTCGCCACCGGCTACTGGGCCGCCCGCCGGGCCGGGATATCCCCCAAGGGCCGCTGGCGCGCCGGCGGCACCCTGGTCGCCCGCGGCGAGTTCTCCATCGTCATCGCCGGTCTCGCGGTCACCGCGGGCATCGAACCGGACCTCGGCCCGCTGGCCACGGCGTACGTCCTGGTCCTGGTCGTCCTGGGCCCGCTCACGGCCCGCTACACCGAGCCCGTCGCGCTGCGCCTGACCGCCCGGCGCGCCGCGTCCGCCGACACCGTGCCCGCACGGGCCACGGCGCCGGCCGTGGAGACGCTGGAACCGGTGGACGAGAGCCGGCCCGACCGCTGAACCGGCCGCCGCCCACCGGCGGAAGAGGCTAGTCCTCCAGCCGCACCGGCATCAGGAGCGAGAACGTGTGCGCGTCGTCCGGCCGGCGGATCGCGAGGGGCGCCGTGGGGGCGCCGAACTCGAGGATCAGCCGGTCGCCGGCTCCCGCGGTGAGCGCGTCCAGCAGGAACGCGCGGTTCACGGCGACGAGGTCCCGGCCGTCGGCGCCGTCCCCGGCCAGGGTGACCGAGCCGTCCTCCGCCACCTCCAGCACGCTGAGGTCGCAGGACGTCCCGCCCTCCTCGTACGCCTCGCCCGCGCGGACGGGACCGGTGCGCACCGCCTCCCGGAAGGCCGGCACGTCCACCACGGCGCGCCGCCCCGCCGGGAGGTGGACGAGACGCCGGTAGTCCGGGAAGTCGTGGCCGAGGCACCGGCCGGCCGTCTGCCGGTCCCCGGCCTCCAGGGTCACGCGGTCACCGTCCACGGCGAGCCGGACCCGTTCCTCGCCGTCCAGCAGCGCCCGCATCGAGTCGGCGAGCGGAAGGGGCACGGTGACCTGGACGCGGGACCCGTCGTGCCCGTCGGCGGCGGCGCGCGCCACGGCCATCCGGTACCGGTCGGTGGCCACCAGACGCAGCGCGTCGCCCTCGACGTCGAAGAGGATCCCGCCGAGCACCGGCAGTTCCGGGTCGGTGCCGGCCGCGAACCGGACCGCGTCCAGCGCGGCGGCCAGCCCGGGGCCGGAGAGGGACAGCCGTACGGCGGTGTCGGTACGGAGCGAGGTCATGGGGTTCTCCCTGTGGTCGAGCAGGACTCGGAGCGCGGAGAACTCGGCGCGGGCATCGGACAGCCCCTGCTCCAGCCGGCGCAGGTGCGCCTGGAGCAGCTGTCGTACGAGATCGGCTTCGGCGCCCGTCCAGCCGGCCAGCACCAGCCGGATGTCCGCCAGCGGCATCCCGGCCCGGCGCAGCCGGGCCAGCAGGCGGGCCTCGTCCAGCTGCCCGGGGGCGTACCAGCGGTAGCCGCTGACCGGGTCCACCCGGTCGGGGACCAGGACACCGGCACGGTCGTAGAACCGCAGGGCGCTCACGCCCAGCCCGCTGTCCCGGGCCATCTCACCGATGCTGCGCATCTCGCTCTCCACACCCGCAACCCTGATCCCTCGACAAGGTCGAGGGTCAACCCCGGCCCGCCCCTGCCCGGCGACGGCCGTACGGGTGACGGCTTCACCCGGCCCGGCGGACCTGTGGCCACCGGCGTACCACCGGCGCACGGGGGCGCGTTGGACCGGCATGGACAGCACTGAGACGGCGCGGCGCCTTCTCGGGCACGACGCCGCGGGCCGGTTGTACGCCGAACTCACCAGCGGGTACGGCGGTCATACGCCGATCTACACGGCCCTCGTCGCGGAGTGGCGGGCCAGGGGGCACACGGTCCCGGGGCACCGCGACGGCCTGTGGGCCTCCTTCGCCGCCGCCACGGCCGGCGAGCGCGCGACGGTGCCGCCCGTGCCCTTTCCCGTCCCGGTCCCCCTGCTGCGGCCGCCCGCCGAGGACACCCGCGAGGAACTCACCAGCCCTCCGGACCCACCGGCTCCGCACTGACCGGCGCCAGCACGGCGAGCGTGCCGGTCGCCCCGCGCAGCGCCCGTTCGAGCGGGCCGGGGGCGTGCAGGGCGCCGGTGCCGTCCGGCGGGACCAGCCACTCCAGGCGCCCGGCCGGCCGGTACGGCGGCGGTACGGCGACCCAGGACCCCCGGCCCACGTGCCGCACCCCGAAGCCGACCCACTCGCTGACCGGGTCGGGCGGCAGGAAGAACCCCACTCTGCGGGCCGTGACGTCCACCAGCGTGGGTCCGGGCACCTTCAGGGGGTCGCGCCACAGGATGTCCAGGGCGAGCAGCCCGAGGCGGTCGGGCACGCTCAGCACGTCCCAGTACCGGCCCGCCGCGAGCAGCGCCGTGCCCTTGCCGTGATCCCACTCGCGCTTGCACTCCTGCGGGTCCGTGGCCGCCGCGGCCAGCCACTCGACGGCTTGCTTCCACATGGCGCTGTGCATGTCCCACCCCGGGCACGGTCGGCTGCGCCGCTGCGGGCGCGTGAGGTACGGACATGCTGGTAGATATTTCTATCCACCGGAAGGGTGGCGCGGGCTGGCGTTTCGGTCAGGCGTCGCCTGCCGCGCGCTCCGCGTTCCGCTTCTTGATCCGGGCGGCCTCCTTGCGGACCTCGGCCTGGGTGGCGCGCTCCCGCTCCAGCCACTCGGGGCGCTCCTCCTTCAGCGCCTCGATCTGCTCGGTGGTGAGGGCCTCGGTGACCCCGCCGCGCGCGAGGCCGGCGATGGACACGCCCAGCTTCGCCGCGACCACCGGGCGGGGGTGGGGGCCGTCGCGCCGCAGGTCCTGGAGCCACTGCGGCGGGTCCGCCTGGAGCGCGGTCAGCTCGGCGCGTGAGACGACACCGTCCCGGAAGTCGGCGGGGGTGGCGTCGAGGTACACACCCAGCTTCTTCGCCGCGGTCGCGGGCTTCATCGTCTGGGTGCTCTGGTGCTGCGTCATGGCGTCCAGGGTATCGAGCGTGTGCGCGGCCGCCGACCACGGCCGGTAACCTGGCCAGGTGACAGGCTCGGAAGTGTCCCCCTCGTTCCGGCTCGTGTACGTACCCGGGGTGATGCCCGACAAATGGGTGCGCATCTGGAACGAGCGGCTGCCCGACGTCCCGCTGACCCTCACGCAGGTCCCCGCCGGATCGGCGCAGGGGCTGCTGCTGGGCGGTGACGCCGACGCGGGCCTCGTCCGGCTGCCCGTCGACCGTACGGTCCTCAGTGCGATCCCCCTCTACACCGAGCAGACGGTCGTCGTGGTCCCCAGGGACCACCTCGTCACGGCGGTCGACACGGTGTCCCCGGAGGACCTGGCCGACGAGATCGTGCTGCACCCCCTGGACGACGTCCTCACCTGGGAGGGCCTGCCCGGACGGCCCGCGCTGGAACGCCCCGCCACCACCGCCGACGCGATCGAGCTCGTCGCGGCCGGGATCGGCGTGCTCGTCGTGCCGCTGTCGCTCGCCCGGCTGCACCACCGCAAGGACCTCACCCACCGGCCGCTCGAGCGGGCCCCCGAGTCGAGCGTGGCGCTGTCCTGGCCCGAGGCGGCGACGACGGACCGGGTCGAGGACCTCATCGGGATCGTCCGCGGCCGGACCGTCAACAGCACCCGCGGCCGCGGGCAGCAGCCCGCGCAGGAGAAGAAGTCGGCGCAGGAGAAGAAGCCGGCCCAGGGGAAGAAGCCCGAGCGCACCGCCCGGCGGCAGCAGCCGGCCGGCGGATCGGCCGGCCGCGGCCGCCGGGGAGGTGCCGGCGGCGCGACGAGAAACCCGCGGCGGGGCAGGCCCCGCCGCGGGTCGTGACCCGGCTACCTGACCGTCGGGGACGGCGACGGCGCCGGGGACGCCGTGTCGAGGTCCTCCAGCCCCTTGGGGATCTCCAGCGCGAGGACCGGCGCGCCCGCCTGCGGAGCCGGCGGGGTCACCTGCTCCTGCGGCATCTTCGGCGGGCTGGTCTGCTGGAAGTTGACCTGCTCGTGGTTGACCAGCCCTGTCTTCTCCAGCACCGTGATGTGGTCGAGCACCGTGTCGTTGGCCTGGTCGGCCAGCTGCCGCACCAGGGTGTTCCTGGTGTTGGCCCGGATGTTGGCGATGGCGGGGAAGATCTGCCCGTGCGTCACGCGCATGATGTTCACCGCCGTGGAGTCGAACTCCTTGCCGCTGGTGGACTTCACGGTCTCCACGAACCCCTGCTGCTGCGGTGACGCCTGGTTCGGCAGCGTGATGCCGAGTTCCAGGGAGATCTTGCGGCAGCTCTCGTCGAGCCGGCCGTGACCGACGACCAGGTGCTCGCCCGCCTCCTTCATCTCCGCCGTCGTCCCCCGCTCCATCGCCAGCAGCCCCAGTGGGTGCTCCCACAGCCCCGCCGCGCGCACCTTCACCACGAAGTCGCGGTCCGCCTCGGTCAGCGGGCCGTAGTTCGTGTTGGCCACCACCCGGTCCGGCTTGGTCGACGTGTTCTGTACGCCCAGCATGGTGGGATAGGCGAGCGCGGTGAGGGTGAGGATCATGGCCCCGCCCACGAACGCGGTTCCTGCCGTGCTGCGCGAGATGCGCATCGTGCCTCCTGGAATGTGAACGGCCCAACAGCAGGAAGTACGGACGCCGGACGCGAGACAATCACCGCCGGGGAAAGAATTTTCGGCCGGTGTCAGCGGGCGTAGGCGGCCTGCTGCGCCGTACTCACCACCCTGTCGCCGTCGGCGCGGCTCAGCAGACCCTCGGACACCCAGGACGCCACGGTGGACCGCACCCGTGCCACCAGCGCCCCCTTGCCGCGGAAGGGCGCCCCGGCCCAGATCTCGTCGAGCAGGGTCGTGCCGTCGCCCCGGGCGGGGTTGGCGACCCCGGAGTCCGACGTGCCGAAGATCACACGTGGTTCCGAGCGTCGGACGTAGGCGTGGGTCGGGTCCTCGGTCCCCTCCGCGAAGGGCGCCAGCTCGACGCCGTCCAGCGTGTAGTGCAGGGGTCTGTCCGGGACCGGGGTGAGGGAGGGCAGCAGATCGCCGGAGAGGGCGGCGTTGCGGTACAGCCCCAGTCGCACGGCGTCCGGCCCCGGCCGGCGGGCGACCAGGTTGACCGGGCCGTAGAACAGGGCCTGCAGTGCGGGGTCGTCGGGGGTCCGCTCCACCCGCAGCCGGAAGGGCACGGAGATCCGTACGGTGTCGCCGTCGCGCCAGCTCCGCGCGACCCCGAAGTAGCGGCCGGGGACCGGAGTGCCCGGCACGGCACGCCCGTTGACGGTCACCCGGAAGCCCGCGGTCGCCCAGGACGGCACCCGCAGCAGCAGGGTGAAGGAGGCCCGGCCGCCGCCGATGGTGAGCGTGCTGCCCTGTTCCTCCGGGTAGCGGGTGGTCTGCGTGACCGTGACGCCCTTCTCGGCCCAGGTCAGCCGGGAGGCGCTGTAGAGGTTGACGTACAGGGCGCTTCCGTCGGCCTCCGCGAAGTACACCGAGTCCTGGTACTTCGTGGCGCTCTCCATGCCGGTGCCCTCGCAGCAGGTCGTCCCCTGCTTGGGCGTGTAGTCGCGCACATGACCGGGCGTCAGGCCGATGAAGTAGGTGACGAGCGGCTTCTCCGCGTCCGGCCGGTCCTGCTTGGAGCCGAGCACCTGGTTGAACAGGGCCCGCTCGTAGTAGTCCATGTACGCCGGATCCTGCTCGTGGAAGAACAGCGTCCGGCTCAGCTTGAGCATGTTGTACGCGCAGCAGGACTCGGCGGTGGTGTCGGTGACCGTGCCCGCGATCACGTCGCGGGCCTTGAAGAACTCGCCGCTGCTGGTGCCGCCGATCGCGTACATCCGGTGGGGCACGACCATGCCCCAGAAGTTCTTCGCGGCCGTGAGGTAGCGCTGCTCGCCCGTCTCGTCGTACAGCCGCACCAGGCCCGTGAAGATCGGGATGTGCTGGTTGGCGTGGAGCCCTTCGAGGACGTCGGTGTCCGCGGCGCAGGCGTCGATGAGGCGGTCCAGGTCGAACAGTTTGGCGAGAGCGAGGTGTTCGGCCCGTCCGGTGATCGCGTGCAGGTCGCAGACCGCCTCGACGACACCGCCGAACTCCCCGCTGGAGAACAGCCCCCACATCCGCTGCAGGGTGGCCGCCGGCAGCACGGACAGCCGCGCGTGCATCCAGTCGCCCATGCCGGACGCCAGGTCGAGCGCCCGGTCGTCGTCCGTGGCGAGGTACGCGTCCAGCAGCCCTCTGAGGATCTTGTGCGCGGTGTAGTACGGCGCCCACACCCGGGTGTAGTCGCTGCGGGTCATCGACTCCAGCTCGATGAACTGCGTCTCCGGGTACGCGGCGAGGAAGCCCGGATGGCTGGGCGCGCCCCAGGTGCGGCGCAGGGTGGCGTCGAGCCCCCGGCCGGAGGCGTCCGCGAAGCCGGCCCCGGCGGTCTCGTCGAAGGCGTACGACGCCAGGTCGCCCCGGCCGGCCGGGGTGTCGGCGGCCCGGCGGCTCCCCAGTCCGGCGACCTCGGCGGCGGTCAGCGCCCGCGCGTAGACGTTGACGTCCTCGAACGCGCCCGCGAAGACCGGGTCGGCGGGGAAGTGGGAGCGCCCCAGCCAGTGGTCCCTGAGGGTGCCGAGCGCGGCCGGGGTCAGCGTGATGTCCGTGCTCCGGGCGACGGCGGTGCCGTCGACGTAGAGGGTGCCGGTGCCGTCGGCGAGGGTCACGGCCAGGTGGCTCCACTCGCCGACCGGCAGCGGCGCGGTGCCGTCGAGGCCCTGCTCACCGCCCGGCCCCGAGGTGGTCACGGCGAACCGCGGTACCCCGCCGGCGTTGCGGGCGGCCAGGTACAGGTAGCGGGTGGTGTCGTCGCCGAAGTCGAAGACCCTGGCCCAGGCGGCGTCGTGCGAGGGGCGCACCCACGCGGACAGGGTGAGCGCCGGGGCGCCGGTGAGAACGGCCGCCGGAAGGTCCACGTACCGGTACGAGCCGCGCACGTTCTCCGCCGCGCGGCCGAACCGTCCCTCGACGCTCAGCACGGCCGGATCGCGGCGCAGCGCCTCCCGTACCTCGGTCAGGGCTTCGACCACGGTGGCGATCCGGTCCGCGAAGACCTGCTCGCCGGTGCCGCGGTACGCCTGCGCCAGCATGGTCAGGAAGTGGCCGGTGTAGTGGCCGCGCAGATTGCCGTTGGCCTCCCCGTCCAGCCCCTCCCAGCCGCCGGGCGCGACGGCGCCCCGGGTGGACAGGCCGGCGTTGGCGCGGAAGACCTGGAGCAGCCGGTGCACGTCGTAGCCACGGGCGTGGTCGAGCATCAGCCGCTGCTTGCCGGCGAAGACGCCCGGTCCGAGCGTCACGTCCTCCAGCCCGAAGGGCCGTACGGTCCACGCCGCCGGTACGCCGGGAGCGGCGGCCGGCGCGCCGGGTGCGGCGACGGCGCGCCCGGTGGCCGCCGCGGGGACCGCGGCCGCCGTCGCCGTAAGGGCGGCGGCCTGGAAGAGGGTTCGTCTGGAGAGGGGCGGTGCCATGGATGCTCCTCTGTTCGATATCGCGAACGCTGTACGAAAAATCGACCAGACGATAGGGAGGGGGCGGAGAGGCGTCAACGGTTCGGGAGCGATCGGTTCCGGACGCCCGCGGGGACGTGCGGACGGCGGGAGCCGGTCAGGGACGCCGGGCGGAGTCCGCCAGCCAGGCGTACGCGGCCCGCGCCGTGAACTCCTCCTGCCCGCCGCGCAGCAGCAGACCCGCGGTGGCGAACTCGGGGGCGTCGGCCTGGGCGGCGACGTAGGGGACCGCGATGCAGCGCATCCCGGCCGCGTGCGCGGCGACGGCGCCCGGGGCCGCGTCCTCGACCACCACGCAGTCGGCCGGGTCGGCGCCGAGCCTGCGGGCCGCCTCCAGGAAGATGTCGGGGGCCGGCTTGCCGTGCGCGACCTCGTCGGCCGGGACGACCGTGCGCAGGTGTGCGTCCAGGCCCGTGCCGGCCAGGATCGCCCCGATGGCGACGGGTGAGGAACCGGAGGCCACGGCCATCGGCACGCCCTCGGCCGCCAGCAGCCCGACGAACGCGCGCATCTGCGGGTACACCCGCGTGGCGGCGCGGGCCAGCTCCAGATAGTGGCGGTCCTTGACCGCGAGCAGCTCCTCCACCGGGGCGGACAGGCCGTACCGCTCCCGCCAGTCGGCGAGCGTCTCCCGGGTGCTGATCCCCACGTAGCGCTCGTGCTCGGCCCAAGAGAAGTCCGGGACCCCGTACTCGGCGAGGGTCCGTCGGCCCGCCTCGTAGTAGTTCGGCTCGCTGTCCACGAGCGTTCCGTCGAGATCGAAGATGACCGAGAGGGCGCCGAGCGTGTTCATGGGGTCCAGGATGGCAGGGCTCACTTCCGCGCCGTACGGCCGATCGACTCCACCAGCGGCAGCAGCCGGTGCGGGACGCGCTCGCGCAGCGCCACCTCGGTGCGGGTGCGGACCACGCCGGGCAGGCTGATCAGCTTCTGGACCACGTCCTCCAGATGCGCGTTGTCGCGCGCCACCACCCGGGCCAGCAGATCGCCGCCGCCCGTGGTGGAGAACGCCTCGACGATCTCCGGTACGGCGGCCAGCGCCTCGCCCACCTCGTCCAGGTGCCCCTGGGTGACCTCGATGTGCACGAACGCGAGGACGGGGTGGCCCAGCGCGGCGGGGGAGAGGGCGGGGCCGGTGCCGGTGATCACGCCCTCGCGCTCCATGCGGTCCAGGCGGGCCTGCAGGGTGCCGCGGGCGACGCCGAGGATCCGGGCGCACTCCCGCACGCTGGTGCGCGGCTGCTCCAGCAGCAGCCGCAGGATGCGGGTGTCGAGCTCGTCCACGGCCATGAGATCCGAAGTGTCCCCGCGTCGGCCATTGGCACTTCGGTGGCCGTAGGAATGCCGTGAACACTGTACCAATGGCTCACTCTCGCGAGACTCGGTTGAGCCACTGGTGGAGGAGATGCTGATATGGGGGCATCGATGGCGCTGCGGACCTCCGCGGCGCCTTTTTCGCGCCACGGCGCACACACCGACTAGTCCCAGGGGGCGGTACGTGCTGAAGAGGGTGTTCATGGCTCCGGACCCGGGCCGGATCCGGCTGCGCTTCGCGGCGCGGGCCGTGCTCGGCATCGGGCTGGCCGTCGTCGTCTGCGGCCTGGCCGGGCACTCGCTCACCGGTGCCGTCACCGGCGGGCTCGCCGCGCTGCTCGCCCTGTTCACCGTCACCGACGCCACCGTCCGCGGGCAGGCCGTCACCACGGCGCTGCTGCCCGCCGTCGGCCTGCCGGTGCTCGCCGCCGCGGCCGTGCTGCACGACCACCCGGTCGCCCGCGACCTCACCTTCCTCGCCGTGGTCGGACTCGGCGTGTACGCGCGGCGCTGGGGCCCGCGCGGCCACAGCCTCGGGGTCTTCGCGTTCATGACCTACTTCGTGGCGCAGTTCCTGCACGCGAGGACCGCCCAGTTGCCCGAGCTGTACGCCTCCGTCCTGCTGTCCGTGCTCGCCGCGGCCGCGGTGCGCTTCGGGCTGTGGTGCTACGAGCGCCGGCTGCCCCCGGCCGTCGTGCCGGCGCCGCCCGGCGGCACCGGGCTGGCCCGCGTGACCACCCGCCAGGCGGTCCAGGCGACCGCCGGCGCGGGCTTCGCCCTGGTCGTGGGCCAGCTGCTGTCCGGGGAGCGCTGGTACTGGGCCGTCGGCGCCACCTGGTGGGTCTTCGTCAACACCACCTCGCGCGGCGAGACCCTGGTCCGCGGCTTCCGGCGGGTGCTCGGCACCGTCATCGGCGCCGGGCTCGCGCTGTTCGTCGCCGTCCCCGCGCACGGGGACGGCCCGGTGACCGCGCTGGTCGTCGCCGTCGCCGTCTTCGGCATCTTCTACACGGCAGCCGTGTCCTACACCTGGATGATGCTGTGGGTGACGGTGCTCGCCGCCATGCTCTACGGCCTGCTGGGCGTGCTCACCCCCGGTCTGCTGGCGCTCCGGCTCGCGGAGACCGCCGTCGGCGCGCTCGGCGCCGTGCTGGCGGTGGCGTTCGTCCTGCCGGTGACCACGCACAGCGTCACCGACACCTGGATCCAGCGGGCCCTGCGCTGCGTCCACGCGTGCACCGCGCAGACGGCCGCGCGACTGGCCGGGACCGCGGACGCCGACCCGGCGCCGGTGGTGGCGGAGCTGGAACAGCTGCTCGCCCGGGTACGGCTCTCGGTCGCCCCGCTGGTGCATCCGCTGAACCCCATGCTCGGCCGCAAGCGGCGCGCCCGCCGGGTGCTCGCCCTGCTCGGCGACTGCGCCCGGGAGATCCGCGGCCTCGTCGCCGTCGCCGCCGACCCGGAGGCCTCGCACGACGCCCGGCTGGCCGCCGCCTGCTGGCGCGTCGAGGCCGCCGTCGAGGCGCTCACCGACGGCCGGGACATCCCCGTACGGACCTCCCCGGCCGGGACGGAACCCGCCCTGGCCCATCTGCACGGCCTGGAACGCGCCCTCGCCGAGCTGGCCGCGCCGCTGCGGGCGCCGTCCGGCTCCCCGCTGGTCGGGGCCTGACCCGCGCGGACGCACGGACGGGGTCTTGGTCTAGACCTGACGTGATCGGCTGCTACCGTCACCCCGGTCGGTGGCGGACGAGAGGGGACAGTCGTGACGGACGGCGGACGGCGGGCGTACATCGGGTCGTTCACGGCGGCGGGGGGCCCGGGCGTCGTCACCGCGGCCATCGCCCCCGGCAGCGGCGCGCTGACCGTCCTGAGCACCGTGAACGCCGTACGCGACCCGTCCTTCCTGGCCCTGGCGCCCGACGGCCGCACGCTGTACGCGGTCAGCGAGACCGCCGAGGGCGCCGTGGCCGCGTTCCGTGTGACCGGGGAGGGCCTGGCACCGGCCGGGCGCGAGGTGCGGGTGGACGGCAGCGGGCCGACCCACCTCAGCCTCTTCGCCGGACACGTCCTCACCGCGAACTACGGCTCCGGCAGCGTCAGCGCCGTCCCCGTCCGTCCGGACGGCAGCCTCGCGCGGTCGGTGTCCGGGGTGTTCCGGCACAGCGGCTCCGGTCCCCATCCGCAGCGCCAGCAGGGCCCGCACGCCCACCAGGTGCAGCCCGACCCGAGCGGCCGCTGGGCGGTCACGGTCGACCTCGGCACGGACTCGGTACGGGTCTGCACCCTGGCCGACGGCGCGCTCTCACCGCACCGGGAGATCGCCCTGCGCCCGGGCTCGGGCCCCCGGCATCTGGCCTTCCACCCGCACGGGACCCACGCGTACGTCCTCAACGAGCTCAGCCCCACCCTCGTCGTCTGCCAGTGGGACGCCGCCGACGGCGCGCTCAGGCCGCTCGCCGAGATCCCGGTCCTTCCCGGCGCCCCGTCCAGGGACGCCTATCCGTCCGGGGTGGCCGTCTCGCCCGACGGCCGCTTCGTGTGGACCGCGACCCGCGGCGAGGACGTCCTGTCGGTGTTCGCGGCCGGGCGGCAGGGCAAGGCGCTGACCCCCCTCACCACCGTCCCCTGCGGGGGGCACTGGCCCCGCGCGATCACCGAGTCCGACGGCGTCCTGTACGTCGCCAACGAGCGCTCCGGGGACGTGACCTGGTTCACGCTCGACCCGGACACGGGAGTGCCGCGGCGCGCCGGCTCCGTCCCGGTGGCCGCGGCGTCCTGCGTGGTCACCGGCTGACCGGCGCCGCCCGGACACGCCGAAGGGCCCGCTCCGGAACCGGAGCGGGCCCTTCGGCGTCGCGCGTGAGCCGGCCGGGTCAGTGGGCCGGAGCGCTCTGCGCCTGCTGCGGGGCGATGCCCAGCGCGGTCGTGTACTTGGCCAGCGCCAGCTTGCCGATCGCCGGGTACGGGCCGAGCGCCTCGGCGGCGGAGCAGTCCGCCTCCTTCGCGGCCTCCTCGATCAGGCTCGCGTCGATCTCCGGGCCGATCAGGTACGGCGCGAGCGCCAGCTGCTGCGAACCGGAGCCCCGCAGCTGCTCGGCCACCGAGGCGATGGAACCGTCCTGGTCCAGGGCCGCCGCCATCACCGGCACGGCGAGGCGCGCGGCGAGCAGCATGCCGGTGATCCCGGCCGCCTGCACGGCCTCGTCACCGCCCACGGAGGCCAGGATGATGCCGTCCGCCGCGGTCGCCACGGTGAACAGTCGGGCACGGTCGGCGCGGGCCAGACCGGCCTCGGACAGCCGCACGTGCAGCGCCTCGGCGAGCAGCGGGTGCGGGCCCAGCACATCGGTCAGCTCGGCGGCGACACGGCTGTCCATCACGGCCTGGCGGACCTGGCGCAGCAGCGCGCTGTCCGGACCGGCGAGCAGCGGCACGACGACGGCGACGGGGCCGTCGGGCTCCTTGACGTCCATGCCGGCTTCGCGGGCCTGCTCGAAGCGGGCCGTGCGCTCCTCGGCCGCGTACGCGAGGACGGACCGCAGTGTCGGGAATTCCTCGTCGTCGCCGTCGAGGTAGCCGATCCGGGCGTCCAGGCCGGGCAGCTCGGAACGGGCGATGCTCACGACCTCTTCGGCGAGCGAGCGGGTGGCACTACTGGGCGTACCCGGCACGGCGAGGACGAGCGCGGGCGCGCCCTCGGGAGCCACCAGGGGTTCGGGACGGCGGTGCCGCCCGGGCTGGCGGGGGCGCGGCATTCGTACTGGCAGGCCGGACGCGGGCCCAGTGGGGGTGCTCATGTTGCCGCATGTTAGTGGTTTCCCGGGCTCCCCTGTTCGGGGAGGGTGCAGGTGAGCGGTATCCGTCCGGTTTTGTCTGATGAGTTACGTACGGACGTCGGCCGGGCGGGTGACGTCCTCACCTGCCGGGCTCGTCACGCACAGCATCTTCTCGTCGCCCGGAAGGGTGAAGGAGCCGGCGGTGAGGTCCTCCGCGATGCGGACCGCCCCGTGCAGGGGGTCCCCTTCGGCCATGATCCGCCGCGCCCCCGGCAGCCGCTCGGCCAGCTCCTCGTCCAGGGGGCCGAGCAGCGCGGCACCCATCCGGAACAGGCCTCCGGTGAGACCGATCACCGGTGCGTCCGCGGTCGGGCACACGGCCGCGACGGAGTCGGCCATGTGCCGGGCCGCGGCCCGCAGCACCTCCACGGCGACGGGGTCGCCGTCGGCCGCGCACTCGCCCACCCGGGGCGCGAAGGAGGCGAGCACGGCCGGCCGGTCGGTCCGCGGGTACAGCCGGCCGGGCAGTCCGGCCGCCGGGCCGAACATGTCCTCGGCGCTCGCCAGCAGCCGCGCGGAGCCGTCCCGCCGCCCGTCGTGCGCGCGCAGCGCCGCCTCGAGACCCGCCCGTCCGATCCAGGCGCCACTGCCGCAGTCGCCGAGCAGGTGCCCCCAGCCGTCCGCCCGGCGCCAGCCGGTCAGGTCGGTGCCGATCGCGATCAGACCCGTGCCGGCGGCGATCACCGCACCGGGCCGCGGCCCGAGCGCGCCGACGTACGCGGTGACGGCGTCCGCGGCCAGCACCACCCGCCGGACGCCCAGCTCACGGCGGAGCGCGTCCGGAAGCTCCGCGCGCAGCGCGTCCCCCAGGCCGGCCAGCCCGGCCGCACCGACGACGGCCACCTCCAGCCGCTCGATCCCGGCCTCGGCGCGCAGGGCCCGTGCCATCGGCACCAGCCGCTCCATGAAGTGCCCCGGGTCGATGCCCCGCTCACCGGTCCGCACCGGTTTCCCCGAGGAGGCCCGGGCCGACGGACCGTGTCCGCCGGCCCCGACGACCACCCGCAGACCGGAGCCCCCGGAGTCCACGGCGAGGAAACCGGGCCCGGTCACGGCAGGCGCCAGTCCACCGGTTGGCCGCCCTGACGGATCAGCAGGTCGTTGGCCCGGCTGAACGGGCGGGAGCCGAAGAAGCCGCGGTCGGCGGACATCGGCGAGGGATGGGCCGACTCCACCGCGGGCAGATCGCCCAGCAGCGGACGGCAGTTGCGGGCGTCCCGCCCCCACAGGATGGAGACCAGGGGCTTGCCCCGCCCGGCCAGCGCCCGTATCGCCTGCTCGGTGACCTCCTCCCAGCCCTTGCCGCGGTGGGCGCCCGGCTTGCGCGGGGCCGTCGTCAGCGCCCTGTTGAGCAGCAGCACGCCCTGCTCGGTCCACGGCGTGAGATCACCGTTCGACGGCTGGGGCAGTCCCAGGTCGGTGTTCAGCTCCCGGAAGATGTTGATGAGGCTGCCCGGCAGCGGCCGCACCTCGGGCGCGACCGAGAACGACAGTCCCACCGCGTGCCCCGGGGTGGGGTACGGGTCCTGCCCGACGATCAGGACGCGTACCTCGTCGAAGGGCTGCTGGAAGGCGCGCAGGACGTTCGCTCCGGCCGGGAGGTAGGTGCGTCCCGCGGCGATCTCCGCGCGCAGGAAGTCCCCCATTCCGGCGACCCGTTCGGCCACCGGCTCCAGGGCCTTCGCCCAGCCCGCTTCGACGATCTCATTCAAGGGTCGTGGTGCCACGGGCGTCACCCTACTGCCGTGACGGCGGCGGAGATCAACCAGTGGCCAGGACCGCACGGGATCCTCGTGCGGCTCGTGCGGCTCACGTGGCTCGTGCGGCTCATGCGACGACCGCGGCCCGTACGCACAGCACGTCCGGCAGATGCGACGCCAACTGCCGCCAGCTGTCGCCGTCGTCGGCCGACGCGTACACCTCGCCGTTGCGGTTGCCGAAGTAGACGCCCGCCGGGTCCGCGCCGTCGTGACACATCGCGTCGCGCAGCACCGTGCCGTAGTGGTCCTCCCCGGGCAGTCCCGCCGTGAGCGGCTCCCAGCTCCCGCCCGCGTCCGTGGTCCGGTAGACCCGGCAGCGCCGGCCGGCCGGCACCCGGTCGGAGTCGGCGTTGATCGGGAACACGTACGCCGTGCCGGCGCGACGGGGGTGGGCCACGACCGTGAAGCCGAACGTCGACGGCAGGCCCTCACCGATGTCCGTCCAGCTCCCGCCCGCGTCGTCGCTGCGGTAGACCCCCCAGTGGTTCTGCAGATACAGCCGGTCCGGGTCCACCGCGTCCCGGGCCACCTTGTGCACGCACTGCCCGAACTCCGGGTTCGGGTCCGGCAGGAACACCGCGGACACCCCGGAGTTGGACGGGGCCCAGCTCGCACCGCCGTCCAGGGTGCGGAACACGCCCGCCGTGGAGACGGCCACCGTCACGGCCCGCGGATCACGGGCGTCGGTGAGCACGGTGTGCAGCCCCTCGCCGCCGCCACCGGGCACCCACTTTGCACGCGTGGGATGCTCCCACAGCGGCCGGACCAGCTCGAAGCTCTCCCCGCGGTCCTCCGAGCGGTACAGCGCGGCCGGTTCCGTCCCCGCGTACACCACGTCCGGTTCGGCCTCGGACGGGTGCAGCTGCCAGACCCGCTCCAGCGAAGCCCCCGTGTCCTTGGGGAACCTGACGGCGGGCCGGGCCGGTTCGGTCCAGCTGCGGCCCAGGTCGTCGGAGTGGAACACCGACGGGCCCCAGTGCGCGCTGTCCCCGCCCACCAGCAGTCGCGGACTCGCGCCACGGGTGTCGATGGCGACCGAGTACACGGCCTGCGCGTTGAAGCAGGGACTCTCGTCGAACTCCCAGACGTCACCTCGCCGCCGTCCGATGAACAGGCCCTTGCGGGTGCCCACGGCGAGCAGTACCTCGGTCATGCCGACCACCTCCGCGACGTCTTCGTCGACGCCCTCGTTCCAGGACACCGGCCAGTCTGCACCCCACCACTGACAGTCACTCCCGGATCGGTCTCTCCGCAGGCCGGGCCCGGTGCCACCGCGCACGGGACGACCGTGCGCGGTGGCCCGACGGCGGGTCAGCCGCCGTCCGGCAGCGCACGCCCGACGATCGCGTCCAGCGCGGCCGCCGCGGGCAGCGTGCCGAAGGCGTGCCCCCAGTCGCCGCCCAGCCGCGTCGCGCAGAAGGCGTCGGCGACCGCGGACGGGGCGTGCCGGACGAGGAGGGAACCCTGGAGCGTCAGGGCCGTCCGCTCCACCAGTCGCCGGGCGCCCGCCTGCGACCCCTCGGCCAGCTGGTCCTTCAGCCCGGCCACGGCCGCGTCCAGCCGGGCGTCCGCCCCGCGCGCCAGGGCGAGCTCGTCGAAGAGCGCCTGCGCGGTGGCCGGGTCCCGGCCGAGCGCCCGCAGCACGTCGAGCGCGTTGACGTTCCCCGAGCCCTCCCAGATCGACAGCAGCGGGGCCTCGCGGTAGTGCCGGGGCATCCCGGACTCCTCGACGTAGCCGTTGCCGCCCAGGCACTCCAGGGCCTCGGTGGTGAAGGCCGGGCCCCGCTTGGTGACCCAGTACTTGCCGACCGCCGTCGCGATCCGGCGGAACGCGGCCTCCCCGGCGTCCCCGCGCACCGCGCGGTCGGCCGCTCCGGCCAGCCGCAGGGTGAGGGCCGTGGCGGCCTCGGACTCCAGCGCCAGATCGGCCAGCACGTTGCGCATCAGCGGCTGGTCCACCAGCCGCGCCCCGAACGCGCTGCGGTGCCGCACGTGGTGGCCCGCCTCCACGAGCGTCTTGCGCATCAGCGCCGCCGACATCATCACGCAGTCCAGCCGGGTGCAGTTGACCATCTCGACGATGGTCTTCACGCCCTGCCCCTCCGGGCCGACCAGCCAGCCGACCGTCCCGTCGAACTCGGGCTCGGAGGAGGCGTTGGAGCGGTTGCCCAGCTTCTCCTTCAGCCGCTGGACGCGGAACGGGTTGCGGGTGCCGTCGGGCAGGACGCGCGGCACCAGGAAGCACGACAGCCCGCCCGGGGCCCGCGCCAGCACCAGGAACACGTCGCACATCGGCGCCGACGTGAACCACTTGTGCCCGCGCAGGGTGTGGACGCCGGGCTCGGCGGTCGGCGTCGCCGTCGTGGTGTTGGTCCGGACGTCGGAGCCGCCCTGCTTCTCGGTCATCCCCATGCCGGCCAGCAGTCCGCGCTTCTCGGCCGGCACGCGCAGCCCCGGCTCGTACACCGCCGCCAGCTCCGGCTGCCGGCGCAGGGCGGGCACCACCGCGTACGTCATGGACGTCGGGCAGCCGTGCGACGCGCTGCGGTCCGCCTACGCCGGGTACCGGCGGGAGCTGACGGGGGAGGCGCGTTCCCGCGTGGGCGGCGGATGAAGCCGGGTGAGGGCCGGACGGCCGTACGGGGCGCCGCGCGGGACGCCTCGTACGGCCGCTGCCCGTGGGGGCTACCGGTAGGTGATGTCGGACGACGAGTACTTGCAGTACGTGCCGTCGGGGCCGGAGCCGTTGCTGCTCGGCTCGTCACCGTCGTCGTTGCCGATGTACTTCTGGCAGGGGACGATCTTCTTGCTGCTGTCCCCGATGATCGTGATGTTCCGCAGGGTCGCGCTGTCGCCGTAGTTGGTGTTGATGCCGGCGAGCCTGCTGCCCTTCCAGGTCACCTCGATGGTGTTGAGGTTGATCGTCCGCTTGTACTGCGTGGAGCAGTTGCCGCAGGAGCGGACGAAGGTGCCGAAGTTCTTGACCGCGAAGTTCGACACGTTCAGCGTTCCGGCGCCGTTGAACTGGAACACCTTGTCGCTGGCTTCCTTCGCGCCGCCGCCGCTGACGGTGTAGACCGACCCCGACGACTTGCCCTTGAACGTGGCGGCGTCCTCGCCGACGTCCTCCCACCAGACGTTCTGCAGTGTGCAGGAGCCCTGGCAGTGGATGCCGTCGGCCGCTGGGGCGCCCAGGATGACGTTCTTCAGGACCGCGCCGTCCGCCAGCTGCAGGATCGGGCCCTGGTCCTCGTCCTGGCCGCCGGAGCCCAGGTCACCGGTGCCGTACAGGCGCTTCATCCCGTAGTCCTTGGTGCCGGACACGGAGATGGTGGAGGAGACGCCCTGGCTGCCGTTCGCGGTCGGCCAGGTGGCGGCGCTCGCCGAGGATGCGCCGGTGGTCATGAGCATGCCAACTGAGAGACCGAGGGTGGCGAGTGCGCCCGTCAGCGCGCGGGCGCGTGGTCGTTTCGCGGAAGTCATGTCGTTCCTTCTGTCGTGGTGTGGGGGTACGAGCCATGTACGTGAACGACGTTCGGGATGGTGCGCAGCGGGCCCGCTCGGATGACGTGAGCGGGTCAGGCTGCTGAACGGAAGGTATGGGGTAAGCGCTTTCTAGTCAACGTCTCGCGCACATCACATCCGGCCAGGAAGGACCGACGCCGGCGGCCCGGGGTGCGAGGGGCACCGGCTCGCGCCTGGGGGCGTCCGCGTACTCGGCGAGCGCGGTCGGTTCGATGGTCCGCCCGGAGGTTTCCGTGACGGGGC
>NZ_JBEZBE010000064.1:0-25385 GCF_040646935.1 Streptomyces sp. NPDC044984
CGTCCGACAGGTGCTTGGCCGGCGGCCACTCCGCCACCCACATCAACGCCATCATCACCGACCCCGCCAGCGCCGCCAGGCGCAGCGCCACCCCCGCGGTCAGGGCCAGCCCGATCCCCAGCAGCCCCAGCATGAACAGCCAGTCCGCCCACGCCGCCCCGGCCCACGCATGGAACGTCGACTCCATCGGACCGACCGCCACGTGCCCCAGGAAACCCTCGGTGGGCGAGCCCCCGTCGATCCAGCCCTTGCCGGACGCGGTGGCGTAGCCGAAGCCGAACGTCTTGTCCAGGAACGCCCACAGGAAGACGAACCCCATCAGCACCCGCGCCGAGGCGAAGACACAGGCCCGTGCGGTGAGCGTGCCGGCCTCCGCCGACACAGCCGTCTCCGGCGCGGAAACGGCGCGGGTGCGGCGGAACGACGGCAGACGGAAACCCGAACTACGGTGCGTGGGCTGGTGCACGGCCATGACAGTGACCCCTTCAGGGAAGATCCGGCTGGTTCCTGACACCACCCACTCTCCCGGCCCCCACCACCGCGCACCCGACGCCGAAGGTCCACACCCAAGGGACTCAACAGCCCCAGTCCACAGGGACCTTCGGCCAGGACCAGACGAACAAGGCCGAACGGCGCTGGGTGGTGCCCGCACGGCCCTCACGCGCGCGCCGGCGACGGCCAAGGCTGGAAAGGGTTCACCCACCAGCCCAGCCGGCCTCGGACATGGGCGGGAAGGAGTCCCGATGACCTCGACAACTCTCGACGCTTCGGCCTTGGAGCGGCTGGTCGCAGCGGCCGTGGCCGCGCCGTCCCTGCACAACACCCAGCCCTGGCGCTTCCGGCTCGATACCGACACCCGCACGGTACGGATCGACGCTGCCGCGGACCGGGCGCTGCGCCACACCGACCCGGTGGGCCGCGCCGTGCACCTGTCCGTGGGCTGCGCGGTCCTCAACTTGCGCGTCGCCGCCGCCCACTTCGGCTGGGAGCCGGTGACCCGGCTGCTTCCGTGCCCGGACCATCCCGCTCTGCTCGCCACGGTCCGGCTCACCGAATCGGTACGCGGCGCACCGTCGACCGGCTTGTACGAGGCGGTGTGGCGCCGGCACAGCAGCCGTTTCCCCTTCTCCGGGCGACCGCTGCCGTCGGACCTGCTCGCCGAGCTGACCGAGGCGGCCCACCTGGAGGGTGCGACCCTGCGATTTCCGGGGCGCGACGACACTGTTCGGGTGCTGAGTGCCACGCGGGAGGCGGAGTGGCGCAACCGGGCGGACGCCGACCGCGCGGCCGAGAGCCGCCGACTGGTCAGTGGCCCGCACTCCCAGTCGCTGGGACTTCTGTCAGCGGCTCTGGGCCCGCAGGACGCGCTGGACCGCATGCCCATGCGAGACTTCGGGGCACACCGGCACCCGGACGTGCTGCCTGCCCGTGCCTTCGAGACGCGTCCGACGCTCGCGCTGCTGTCCACGGCACACGACCGGCGGACGGACTGGCTGCGGGCCGGCCAGGCGCTGGAACGCGTGCTCCTGCTGGCCACCCGGCACGGAGTGCGGGCGTCACTCCTGCACCAGGCCATGGAGTGGTCCGACCTGCGCCGGGCCCTCGACGGTCTCCCGGTCGACGGCCCTCGGGTGCACACGCAGATGGTGATCCGGCTCGGGTACGGCCCCGAGGGACCGGCCTCACCGCGCCGCCCGATGGAGGAAGTGATGGAGGGCGACGAGTGATCGCGTCCCGCCCGGTCGCGTCGACGACGCGACCGGGCGGTGTCGTCGCCGCGCCGGCCGACGCGGGCACTCGGCGGGCCGGCTGCCGCGCGTATCACCCCACGTCGACGCGCCCGTGCTCCCTGACCTGCGGTATTTCCGCACTCTCCGATTCGCGCCGGACGTGCACCCGCACCTCGGGAGCGTCGGCCAGTGTGTTGCTCACCGTGCAGTGCGAGACCACCGCGCGCAGCGCGGCCAGCCGCTCGGCGGGCAGGGACGGGGCGTGGACGGTCATCGACAGGGAGGCGACCCGTGCGGGGCGGTCGTCGGCCATGCGGAAGTCCGCCCGGACGGTCAGACCGTCCCGGCTGAGGCCATGCCTGTCCAGGTACCGGCCCGCGTAGTGCGCGGTGCAGGAGGCCACAGAAGCGATGAAGAGTTCCACGGGCGTGGGTGCCGTGTCCCTGCCACCGTCGGTCCGTGGCTGGTCGACGGTCAGGACGTGTCCCCGTACCCGCACTTCGAAGGCGTCGTCGGCGATGGGCGTCACGTCGACGCGTCCGGCCGGCACGTCAGGGCCCGGTTCCACGGCGGCGGCCTGGAAGAGCAGCAGACCGGCCAGGCGCCGCGCCTCCTCGGCGGTCAGCGACAGCCACGGGGCCCGGCTGTCGTGCGGGGCACGGGCAGTGTCCAGGACGACGCGTCCCATGGGAGCCGGGAGATCCTGGGACGCGAGTCGTGTGACGTTGATGGTGCGTCCGCAGCGGCTGGTCATCTTCATGACGTCTCCCGGCCGGGTGCCTTGCCCTCGAGCCCCAAGCGTGCTCGACGCAGCTGCTCCGCCCACCCGAGCAGGGCCGGCGGGCCGGGCCGGCCCCGGTCGTCCGCCTCGGCACCTCCATTCGACCGCGGTCGCGGTCCACCGTCATGGGCCGAGGGGCCCGCGCGCCGTGAGCCGATGGTCCCGGCACGACCGTCCCCACTCGGCAGGGCCCTCAAGGTGCCGCTCGCCCGCCGGCACCGTGCGTCACTGAGCAGACCCGCCGCTCTCCGACGTGTCCGGGGACTGCTCCAGCGGAGCGTGCCACACCAGCCGACTCCCCTTCCCGCCGGGGCTTTCCAGCTCCATGTCGCCGCCGAGCTTCTGCGCTCGCTCGGCCATGTTGGTCAGACCGCTGCGGCGGCCTCCGTCCGGGATGCCGACGCCGTTGTCCGTGACCGTCAGGCGGACCTGCTTGCCGTCCGTCTCCAGTACGACGTCGGTGCGGTCGGCGCGGGCGTGCCGGGCGACGTTGGTCAGGGACTCGGTGAGGACGGCCAGGACGTGGTCGGCGGTCGCCGCGGGCACGTGCGTGTCGAGCAGGCCCTCCATGCGGACGCTGGGAGCGAAGCCCAGCAGCGGTGCGGCCTCGCCGATCGCGCGCACCGCGCGGGAGCGCAGGCCGGGCGCCGCGTCGTCGTCGCGGGAGCGCAGACCGAAGATGGTCGACCTGATGATCTTGATGGTTTCGTCGAGGTCGTCCACCGCCCGCAGGATCCGCTTGGAGGCCACCGGGTCCTGGACGCGGCGGCCGGCGCTCTGCAGGGTCATGCCGGTGGCGAAGAGCCGTTGGATGGCCAGGTCGTGCAGGTCGCGCGCGATCCGGTCGCGGTCCTCCAGCAGGGCGATCTGTTCGGCGTCCTCGCGTCGTTCCGCCAGCTCCATCGCGACGGCGGCCTGCGCGGCGAAGACCTGGAGCGGCTCGGTCTCCTTCCCGGTGAACTCCCGGCCGCCCGACTGCCGGACCAGCAGCACCACACCGCGGGTCTCGTCGCCGGTGCCGATCGGCACGGCGACGGCCGGTCCGAGCCCGTCGAAGCGTGGCGGACCGGCCGAGACCCGGGAGTCGCACGAGACGTCCGGGCTGCTGACCGGCGCTCGCTGGACGAACGCCTGCCCGATGAGCGTGCCTTCCGTAGGCAGGACGATCCCGCGCCATGCGTCGGCCTGCTGGCCGACAGCGAGTTCGACGGCGAGGGTGTCGGTACCGCTCACCGGCATGGCCACCACGCTCAGGGCGGAGGCGGTGATCTCCCTGGCCCGTTCGGCGATCAGCGGCAGCACCCCGCCCTGGTCCGCGCCGGACATCAGGGTATGGGTGATCTCGGCGTTCACCTGAAGCCAGCGCTCGCGCAGACGGGACTCCTCGTACAGGCGGGCGTTGTCGATGGCCACGCCGGCCGCCACGGCCAGGGTGGCCAGCACCGACTCGTCGTCCTCGTCGAACTGCTGCCCGCCACGTTTCTCCGTCAGGTACAGGTTGCCGAAGATGTGGTCCCGTACCCGGATGGGAACGCCGAGGAAGGTGTTCATCGGCGGGTGGTGGGCCGGGAAGCCATAGGAGGCGGGGTGGTCGGAGAGTTTGGCCAGGCGCAGTGGCTCGGGGTGGCGGATCAGCTCGCCGAGGATGCCGTGGCCCTCCGGGTAGGGGCCGATCCGCGCGATCTGTTCCTCGTCGACGCCCACCGTGTGGAAGGCCGACAGCCGCTCGCCGTCGGGGCCGATGACGCCGAGCGCCGCGTACTCCGCGTCGACCAGGGCCGCCGCGGCCTCCACGATGCTGCGCAGTGCCTGCTCCAGATCCAGTTCGCGGCCGACCGACAGTACGGCCTCCAGAAGGCTGTGGACCCGGTCCCGGGTGCCGCGCGCCGCGTCCAGACGGGCCTGCAGCTCCTCCAGCAGCTCGTCCAGCCGCAGCTGCGGCAGCCGTACCCGTGCCTCACGGGCTTCCTGGGCGTTTGCCACCGCTGATCCTCCAACGCCTCACCGCATGTCGGCAGCCTTACCGTGAACCTGCCACGGTAGCGGCTCGAATAGGGAGACGATAAGGGATCAGCGCCGCCGCGTGGCCGACTGGCCGGAACCGTCAGCTCCGGGGCAGTCGGACCGCGACGTACGAGGTGAGGTCGAGCAGGCGGTTCGTATAGCCCCACTCGTTGTCGTACCAGCCGAAGACCTTGACCAGGTCACCGTGGGTCTGGGTGAGGGGGGCGTCCAGGACGCAGGAGGCGGGGTCGCCGACCACGTCGCGAGAGACGATCGGGGCGTCGGACACCCTCAGGACGTCCTTCAGCGGTCCCTCGGCGGCCTCGCGGTAAGCGGCGTTGATCTCCTCGGCGCTCACCGCCCTCTCGAGGACCACGGTCAGGTCGGTCAGCGAGCCGTCCTCGACCGGTACGCGCACGGCGCTGCCGTCCAGCGTGCCCGCCAGCTCGGGCAGGACCAGGCCGACGGCGCGGGCGGCGCCGGTCGTGGTGGGGATGATGTTGACCGCCGCCGAACGGCCCCGGCGCAGGTCCTTGTGGGGGCCGTCCAGGACCACCTGGTCGTTGGTGTAGCCGTGGATCGTGGTCATCAGTCCTCTGACGACGCCGAAGTGGTCGTCGAGGACCTTGACCATCGGAGCCACGCAGTTGGTGGTGCACGAGGCGTTGGAGACCACGTGGTGGTGCTCCGGGTCGTACGTTCCTTCGTTGACTCCCATGACGATCGTGGCGTCGACGTCCTTGCCGGGCACGGACAGAAGCACTTTGCGCGCGCCGGCCGCCAGGTGCAGGCCGGCCTGCTCGCGGGTGCGGAAGCGGCCCGTGGACTCGATCACCACGTCCACGCCGAGGTCTCCCCAGGCCAGCGCGGCCGGGTCGCGCTCGGCGGTCACGGTGATGCGGTGCCCGTCCACGGTCAGCGAGGTGTCGTCGTGCTCGACGGGGCGGTTCAGCCGCCCGTACGTCGAGTCGTACGTCAGCAGGTGCGCGAGCGCTGCCGGGGAGGTGACGTCGTTGACCGCCACCACCTCCAGCGGCGCTGCCGCGGCGCCGGTGCGTTCCAGTACGCAGCGCAGGTAGTTCCGGCCGATCCGGCCGAAACCGTTGATACCCACTCGCACGGTCATGTCTTCCGTCCTCCCCTTGGTGCGGCGATGCCCGGCGGTGTTCCGGGAGCGCTCTCAGCCTGCCGCCCGGGTGTTCGTGCGGGTATGGGCCGGGCGGGGGCGGACCGTGGGGACCTTCGGCCCCCGACGGGGGGCCGGGTGCGGGGCCGACCGGCGGGCCCGTCCCGCTACTGGCCTTCGGTGCGCATCCGGTCCCGCGCCTGGGTGGCGATGACGGCGGCCTGGACACGGCGTTCCACGCCGAGCTTGGCGAGCAGCCGGGAGATGTGGTTCTTGACCGTCTTCTCGGCCAGGTACAGCCGCTGGCCGATCTGCCGGTTGGTCAGCCCCTCGCCGATCAGGTCCAGGATCTCGCGTTCCCGGTCGGTGAGCCCCGGCAGCATCTCCGGCTCCTCGGCCGGCTGCTGCCCGCCGCCCCGCAGCCGTGCCATCAGCTTGGTCGTGGCGCTGGCGTCCAGCAGCGACTGGCCGCGGGCCACCGTGCGCACGGCCGAGACCAGGTCGGAGCCCTGGATCTGCTTGAGGACGTATCCGGCCGCCCCCGCCATGATCGAGTCCAGCAGCGCCTCCTCGTCGTCGAAGGAGGTCAGCATCAGGCAGGCCAGGTCCGGCATCTGCGACCGCAGCTCGCGGCAGACGGTCACGCCGTCGCCGTCGGGCAGGCGCACGTCGAGGACGGCCACGTCGGGACGGAGGGCGGGAACCCGGACCAGCGCCTGTTCCACCGTCGCGGCTTCTCCGACCACGGTGATGTCCGGTTCGTCGTCCAGCAGGTCGTGCACCCCGCGTCGTACCACTTCGTGGTCGTCCAGGAGGAAGACCCTGATCGGGCTTCCCGTGCTGTCGCCCTGCTCGCTGTGCGCCATCGAATGCTCCTCGCAATGCCTCGGTCTGTGTCGGAATCCTTTCTTCCCAGGATGGCCGAGGTCCAGGGCCGGTCGGCCCCGATTTCGTCTGCGTCAGTGGGCCATGAGGCCGCGCTCGCGGAACTGGCCCTGTACCCGGTCCACCAGCGTCTTGTCCGGGACCGGGGCGTCACGCAGGGGAAAGGGGATGCCCAGGGCGTCGTACTTCGCGGCACCGAGCTTGTGGAACGGCAGGATGTCGACCCGCTCCACGCAGGCGAGGCCGGAGAGGAATCCGGCGAGTCCGTCGACGGCGTCCTCGTCGTCGGTCCAGCCGGGCACCAGGACGTACCTGATCCACACGCGCTTGCCCAGCCGGTCGAGACGGGTGGCGAAGTTCAGGGTGGGGGCGAGGGCGCCGCCGGTCAGCTTCCGGTAGGTCGTGACGTCGAAGGACTTGATGTCCAGCAGCACCAGGTCGGTGTCGGCCAGGAGCGTGTCCGTGGCGCGGGCACCGAGGAAGCCGGAGGTGTCGAGGGCGGTGTGCAGGCCGGCCTCCTTGCAGCGACGCAGGACCGCCGCGGTGAAGGCCGGCTGGAGCAGGGGTTCGCCGCCGGTGAGGGTCACTCCCCCGCCGGCCGTGACGAGGAAGTCCCGGTACTTGTCGATCTCCGCCATCACCTCGTCGACGGCGGCCTCCCGGCCGTCGCGCATGTGCCATGTGTCGGGGTTGGCGCAGTAGAGGCAGCGCAGGGGGCAGCCGCTGGTGAAGAGGACGAACCGGGTCCCGGGACCGTCCACGCCGGTGGACAGGTCCCAGGAGTGGATCCGTCCGGTGGCCGATCCCGGTGCCACGGTCGGAAGCATCGTGCTCACAGCGATCCGTGGAAGGTGCGGCTGATCACGTCGAGCTGCTGCTCGCGCGTCAGGCGGACGAAGTTCACGGCGTAGCCGGAGACCCTGATCGTCAGCTCGGGGTACTTCTCCGGGTGTTCCATCGCGTCCTCCAGCACGGCGCGGTCCAGCACATTGACGTTCATGTGGAAGCCGCCCGCGGACATGTAGGCGTCGAGGATGCCGACCAGGTGACCGGCCCGCTCCTCGGGGACGTGGCCCAGCCCTTCCGGGGTGATCGTGGTGGTCAGGGAAATGCCGTCGCGTGCCGCCTCGTAGGGCAGTTTGGCCACCGAGAGGGCGGAGGCGGCCACGCCGTGCTTGTCGCGGCCGTTCATCGGGTTGGCGCCGGGGGCGAAGGGTTGGCCGGCGCGGCGGCCGTCGGGGGTGTTGCCGGTGTGGGTGCCGTACACGACGTTGGAGGTGATGGTCAGCACCGACTGCGTGTGCTCGGCACCGCGGTAGGTGGGGTGCTCGCGCACCTTCGCCATGAACGACTCCACCAGGCCGACGGCGATCGCGTCGGCGCGGTCGTCGTTGTTGCCGTACGCCGGGAAGTCGCCCTCGGTGTGGAAGTCCACGGCCAGTCCGGTCGCGTCACGGATGACCTTCACGCGGGCGTGCTTGACGGCGGACAGGCTGTCCACGGCGACGGACAGTCCGGCGATGCCGCACGCCATGAACCGGTGCACGGGGTGGTCGTGCAGGGCCATCTCGATGCGCTCGTAGGCGTACTTGTCGTGCATGTAGTGGATGACGTTGAGTGCGTCGACGTAGGTCTGGGCCAGCCAGTCCAGGACTCGGTCGTAGGCGGCCGACAGTTCGTCGTAGTCCAGGTACTCGCGGGACAGCGGGGGCATCTCCGGGGTGATCTGGTCGCCGGTCATCTCGTCCCGGCCGCCGTTGACGGCGTACAGCAGCGCCTTGGCGAGGTTGACGCGGGCGCCGAAGAACTGCATCTGCTTGCCGACCGCCATGGCGGAGACGCAGCAGGCGATCGCGGTGTCGTCGCCGGTGCGCGGGCGCATCAGGTCGTCCGACTCGTACTGGACGGCGCTGGTGTCGATGGAGACCTGGGCGCAGAACTCCTTGAAGCCGGCCGGCAGGCGGGGCGACCACAGGACGGTCAGGTTCGGTTCCGGGGCGGGGCCGAGGTTGTAGAGGGTCTGCAGGAAGCGGAAGGAGGTGCGGGTGACCAGCGGGCGGCCGTCCGCGCCGATGCCGCCGATGGACTCCGTCACCCAGGTCGGGTCGCCGGAGAACAGGGCGTCGTACTCGGGGGTGCGCAGGAACCGCACGATCCGCAGCTTGATGACGAAGTCGTCGATCAGCTCCTGGGCCCGCCTCTCGTCGAGGAGTCCCTCATCGAGGTCGCGCTGGAGGTAGACGTCCAGGAAGGTGGAGGTACGGCCGAGCGACATGGCCGCGCCGTTCTGCTCCTTCACCGCGGCCAGGAAGCCCAGGTAGAGCCACTGGACGGCCTCGTGCGCGGTGGCCGCGGGCCGGGTGACGTCGCAGCCGTAGGACGCGGCCATCTCGGCCAGTTCGCCCAGCGCCCGGATCTGCTCGGCGAGTTCCTCGCGGTCGCGGACGACGTCGGCGGTGGACGGCCGGGTGTCCAGCAGGGCCCTCTCGGCGCGCTTGGCCTCGGTGAGCCGGTCGGTGCCGTACAGGGCGACGCGGCGGTAGTCCCCGATGATCCGGCCGCGGCCGTAGGCGTCGGGCAGGCCGGTGATGATGCCGACCTTGCGGGCGGCGCGCATGGCGGGGGTGTAGGCGTCGAAGACGCCCGCGTTGTGGGTCTTGCGGTAGGTGTCGAACACCTTTGTGACGAACGGGTCGGGCTCGTAGCCGTACGCCTTCAGCCCGTTCTCCACCATGCGCAGGCCGCCGTTGGGCATGATCGCCCGCTTCAGCGGGGCGTCGGTCTGCAGGCCGACGATCAGCTCGCGGTCGCGGTCGATGTAACCGGGGGCGTGCGAGGTGATGGTGGAGGGGGTGGCGGCGTCCACGTCGAGCACGCCCCTGCGCCGCTCCTCCGGGAACAGCGCGCCGACCTTCTCCCAGACCGCGCGGGTGCGGTCCGTGGGGCCGGCCAGGAAGGAGGCGTCGCCCTCGTAGGGCGTGTAGTTGGCCTGGATGAAGTCGCGCACGTCGATGCGCTCACGCCACCCGCTCCCGGCGAACTGCCGCCAGGCGTCGGCGGTCCGGGGGCCGGCTGTCACCGTCGCGGTCATCTCAGGTCCTCTCGTCGTACGGTCTTGTCACTGTCGATGCTCGTCGTACGGGTCCGCGGCGAGCAGTGCCGGACAGGGCACCGGGTGGTCCCGTGCGGCCCCGACCGGCCGGGACCTTCGGCCCCGACCGGCCGCCGTGGTGTCAGCCGTGCGGAACCACGGCGACGGGACATCCGACGTGGTGCAGGACGGCGTGCGTGACCGGCCCCGTGAAGACACCGACCTGGTGATCGATGCCGCGGCGGCCCACCACCAGGAGGCCCGCGTCCTGAGCGGCCCGCACCAGAGCCACAGCGGCGCGCCCCTCGGTGACCGTCTCGGTCACCGGGACGGTCGGGTACTTCTCCCGCCAAGGACGCAGCACCGCCGCCACGGTGCGCTCCTGGTCCGCCAGCGCCTGAGCCTGCGGCCAAGGAACGGGAGCCGGGCCCTCCGGGGCCGCGGACCCCAGGGGCACGGACGGAACGGGGGCGGGCCGGAAGGCGGTCCGAAAAGCGTGGACCACTGACAGGCCGGTGCCACGCCGACGGGCGGCGTCGAAGGCGAACTCGATCAGTTCGTCGCAAGGACGATCCGTCTGCAGCCCCAGGACCACCTGACGGTAGGGCGTCTCCGGTATCTCCTCCGGGGCGATGCCGTCGGTGGCCGGCAGGTGCTCGTCGGCGGCGGACCGTCCCGCGCGGACCAGGACGACCGGGTGGGGGGACCGGCCGACGACTCGCTGGGAGACGGAGCCCGTGAGGAAGCCGCCCAGAGCTCCGAGGCCACGGGAACCGAGGACCAGCAGGTCGGCGTCGGCCGCGGCCTTCAGCAGGCCGGCCACCGTGGCGTCGCACACGAGTCGGCCGGTGATCCGTAGCCCTGGGTGGGCGGCACGGACACTGCGTACGGCCTCACCCAGGAGCTGCTCGGCCCAGTCGCGCTCGGTGCTGTCCATGGGGATGTACGGCGCGGGGCGGGGGTGGCGGTGCCAGGCGTGGACCACGGTGAGCCCGGTCCCCCGCCGCTGGGCCTCCTGCGCCGCCCAGTGCGCGGCGGCGAGGCCCGCGGCCGATCCGTCGACCCCCACCACGATGTCGTGCGGCATGACGTGTCCCCTCCCTGGTCGTCGAATTCCGATGACTTCGAGCCTCGGCCCGGCCGTGCTGGTGGTCCACGGGCCGTACAGCCCCGGCAGGGCGCCGATGGTCCCTCCGGAACGGCAAGGGCTCATCGGGGGCCGACCGGTCCCTCACGCGGGACGGCCGGCACCTCGCGTTAGGCCCGCCCCCGTCCGACGCTGGAACCATCACGCCCCAACGCTTGAGGAGCGCAGCGTCATGGTCCGTTACGTGTACGACTTCACCGAGGGCGGCCGTGACATGGCCGGCCTCCTCGGCGGCAAGGGATCGAACCTGGCGGAGATGACCCGGCTCGGGCTCCCCGTACCGCCGGGCTTCACCCTCACCACCGAGGCGTGCCGCGCCTTCCTGGCCACGGGCAGCGAACCCGCGGGCCTGTGGGAGGAGGTCTCCGCGCACCTGTCGGCCCTCGAGGCGTCCGCCGGCCGGCTGCTGGGCCAGCCGGACGACCCGCTGCTGCTGTCCGTCCGCTCCGGCGCGAAGTTCTCCATGCCCGGCATGATGGAGACGATCCTCGACATCGGGCTGAACGACGGCTCCGTCCTCGGGCTGGCCAAGGTCTCCGGCAGTGAACGCTTCGCCTGGGACTCCTACCGCCGCCTCGTCCAGATGTTCGGCAGCACGGTCATGGGCGTCGACTCCTCCTCCTTCGAACGGTCCCTCGCCCTGATGAAGGACCTGCGCGGTGTGCGGGACGACGTGCACCTGACGGCGTCCGACCTGGCCGAGCTGGTCGAGACGTACAAGAACCTGATCCACCTGGAGACCGGGGATCGCTTCCCGCAGTCCCCCGCCGAGCAGCTGCGCCGGGCGGTCCTGGCCGTGTTCGAGTCCTGGAACGGCGAACGCGCCCGCCTGTACCGGCGGCGCGAGCACATCGCCGACGACCTGGGCACCGCCGTCAACGTGCAGCGCATGGTCTTCGGCAACCTCGGGACCGACTCCGGCAGCGGCGTCGCCTTCACCCGGGACCCGGCCACCGGGCGCCCCGGCCTGTACGGCGACTACCTGCCCGACGCGCAGGGCGAGGACGTCGTCGCCGGCATCCGCAACACGGTGCCGCTGGCCGAGCTGAGGCGCCTGGACGCCGCGTCCTACGACCGGCTGCGCGCACACATGCGCACTCTGGAACGGCACTACCGGGATCTGTGCGACATCGAGTTCACGATCGAGCGCGGCACCCTGTGGATGCTCCAGACCCGGGTCGGCAAGCGCACCGCCGAGGCCGCCTTCGTTCTCGCCGCCGAGCTGGCCGACGAAGGGCTCATCACCCCGGACGAGGCGCTGGCCCGGGTGAGCGGCGAGGGCCTGGCCAGGCTGATGTTCCCGCGCTTCGACGCCTCCGCCACCGGTACCGCGCTCGCCCGCGGTGTCCCGGCCTCTCCCGGCGCGGCGGTCGGGACCGTGGTCTTCGACTCCGCCCAAGCGGTGCGCCGCGCCGCGGCCGGCGAGAAGGTGGTCCTGGTCCGGCAGGAGACCACCCCCGACGACCTGCCCGGCATGATCGCCGCTCAGGCGGTGCTCACCAGCCGGGGTGGCAAGACCAGCCACGCCGCCGTCGTGGCCCGCGGCATGGGCAAGGTCTGCGTGTGCGGCGCCGAGGAACTCACCGTGGACACCGAGGCCCACCGCTTCACCACCGCGGACGGCACCGTCGTCGAGGAGGGCACCGTCGTCTCGGTGGACGGCTCCGCCGGAGCGGTGTACGCGGGAGCCGTACCGCTGGTGGACTCGGCGGTCATCCGGTACCTGGAGGACGGCCGGGGCGACGAAGGCGCGCAGGGCACGGTCGGCGCGGTGGCCCGGGCGCTGTCCCGCGCGGACACCGTCCGGCGCCTGGAGGTGCGGGCCAACGCCGACACCCCCGAGGACGCCGCCCGGGCCCGCCGGTTCGGAGCACAGGGCATCGGCCTGTGCCGCACCGAGCACATGTTCCTCGGGGAACGCCGCAAGCTGGTGGAGCAGATGATCCTGGCCGGCACGGACGCCGAGCGCGACCGGGCCCTGGCGGACCTCCTGCCCCTTCAACGGCGGGACTTCGCCGGCATCCTGGAGGCCATGGACGGTCTGCCGGTCACCATCCGGCTGCTCGACCCGCCACTGCACGAGTTTCTGCCCGACCGCACCGACCTGGCGGTGCGGATCGCCACCGCCCAGGCCCGTGGCGGGGAACCGGACACCCACGACGTCGAGCTGCTGACCGCCGTGAACCGCATGCACGAGGAGAACCCGATGCTCGGGCTGCGCGGCGTACGCCTGGGCCTGGTCGTGCCCGGCTTGGTCACCATGCAGGTCCGGGCGATCGGTGAGGCCGTGACCGAGCGCCTGTTGGCCGGTGGCGCACCCCAGGCGGAGATCATGGTCCCGCTCGTCGGTGACGTCCGTGAACTACGCCTCGTGCGCGCGGAGGTCCAGCGGGTGCTGGCCGAGACCTCACGGGCGGCCGGAGTCGTCCTCGACTGCCCGGTCGGCACCATGATCGAGTTGCCCAGGGCCGCCCTGACGGCGGGCCGAATCGCCGAGGAGGCGGAGTTCTTCTCCTTCGGCACCAATGACCTGACCCAGACGACCTGGGGCTTCTCCCGCGACGACGTCGAGGCGGAGTTCTTCTCCGCCTATCTGGACAAGGGCGTCTTCTCCACCTCCCCCTTCGAGACGCTCGACCGCGAGGGAGTCGGCCGGCTGGTGGGCATCGCTGTCGCCGAGGGCCGCGCCACTCGCCCGGACCTCAAGATCGGGGTGTGCGGTGAGCACGGCGGCGACCCCGACTCGGTGCACTTCTTCCACACCGCCGGACTGGACTACGTCTCCTGCTCGCCGTTCCGGGTGCCGGTGGCGCGACTGGAGGCGGGGCGGGCGGCGCTGGCGGAGACCGAGGGGAGCGACAGCAGGTGAACCGCGGGGCGGGGCCACTCGGCCCTCATACCAGGGACCGGCCGCTCCTCCCTCCGGGGCCGGTCGCCCCTGGGACGGGAGCGACCGGCGCAGCAGGCTTGAGGCGACGCAGAACGATCACAGGGAGTGGAGCACATGACTGCCAAGGACATCGGTGCCCGTGAGACCACCGCCGCCGTGCTGGTCCGCGCCGACGGCGAGGTGGACGAGGAATCTCTCGCCTACCTCCACGAGAAGGTCGCCGCCGCTCTGGACCGGCCCGGCCTGCCGCCCGTGAACGGTGAGGTGCGCGTACGGCGGGCATCGGCCCACCACGTCGAACTGCCCTGGTCCGGCCGCACCGACATCCGGGTCGGCAGCGACCTCGTCGTCGTCCACGCACGCGAGGCGAGCGCCCGCGAACTCGCCGACCGGCTCCACGACCGGCTGCGCTCCGCCACCGAACGCGTCACCCACCGAAGCGACACCACCCGCCGGACGGCCGCGCCGCCCCCGTGGCGCGGCGGCCCGCAGAACTAGGCGCCGCACGGCGCCCGCCCGACCCGGCGGGGAGCCGGAGCCGACCCGGGCTCCGGCCCTCCCCCGCCCGCGTTCGTGAAAGGAGATCCGCCGTGACCGCTCACATCGTCGGCGAGGTAATGACCAGGGACGTCGTCCACGCCCGCCGGACGACACCGTTCAAAGAGGTCGTCCGGTTGCTCGACCACCACCGGATCAGCGGACTGCCGGTGGTCGACGCCGACGACAAGGTCCTCGGCGTCCTGTCCGGCAGCGACCTCGTACGCAACCAGGCGCACCGGGACGGCCCCGCTCCGCCGCCCTCCGTGACGGCGGGCGACGTGATGTCGAGCCCCGCCATCACCGTGCACCCCGAGCAGACCGTGCCGGACGCCGCCCGGCTCATGGAGCGCCGCGGCGTCGAGCGACTGCCCGTGGTCGACGAGGCCGACCGCCTCATCGGCATCGCCACCCGCCGCGACCTGCTACGGGTCTTCCTGCGCGCGGACGACGACATCCGTCGCCAGGTGACCGAGGAGATCGTCGTGACCTCGCTGAACCTGCCGTCCGAAGCGGTCCGCGTCGCTGTCCGCGACGGCGTGGTCACCCTCGACGGCCGGGTGGAAGCGCGTAGCCAGGTGCCGGAGCTCGTGCACGCCGTCTGGCGGCTCGACGGCGTGGTCGGCGTGGTGAACGGCCTGGGCTTCCGCATCGACGACCGCGAGACACCCACCCCGTCCCACCGGACCGGGAGCCCGTGACCTCAGCGGCCGGGGCCGACGGTCCCTGCCGAGCCGGGCCGGACGGACGCGAGAGGGGCCCTTCGGCGCCTGCCACGGCATCGGGACCCGTCGGAGAGTGGAGCCAGGGAGGGGCGCCGGTCCCCCGCGGTGCCCCTCCCCTCCCGAGCCGCCGCATGAGCACGGCGGTCCCTGACAACGGAGGCACACCACCATGACCCGACAGAACGTGCGGACCAAGGACCGCGGGGCCGACGCCCCGTCCGACACCGCGGTCGCCGTGGACCGTCTGGTCACGGCCGGCCTCAAGGCACTCGCCGACTACGAGAGCCTCACTCAGGAGCAGGTCGACCACATCGTCAAGAAGGCGTCGGTCGCCGCCCTGGACCAGCACACCGCGCTGGCCCGACTGGCGGTCGAGGAGACCGGGCGGGGGGTCTTCGAGGACAAGGCGGCCAAGAACATGTTCGCCTGCGAGCACGTCACGCACAGCATGGGGCACATGAAGACCGTCGGGGTCGTCGGCCGGGACGACATCGAGGACATGGTGGAGATCGCCGAACCGGTGGGCGTGGTGGCCGCGGTCACCCCCGTCACCAACCCGACCTCCACGACGATCTTCAAGGCGCTGCTGGCGCTGAAGACCCGCAACCCGGTCGTGTTCGCCTTCCACCCCTCCGCCCAGCGGTGCAGCTCCGAAGCGGCCCGCGTCGTGCGGGACGCGGCCATTGCCGCCGGAGCGCCGGAGCACTGCGTGCAGTGGATCGAGGCCCCGTCCGTCGAGGCCACCCGCACGCTCATGCATCACCCGGGCGTCTCCCTGATCCTCGCCACCGGCGGCAACGCCATGGTCAAGGCCGCCTACTCGGCCGGCAAGCCCGCCCTCGGCGTCGGCGCCGGCAACGTCCCCGCCTACGTCCACAAGAGCGCGAAGCTGCGCCGCGCCGTCAACGACCTGGTCCTGTCCAAGTCCTTCGACAACGGCATGATCTGCGCCTCCGAACAGGCCGTCATCCTCGACACCGACATCTACGACGCGGCGCTCGCCGAGTTCCGCACCCTTCACGCCCACCTGGCCACCGCTGAGGAGAAGGCGAAGCTGGAGACCTTCCTGTTCCCCGCCACTGGCGGCTCGGGCGCCGGCTGCGAACCCAAGGTCAACGCCGCCGCCGTCGGACAGAGCCCGGCGTGGATCGCCGAACGGGCCGGGTTCTCCGTGCCGGAGAACACCTCGGTCATCCTCGTCGAGGCCGAACGCGTCGGCCCGGACGAGCCGCTGACCCGCGAGAAGCTCTGCCCGGTCCTCGCCGTGCTGCGCGCCGAGGACGAGCGCCGCGGCTTCGGTCTGGCCGCCGACATGGTCGCCTTCCACGGCCAGGGCCACAGCGCCGTCATCCACACCGAGGACCCCGCCATGGCCGAGGCGTACGGCAAGCGGATGAAGACCGTGCGGATCATCGTCAACTCGCCGTCCTCGCAGGGTGCGATCGGCGGCGTCTACAACGGTCTGCTGCCCTCGCTCACCCTGGGCTGCGGCTCCTGGGGCAGCACCTCCGTGTCGAACAACGTCTCCGCCGCCCAACTGCTCAACGTCAAGCGGGTCTCCACCCGCCGCAACAACCTGCAGTGGTTCAAGGTGCCGCCGAAGATCTACTTCGAGCCGCAGGCCATCCGCTACCTGACCTCCATGCCGGACGTCCACCGCGTCACGATCGTCACCGACGCCACCATGACCCGCCTCGGCTTCGTCGACCGGATCAGCCGCGTCCTGCAACGGCGCCGGGAACCGGTCACCCTCCAGATCATCGACAACGTCCAGCCCGAGCCCAGCATCGACTCCGTACAGCACGGCGCCGCCCTCATGCGGGACTTCCGTCCCGACACGATCATCGCGCTGGGCGGCGGCTCGCCCATGGACGCCGCCAAGGTGATGTGGCTGCTGTACGAGCAGCCCGACATCGACTTCGCCGACATGCGGCAGAAGTTCTCCGACATCCGCAAGCGCGCCTTCCGCTTCCCGACCCTGGGCAGGCTGGCCCGCCTGGTGTGCGTGCCCACCACCTCCGGAACCGGCGCCGAGGTCACCCCGTTCGCCGTCATCTCCGACCCCGCCACCGGCAAGAAGTACCCGCTCGCCGACTACGCCCTCACCCCGAGCGTCGCGATCATCGACCCCCTCCTCACCACCGCCCTGCCCCCGGCACTGGCCGCCGACAGCGGCTTCGACGCCCTCACCCACGCCATCGAGGCGTACGTCTCCGTCTACGCCAACGACTTCACCGACGGCCTGGCCCTGCACGCCATCCGCCTGGTCTTCGGCCATCTCGAGGCATCCGTGAACGACCGTGGAGACGCGGCGGAGGCCCGGGAGAAGATGCACAACGCCGGCACCATCGCCGGCATGGCCTTCGGCAACGCCTTCCTCGGCATCGTCCACGCCATGTCCCACACCCTCGGCGCCACCTTCCACATCGCGCACGGCCGCACCAACGCCGTGCTGCTCCCCCACGTCATCCGCTACAACGGCGCCGTCCCCACGAAGCTCACCGGCTGGCCCAAGTACGAGAACTACCGCGCCCCCGAACGCTTCCAGGACATCGCCCGCACCCTCGGCCTGCCCGCCGCCACACCGGCCGAGGGCGTGGAGTCCCTCGCCGCCGCCGTCGAACGCCTGCGCGACGCCGTCGGCATCGAGCCGACGTTCCAGGCCCTCGGCGTCGACGAGCGCGCCTTCCTCGACGCCCTGCCCCGGCAGGCCCTCAACGCCTACGAGGACCAGTGCGCACCGGCCAACCCGCGCATGCCGATGCTCGACGACATGCAGGAACTCATGCGCACCGCCTACCACGGCTGAACAGGCCGTGCCGGAGGCCGCCGCGCGGGAGCCTGACAGCTTCCACGCGGCGGCTTCGCCATGCCCGACGGGGCTGACGTACCGAGGGGTCGCACGGGCCCCTGCGCATGGGCCATCGGACCCTACTGCCCGGCGAGCACCTGGTCTTGGCTGTCCCTATGACGCACGAGCACGCCCGCACCGGCCCGATCCGCTCCGAGTACACCGTCGGCGACACAACCGTCCTGGAACTGCGCGGAGACCTCGACATCGCCGTGACACCGATCGTCACGGCCCGGCTGGACGCCCTCACCGCATGCCCACACACCGATCTGGTCGTGGACCTGTGCCCTGTGCCCTTCCTGGACTGCACCGCGCTGGGAGTGCTGTGCAGGGCACGTGCGCGGATCCGTGAGCGGCATGGCAGGCTGCGTCTCGTCTCCGACAGCGACCGCTTACGCGACATCGTGCGCCGCACCGGGCTGACGGACGCCTTCGAGATCTACAGGTCGCTGACGGACGCCCTGAGTTTCCAGCCCCGCGAGTACCGACGCGTCGTGCCAGTCTTCGCCGACCGCCCAAGTGGGGGCTTCAGCTGGCCTCGCTGACGGGCGGGCAGTTCTCCGCGGGCGCCACCCACTCGCCCAGGGAGCGGACGCAGCAGGGCCCGGACGGCGGATCCGACGTCCGCGGTCCGGGCCCATCGGGTTCCTGTCAGCCGTCCCACGTCCAGTCGGCGACCTCGGGCAGGTCGACACCGTGCTCGCGGATGTACGCGTGGTGGCGCAGCCGGGCGTCCTCCATCTCCTGCCGCACGGCCGCCGCGCGCACCGCGAGACCGGGAACACGGTCGATAACGTCCATGACCAGTCGATACCGGTCCAGGTCGTTACGGACCACCATGTCGAACGGTGTGGTGGTGGTGCCCATTTCCTTGTAACCGCGCACGTGCAGGTGCTGGTGGCCGGTGCGGCGGTAGGCCAGCCGGTGGATCAGCCAGGGGTAGCCGTGGTAGGCGAAGACGACCGGCTTGTCGGGGGTGAACAGGCCGTCGTACTCGAAGTCGGTCATGCCGTGGGGATGTTCCTCACTCGGCATCAGCCGGGCGATGTCGACGACGTTCACGACCCGGACGGCCAGTTCCGGGAGGTGCGTGCGCAGCAGTTGTGCGGCGGCCAGCACCTCCTGGGTGGGGACGTCACCGGCTGCCGCGAGTACCACGTCCGGTTCCCGCTCGCCGCTGTCGGTGCCGGCCCAGTCCCAGATACCGGCGCCGCGCGCGCAGTGCGCCTTGGCCTGCTCCATGGTCAGCCAGTCGAAGCAGGGCTGCTTTCCGGCGACGATCACGTTGACATAATCACGGCTGCGCAGCGCGTGGTCGGCGACGGAGAGCAGGGTGTTGGCGTCCGGCGGCAGGTAGACCCGCACGGCTTCGGGACTCTTGTTGAGGATGTGGTCGACGAAGCCGGGGTCCTGGTGGGAGAAGCCGTTGTGGTCCTGGCGCCACACATGGGAGGTGAGCAGGTAGTTGAGGGAGGCGATGGGCGCGCGCCAGGGCAGGCGGCGGGTGACGCGCAGCCACTTGATGTGCTGGTTGACCATGGAGTCGACGATGTGCACGAACGCCTCGTAGCAGGAGAACAGCCCGTGCCGGCCGGTGAGGAGGTAGCCCTCCAGCCAACCCTGGCAGGTGTGTTCGGAGAGGATCTCCATCACGCGGCCGTGCCGGTCGAGGTGCTCGTCCACGTCGAGGGTGCCGGCCTGCCATGCCTTGCCGCTGGCCGCGTAGACGGCCTGGAGGCGGTTGGAGGCGGTCTCATCGGGACCGACCAGGCGGAAGTCCCGCCGGTCGGCGGTCCCGCGCATGACGTTCTCCAGCAGATCACCGAGGACGCGGGTGGGCTCGTGCAGGGTGGAACCCGGTTTGTCGACGGGGACGGCGTACCGCTCCAGCGGCGGCAGCGGCAGTTCGCGCAGCAGCAGTCCGCCGTTGGCGTGCGGGGTGGACCCCAGCCGACGTGCGCCCTCAGGGACGCACGTCAGGACGTCCGGGTGAGGCGCTCCGCGTTCGTCGAACAGCTCCCGCGGCCGGTAGGAGCGCAACCATTCCTCGAGCTGCCGCAGATGGTCCGGGTTGTCCCGGACGGCGGACAGGGGGACCTGATGGGCTCGCCAGGTGCCCTCGACGGGAAGGCCGTCGACCTCGGTGGGGCCGGTCCAGCCCTTCGGGGTGCGCAGAACGATCACCGGCCAGCGGGGCCGCTCGGTCGCCCCGTCCTCGCGGGCGGCGCGCTGGATGCCGGCGATACGGTCCGCGGCGGTGTCCATGGCCCGGGCCATCGCGCGGTGGACGGCGGCCGGCTCGTCGCCGGTGACGTGGATCGGCTCGTGACCGTAGCCCTTGAGGAGATCATCAAGTTCGGACTCCGGCAGCCGGGCCAGCACCGTCGGGTTGGCGATCTTGTAGCCGTTGAGGTGCAGGATCGGCAGGACGGCGCCGTCCTGCACGGGGTCCAGGAACTTGTTGGAGTGCCAGGAGGCGGCCAGAGGCCCCGTCTCCGCCTCACCGTCACCGATGACACAGGTGACCAGCAGGCCGGGGTTGTCGAAGGCCGCGCCGTAGGCGTGCGAGAGGGCGTAGCCCAGCTCGCCGCCCTCGTGGATGGAGCCGGGCGTCTCCGGGGCCACGTGGCTGGGGACGCCTCCGGGGAAGGAGAACTGCCGGAACAGCCGGGCCATCCCGGCGGCGTCGCGGGTGACGTCCGGATAGGTCTCCGTGTACGACCCTTCCAGCCAGGAATTGGCCACCACGGCAGGGCCCCCGTGGCCGGGCCCCCAGATGCAGAGCGCTTCCAGCCCCCGGGCGCGGATGAGCCGGTTGAGGTGCGTGTAGACGAGGTTGAGGCCGGGTGAGGTGCCCCAGTGGCCGAGCAGCCGCGGCTTGACGTGCTCCGGACGCAGCGGCTCCGTGAGCAGAGGATTGGCCATCAGGTAGATCTGACCGACGGACAGATAGTTCGCGGCACGCCAATGGGCGTCCAGCCTCCTTAGTTCCTCGTCCGAGAGCGGACTGGACACCTGTTGCGAATGGGCGCACATCTTGGGTTCCCTTGCGGATCGACGGTCGGCTCGACGGAGAGCCCTGCGAGGTCTTTCGTCTCACCCTGCCCGGTTCACCGGGTACCCGACAGGGCCGACCGGGCCCTTCTGTACACACCGCTTGCGGCCGCCCAGTGTTCGATCGAGTGGAGGCGAAGAACCCCGCGAACGCCCTCTGATCGAGCCGCAGTCCCCGGATAGCGGGGAGGGGCACAGTCTGTCGGGAGGTCCGTCTCGCGATCGCCGCATGGCATCGTCGCCGCCGGGTACCGGTGGCGTTGTGCCGGCCGGATGGTACGGCGTGGTCCTGGGGAGGTCACGCGCCGTACCATCCGCCGCGAGGTGGACGGGCCCTCGTCCACCAGGCCACTGCGACGGGCTGGACGGAAACGTGCGGGATACGCACCCGGCCATCCTTCGACCCAACTCCGAGGCGTGCCTGCGCTGCCATGACCGGCCAATACGACCAATTGAGCCGTTGTTCCCCATAGCCGCTTCCTCCATCCCTGTGCGGACAGACAGCACACCGCAACGTCCGGGAAACGCCTTCTGAGTCCGGGAAGCGCCGCGGCAACCGACGCTCCGCGCGCTCGAGCACTCCAAGGGAGCCGACGTCGCAGGACCAGCAAGGACACGCCTCGGGCCGAGGCTTCGGCGAAGGCGCACTCCATGGCCTCTACAGCCTCTCCGGCCGACGCCGACGCGTCGACGGCCACCAGCACGGGAGCGGTCGAGTCGGCCGTGGCGTCGACCACCAGCACCGGGCAGGCACCGTGGCGCATCAGCCTGCGCACGACCTTGTCGCGGCGTGGATCGCCGGCCTCCTGCCGGTGGCGGACCGTCCCTCTCCGCGCGGTTCGGGCCTGTCCGGGTCCCAGGGCGGCACGCCGGCCGGTATTCCGCCGGTGGGCCATGCGATGGCCTGAGTGAACCGCAGGGCCACTCCTCGCCGATCCGCCTCACGCGCCGCGCAGTCCACGAACGCGGGAACCTCACGCGAGCTGTCCAATGCCATCACGACCGGGCCGTCCATGACGATCCCTCCCCTCCCTCGCTTGACGGGACCGGCCGACGGCGCAGCCCCGCTTACTCGACGAAAGGCTGCTGCGGCTCCCCGCTCCGGCGCAGGGGCCGAACGGGCCGGCCCTCCGCCGTATGGCCCCGAGGTGCAGTGCCCCCGGTCCGAAGCCGCGCCGCCCGCCGGGACCGGTGTCAGCCGAGTACGTCGGCGAGAGCGCGCCGGGGCAGAGCCCGTACGTGTGGTGCTTGTCCGAGGCGCAGGATCACCTGCGGGAACTGCCCGGCGGTGAGAGCCTGCCGGACACGGGTGCGCAGGTGAGGCACTTCGAGAGGTTGTGTGTGGAAGGCCGCCATGACTCCGTGCCCGGCCGCGTGCAGGAGCAGCCGCTGAAGTGCCTGCCCGGACCGCAGCCAGGTGAGCGGATCGTCCTTGCCCGTGGCGAGGAGCACCACCAATCCGGTCCGGGTGGGCCATCGTCGAGGAGGCGTGGGGAACATGTCCGTCAGCCCCGCATAGTCCCGCCCGACGAGGGCGGTGGAGTCGGGGTGGAGGACGCTGACGTCGGCCGGCACACCGTCGTCTCGTGGCCGGGCGAGCCGCCAGGTCCAGGCGGCCTGTTCGGTGGCGAGCCGTGCGTCGGTGCGATGGGCTTCCTCGCCCGCACGGACCAGTTCGGCCAGCAGCCGCCGTTGCGCAACGTCGTCGATGACGTGCAGGTCCGCGCCCTCCCGATGCGTGTGATCGCGCATGTCGTCAACGAGATCTGGGGGCAACGGTTCCGGCAGGAAGGGACCGTGTGCGGTGTGCCGTCGGCCCAGAGCGGTGTACAGACGCTGTTCCTCGTCAGTGGGCCGGGTGTAGGCGCCCCACCCAACAGTGGCGAGGTGCGCCGGGTCCTGCGGATCGGGAAACGTGTGGACGACGGGCCGGAAGCCCAGGTGCAACATGGCCAGCCGCATGTTGAACAAGGCGGCGCCGCAACCGAGCACGAGTTCCCGTCCATGGGGGTCGGCGAGTGGCAGCCCGCGCCCGGTGTCCGCGTGCAGCTCGATCTCCATGTCGCCGTCCGCGACGAAACGCCAGGGCCGAGTGTTCAGGAGCGACGGCGCGGTCATCGCCGCACGGACGAGGAAGGTGGACGCGTGGGAGGTGCGCCCGCTGCGGAAGGACATGAGAGTGCCTGCCTTTCATGAGGGGCGGGACGACGGAACAAGACGATCGGCTGTGAGGACCAACAACGGCCGGACACGGGACGTGGTGGGAAGACGCTTCTCTGCCCACCTCCAGCGTCCCGCCGTGCGGCAGTACCGGGCAGAGGCGATCGGCCCGTGGTACGGGCCCACCGGCCCATGTGCCCCGTATGTCGGGTGACGCCAGTTGCCCTGCCTGCGGCCGGGAACGGTCAGCCGGAGCGGACCCCACTGCGCGCCGGGTCCGGAGTAGGTGCGGCTGTGGAAGGCCGGGGCTTGTCGAGCATGCCCGGCGCCCGGTCGGACGCCCTCATGCGCGAGGGCACGCCACGGGTCGGTGCCAGGCGGGCGAGGACGGGACCGCACACGGCCAGAAGGATCACGTAGCAGGTCACCAGGGCCGCAAGGCGGTCCTGTGCGGTAGCGGCCAGTCCGATGACGACGACCGAGAACTCACCGCGGGCGACGAGCGCGGTCCCGGCTCTCAGTCTGCCCCGGCGGCCCGCTCCTTCACGGCCTGCGGCATACCACCCCGTGGCCACCTTGGTGATCGCGGTGATGAGAGCCAGGACCGCTGCGGCCGGCAGCGCGGGCAGCAGATGCCCTGGGTCGGCCGACATGCCGAGAGCGAGGAAGAACACCGCGGCGAACAGGTCGCGCAGCGGGCCCAGCACGGTCCTGGCCCGCTCGGCGGCGGCGCCGGTCAGCGTGAGCCCGACCAGGAAGGCTCCGACCGCGGCGGAGACGTGGACCATCTCGGCCAGCGCGGCGATGACCAGGGTGAAGCCGAGCACCCTGAGCAGGACCTGCTCGGCGTCGGCCGGAGACAGAACTCGGCCGACATGATGTCCCCAGCGGCTCGACGCGCCTACCGCCGCCCCCACCACCGCAGTGGCCGCGAGTACGGCGAGCAACGCTTCCCACCAGCTGCCTCCGGCGGTGACGACCGCCAGGAGAGGGAGGTAGGCGGCCATCGCGAAGTCCTCCAGCACCAGCACCGACAACACCGCGGGCGTCTCACGGTTGCCGAGCCGGCGCAGATCGCCGAGAAGCCGGGCGATGATGCCGGAGGACGATACGTAGGTCGCACCGGCCAGGGCCAGAACACCTGCGGCATCGAGACCGAACAGCCATCCGGCCACGGCGCCGGGGATGGCGTTGAGAACGAGGTCCACGACCGCGGAGGACCGGTGACGGCGCAGACTGGCCGTGAACTCTCGGGCGGTGAAATCCAGGCCGAGGGTCAGCAGCAACAGGATCAGCCCGATCGCGGCGCCGGTGTCGACGAACTCGCGGGCCGCCGGGACCGGCGCGATGCCTCCGTCACCCAAGGCGAGCCCCGCCAGCAGGTACAGCGGTACGGGCGTCAGGGCGAAGCGTCTGGCGCCCGCGACGATCAGACTCAACGCGGTCAGGATGATGCCCAGTTCCAGCAGCAGGGCGATAGGGGTGCGCACGGCTCAGCCTTGGATGATGCGTTGCACGCCGGTGATGCCCTCACGCGTGCCGATGACGACCAGCACGTCTCCGACGTGCAGGCGCTGGGCAGGTCCGGGTGAGGCGATGACGTCCTCACCTCGGACCACGGCCACGATCGACGCGCCGGTACGGGTTCGGGCCCGGGTTTCGCCCAGTGGCCGTCCGGCGCACGGGCTGCCGGGGCCGACCTCCACTCGTCCGGCGTCCAAGCCGGGGACCTCGCGCGTCAAGTCGGCGAAACGCTCGGCGATGCGCGGGGCGCCGAGGATCTCGGCGAGAGCGTCCGCTTCGCCCCCGGTGAGCCGCAGCACCGGATGGGCCTCGTCGGGGTCGTCCCGCGGGTAGACCACCAACTCGAACTCCCCCGAGCGCTGGGCGACGACACCGATCCGGTGGCCCTCGTGGTTCACGAACTCGTAGCGCAGTCCCACTCCGGGCAGCAGCACCTCGTTGACGTCCATACGCGTTGCCTTCCTCGCTGTGACTCATCTGTTCTGTCCGCTCATCGGCGACCACCCGCGTCGACCCGCCGTAGCCGTCCAGAGGCTCCGTGGCACGTGCTGAGGGAGACCGGGCGCGCTCACCCGGCCTCCCTTCCAGACGGACCAAGATCCTGCTCTGGTGCGTGCCCGGGGCCCTCGACGCTCTGCTCGTCATCACGCGCCGGCCGACGGGGGACGGCCCGCGCGGCACACCGGTAGGCCCGCGGACGTGTTGGTGGGGCGGGTCCTTGGGTGGTTCCGCCCCGCCAGTCGTGTTCAGCGCAGCCACGCGTGGTCGCGGACGATCGGGAGCCTGGCCCACCACCGGCCCAGACCCAGCGCGTCACCGGCCGAGACCGCGGCCAGCGCGATCAGCACCACCGCGTACACCACGTGGTAGTCGGCGAACG
>NZ_JBEZBE010000065.1:0-24542 GCF_040646935.1 Streptomyces sp. NPDC044984
GGACACGACGACGGACTCGGGGCCGTTGACCGCGGCCAGGGCGGTCCCGTCCGTGAGGCGCGGGGTGATCTCCTCCTCGGTGGCCTCGATCGCCACCATCGCACCACCGAGCGGGAGTTCCCGCATCAGCCGGGCACGCGCCGCGACCAGCGCGCAGGCGTCCTCCAGCGACAGCACCCCGGCCACGTGCGCGGCCGCGATCTCGCCGACGGAGTGACCGGCCACGAACTCCGGCCGTACACCCCAGCTTTCCACCAGCTGGAACAACGCCACCTCGACGGCGAACAACGCGGGCTGCGTGTAACCGGTCGTGTCGAGGAGCTCCGCCTCCGGCGTGCCCTCCTCCGCGAACAGCACCTCCCGCAACGGACGCTCCAACTCCACGTCGAAACGCGCCAGTACGGCGTCCAGCGCCTGCGCGAACACCGGGAACCGGTCGTACAGCTCACGCCCCATCCCCGCCCGCTGCGACCCCTGACCCGAGAACAGCACCGCCAGCGACCGCTCCACCGCACGACCACGCGCCACCTCCACGGGGGCACCGCCCTCCAGACCGGTGCCCGCGAGCAGCACCGTGCGGTGCTCGAACGCGGTGCGGCCGACGGCCAGGGTGTACGCGGTGTCGAGGGCCGGGACGTCCGGGTGGGCGGCGGTGAACGACACCAGTCGTCCGGTCTGGTCCGTGAGGGCCTCGGTGGTACGGGCGGACACGAGCCAGGGCACCTCGGCGGGCACCACGGGAGCCTCGTCGCCGCGCGACTCGACGTCCGCCGGGGCCTGCTCCAGCAGGACGTGGGCGTTGGTGCCGCTGACGCCGAAGGCGGAGACGCCGGCACGGCGGGGCCGGCCGGTCTCCGGCCAGGCGCGGCGCTCGCGGAGCAGCGAGACCGTGCCGTCGGACCAGTCGACGTGGGTCGACGGGGTGTCGACGTGGAGGGTGCGGGGCAGGGCGCCGTGGCGCAGGGCGAGCACCATCTTGATGACGCCGGCGACACCGGCGGCGGCCTGGGTGTGGCCCAGGTTCGACTTGATGGAGCCGAGGAGCAGCGGGTGCCGCGGGTCGCGCCCGTCGCCGTAGGCGGCGATGAGGGCGTGCGCCTCGATGGGGTCGCCGAGGGTGGTGCCGGTGCCGTGCGCCTCGACCACGTCGACGTCGGCCGGGGTGAGGCGGGCGTCGGCGAGGGCGGCGCGGATGACGCGCTGCTGGGCGCGGCCGTTGGGGGCGGTCAGGCCGTTGGAGGCGCCGTCCTGGTTGACGGCCGCGCCGCGGACCACGGCGAGCACCGGGTGCCCGTTGCGGCGGGCGTCGGACAGGCGCTCCAGGACCAGGACGCCGGCGCCCTCGGACCAGGCGGTGCCGTCGGCGGCGTCCGCGAACGCCTTGCAGCGGCCGTCGCCGGCGAGGCCGCCCTGGGCGGTGAACTCGACGAAGGCGTCGGGACTGGACATCACCGAGACGCCGCCGGCCAGGACCAGGGAGCACTCGCCGGAGCGCAGCGCCGTGGCGGCCATGCGCAGGGCGACGAGCGCCGAGGAGCAGGCGGTGTCGACGGTGACGGCCGGGCCCTCCAGACCGAGGGTGTAGGACAGCCGTCCGGACATGACGCTGGCGGTGGTGCCGGTGGCGGCGTGGCCCTGCACGTCGGTGGTGCCGCGGCGCAGCATGGTGGCGTAGTCCTGGCCGTTGGTGCCGACGAAGACGCCGGTGGCGCTCCCGCGCAGGCCCGCCGGGTCGATGCCGGCGCGCTCCAGGGCCTCCCAGGAGGTCTCAAGGAGCAGGCGCTGCTGCGGGTCCATGGCGAGGGCCTCGCGCGGGGAGATCCCGAAGAAGGCGGCGTCGAACAGGCCGGCGCCGTCGAGGAATCCGCCCTCCAGGGTGGCGGAACCGCCGCGGGCGAGGGTGTCGAGGTTCCAGCCCCGGTCTGCGGGGAAGCCGGTGATGGCGTCGCGGCCGTCGTACAGCAGGTCCCACAGGTCGTCGGGTGAGTCGACGCCGCCGGGGAAGCGGCAGCCCATGCCGACGATGACCACGGGGTCGTCGTCGCTCGCGCGTCCGGTGGTGTCCGCGGTGGCGCGGCCGTCGGCCGGCTCGGGCAGGGTGCCGAGCAGCTCGGTGAGGAGGTGGGCGGCCAGGTCGCGGGTGGTGGGGTGGTCGTAGACGAGGGTGGCGGGCAGCCTCAGGCCGGTGGTGGCGTTGAGGGTGTTGCGCAGTTCGACGGTGGTCAGCGAGTCGAAGCCGAGGTCGGTGAAGGCCTGGTCGGGTTCGACGGCGGCCGGGTCGGGGTGGCCGAGGACGCCGGCGACCTGGGCGCGCACGAAGTCCAGGACGTACCGCTGCCGGGCGGGTCCGGTGAGCGCGGCGAGTTCCCGGCCGAGCGCCGGGGACGCGGTGGTGGCCGCGGTGGTGGAGTCGACGGTGGTGGCGCGCAGTTCGGGCAGGTCACGGACGAGGGGGCGGTTGGCGGCGAAGACCGCCGCGTACCGCTGCCAGTCGATGTCGGCGACGGTGAGCGCGGTGTCGCCGTGCTCGACGGCGGTGTCGAGGGCGGCGAGCGCGTCCTCGGCGCTCATCGGGGTGAATCCGCCGCGCCGTACGCGGTCCTCCACTCCGGTGCCGTCGCCGGCCATGCCGGTACCGGCCCAGGGTCCCCAGGCGACGGAGGTGGCGGGCAGGCCGGCGGCGCGGCGGTGTTCGGCGAGGGCGTCGAGGTAGGCGTTGGCGGCCGCGTAGTTGCCCTGGCCGGCGGCGCCGAGGCTGCCGGCGGTGGAGGAGAACAGCACGAAGTCGGTGAGGCCGCTGTCGCGGGTCAGTTCGTGCAGGTGGGCGGCGGAGTGTGCCTTGGCCCGCAGGACGGTGTCGAACCGCTCGGGGGTGAGGGTGTCGAGGACGCCGTCGTCGAGGACGCCGGCGGTGTGGACCACCGTGGTGAGGGGGTGTTCCGCGGGTACGGCCGCGAGGACGGCGGCGAGGGCGTCGCGGTCGGCGGTGTCGCAGGCGGCGATCGTCACCTCGGCGCCCAGTTCCCGCAGTTCGGCGGCGAGTTCACCGGCGCCGGGCGCGTCGGGGCCGCGGCGGCCGACCAGGAGCAGGTGCGGGGTGCCGCGTCCGGCGAGGCGGCGGGCGACGTGGGCGCCGAGGGCGCCGGTGCCGCCGGTGATCAGGGCGGTGCCCTCGGGGGCGAACCGCCGGGGGGCGGGGCCGTCGGGCGCGGGGTGGTGGGCCAGGCGGCGGGCGTAGGTGGCGGAGGCGCGGACGGCGAGGTCGGTCTCGTCGCCCGGTTCGGCCAGGAGGTGGGCCAGGCGGCGCACGGCCCGGGTGTCGAGGTGTTCGGGGAGGTCGACGGCGCCGAAGCGGCGCTCGGGGTGTTCCAGGGCGGCGACCCGGATCAGGCCGCGTGCGGCGGCCTGCCCGGGGTGGGCGAGGCGGTCGGCGCGGCCGGTGGTGACGGCCCGGCGGGTGAGGATCCACAGCGGGGCGTGGATCCCCGCGTCGCCGAGGGCCTGCACGGCGGTGGCCGTGGGCAGCACACCGCCGAGGCCGGCGGGGTCGTCGGAGTCGGTGTCGGAGTCGTCCGCGCCGAGGGTGAGCAGGGACAGGACGCCGGCGAAGTCGCCGTCGGACGCGGGGAGTTCCCGCAGGAGGTCGGCGAGGCCCGTGCGGTCCCGGCCGTCGGTGGTCACGCGTACGGCGTGCAGGCCGAGGGTGTCCGGCAGTTCGGCCACGTCGGTGTCGGGGCCGGTGGCCGGGAGCAGGACGAGCCAGGTGCCGGCCGGCCGGGCGGTGGGGGCGCCGTCCAGCGGCCTCCACACGGCGCGGTGGCGGCGGGCGTCGGCGGCGGCCCGTTCGGTGCGGCGGCGCCGCCACGCGGACAGGGCGGGCACGAGGGCGGCCAGGGTGTCGTCGTCGAGGCCGAGGTCGGCACCGAGGGCGGGCAGGTCGGCGCGCTCGACGGCGGACCAGAACGCGGCGTCCGCGCCGTCGGCCGGGCCGGCCGCGGTCGCCAGGGCGGGCCCGTGGGTGGTGTCGGGCCAGTAGCGGCTGTGCTGGAAGGCGTAGGTGGGCAGGTCGACGCGGCGGGCGCCGGTGCCGTGCAGGACGCGGGACCAGTCCACCCGGGTGCCGTGGACGTGGAGGCGGGCCAGGGCGGCGGTGAGCGCGGTGACCTCGTCGCGGTCGCGGCGCAGCGCGGGCACCGTCGTCACCTCGGCGTGCGCCGCGGTGACGTCGGCGGCGTCGAGGGTGTCGCGGGCGGCGGCGGACAGGGTGCCGTCGGGGCCGATCTCCAGGAAGGAGGTGTGGCCCTGCCGGGCGAGGGTGCGCACGGCGTCGGCGAAGCGGACGGTGGCGCGGACCTGGTGCACCCAGTACTCGGGGGTGCGCAGTGCGTCGGTGTCGGCGGGTTCGCCGGTGACGGTGGACACCAGCGGGACGGACGGCAGGTGGTAGGTGAGGCCGCGGGCGACCCGGGCGAAGTCGTCGAGCATGGCGTCCATGCGCGGCGAGTGGAAGGCGTGGCTGACGCGCAGGGCGCGGGTCCTGCGGCCGTCCCCGGCGAGCCGGGCGGCGATCCGGGTGACGGCGTCCTCCTCGCCGGACAGGACGACGGCGCGGGGGCCGTTGACTGCGGCGAGGGAGACCTGGTCCTCCAGGCCGTCCAGCAGCGGCAGCACCTCGTCCTCGGCGGCCTGTACGGCGACCATGGCGCCGCCGGCCGGCAGGGCGGCCATGAGGCGGCCGCGGGCGGCGACGAGGGTGCAGGCGTCGTCCAGGGAGAGGACGCCGGCGACGTGGGCGGCGGCGAGTTCGCCGACGGAGTGGCCGGCGACGCCGTCGGGGACGGTGCCCCAGGACTCGACGAGCCGGTAGAGGGCGACTTCGAGGGCGAACAGGGCGGGCTGGGTGTGGGCGGTGTCGTGCAGGAGGGCGGCGTCCGGGGTGCCCTCCTCGGCGAACAGCACGTCCCGCAGCGGGCGTTCGAGTTCCCGGTCGAAGCGGGTGAGGACGTCGTCCAGGGCGTCCGCGAAGACCGGGTGGCGGTCGTACAGTTCGCGGCCCATGGCGGCGCGCTGGCTGCCCTGTCCGGTGAACAGGAAGGCGAGGCGGCCCCGGGAGGGGGCGCCGGTGACGAGGGCGCCGTCGGGGGTGCCGTCGCGCAGGGCGGTCAGGGCGCGCAGCACGCCCTCGCGGTCGCCGGCCAGGACGGCGGCGCGGTGTTCCAGGGTGCCGCGGGTGGTGGCCAGGGAGTGGGCCACGTCGAGCAGCGGAATGTCCGGACGGGCCTCGGTGTGGTCGAGGAGCCGGCCGGCCTGGGCGCGCAGGGCGGGGGCGGTGCGGGCGGACAGGACCAGCGGCACGCCGGCCGGCAGGGTGCCGGGGTCCGCGGCGGGCGCGGTCCTCGGCCGCTCCGCGTCGGGGGTGTCGGGGGCCTGTTCGAGGACGGTGTGGACGTTGGTGCCGCTGAGGCCGAAGGAGGAGACGGCGGCGCGGCGGGGCCGGCCGGTCTCGGGCCAGGGCACGGTGTCGATGGCCAGGTCGATGGCGCCGGAGTTCCAGTCGACGTGGCTGGAGGGGGTGTCCACGTGCAGGGTGGGCGGCACGGTGCCGTGGCGCATCGCCATGACCATCTTCATGACGCCGGCGATGCCGGACGCCATCTGGGTGTGGCCGATGTTGGACTTCACCGAGCCGAGCAGCAGCGGCCGGTCGGCGGGCCGGCCCTGGCCGTAGGTGGCGAGCAGGGCCTGCGCCTCGATGGGGTCGCCGAGCGCGGTGCCGGTGCCGTGGCCCTCGACCACGTCGACGTCGGCCGGGGTGAGGTTCGCGTTGCTGAGGGCCTGGCGGATCACCCGGGCCTGGGAGGGGCCGTTGGGGGCGGTGAGGCCGTTGGAGGCGCCGTCCTGGTTGACGGCGGAGCCGCGGATCACGGCGAGCACGGGGTGGCCGTTGCGGCGGGCGTCGGAGAGCCGTTCGACCAGGACGAGGCCGACGCCCTCGGCGAGGCTCATGCCGTCGGCGCCCTCGGCGTACGCCTTGCAGCGGCCGTCGGGGGCCATGGCGCGCTGGCGGCTGAAGCCGGTGAAGGCGCTGGGGGTGGCCATCACGCTGACGCCGCCGGCGAGGGCGAGGGTGCTCTCGCCGTTGCGCAGCGACTGGCAGGCCAGGTGCAGCGCGACGAGCGAGGAGGAGCAGGCGGTGTCCAGGGTGACGGCCGGGCCCTCCAGGCCGAAGGTGTAGGCGAGGCGGCCGGACATCACGCTGGAGATGGTGCCGGTGATGAGGTGGCCCTCGGCGCCCTCGGTGGAGGCGCCGCCCGCCGTGTAGTCCTGGTAGCTGGCGCCGATGAAGGTGCCGGTGAGGCTGCCACGGAGGGTGGCGGGGTCGATGCCGGCGCGTTCCAGGACCTCCCAGCCGGTCTCCAGCAGGAGCCGCTGCTGCGGGTCCATGGCGAGGGCCTCGCGCGGGGAGATGCCGAAGAAGGCGGCGTCGAAGTCGGCGACGTCGTGGAGGAAGCCGCCCTGGGTGGAGTAGGTGGTGCCGGGCTTGTCGGGGTCGGGGTCGTAGAGGGCGTCGGCGTCCCAGCCTCGGTCGGCGGGGAAGCCGGTGATGGCGTCGCCGCCGGCCGCGACGAGGTCCCACAGGGCCTCGGGGCTGGTGATGCCGCCGGGGTAGCGGCAGCTCATGGCGACGACGGCGATGGGCTCGTCGTCGACGGCGGCGGTGGTGCGCACCGGTCCGTCGTCCTCGGTGCCGGGGCCGCCGACGAGGCCGCGCAGGTGCGCGACGAGGGTGAGCGGGTCCGGGTAGTCGAAGACGAGGGTGCTCGGCAGGGTGAGGCCGGTGACGGCGGCGAGCCGGTTGCGCAGGTCGACGGCGGTGAGGGAGTCGAAGCCGACGTCGCGGAAGGCGCGGCGCTCGGACAGCACCTCCGGGGAGGCGTGGCCGAGGACGGTGGCGGCCTCGGAGCGGACCAGGTCCAGCAGGAGGCGGTCCTGTTCGGCGGCGGGCAGCGCGCGCAGCCGGCCGGCGAACTCGCCGCCGTCGGCGGCGCGGGCCTCGGACTCCTCGGTCAGGCGCCGTACGTCGGGGACGTCCTCGAACAGGTCGGTGGGCCGCGAGGAGGTGAACACCGGGTGGTAGCGGTCCCAGTCGACGTCGGCGACGGCGAGGACGCCCTCGTCGGCGTCGAGGGCCCCGCGGAGTCCGGCGAGGGCCAGTTCGGGGTTCATGAAGACCAGGCCGCTGCGGCGGATCTGGCCGGGGTCGACGCGGCCGAGCTTCATGTCGTCGGCCCAGATGCCCCACGAGATCGCGGTGGCGCGGGCGCCGCGGGCACGGCGGTGCTCGGCGAGTGCGTTGAGGTGGGCGTTGGCGGCGACGTATGCGGCGTGCCGGCCGCTGCCCCACAGGCCGGCGGTGGAGGAGTACAGGACGAAGGCGTCGAGCTGGTCGTCGTCGAGGAGTTCGTCGAGGTGGGCGGCGCCGGCGGTCTTGGCGTGCACGACCTTGGCGAAGGCGTCCAGGCTGGTCTCGTCGATCGACTGGAGTTCGATGACGGCGGCGGTGTGGAAGACGCTGCGGACGGTGCGGCCCTCGGCGGCGAGCCGGTCCAGGAGCGCGGCGACGGCGTCCCGGTCGGTGACGTCGCAGGCGGCGACGGTGGCGGTGCAGCCGCGTTCGGCGAGCTCGGCGACGAGTTCGGCCGCTCCGGGGGCGCTGTCGCCGCGGCGGCTGGTGAGGACCAGGTCGCGGGCGCCCCGGTCGGCGAGCCAGCGGGCCAGGTGGGGGCCGAGGGTGCCGGTGCCGCCGGTGACCAGGACGGTGCCGCGCGGGCTCCAGCCGGGGCCGCCGGCGGGGGCGGGCGCGGGGGCGACGCGGCGGGCGAGGACGCCGGAGGCGCGGACGGCGAGCTGGTCCTCGCCGGTGGTGCCGGTGAGGACGGCGGCGAGCCGCTGGGCCGCGCGGTGGTCGAGGGTGTCGGGCAGGTCGACGGTGCCGCCCCAGCGCTGCGGGTGTTCCAGCGCGGCGGTCCAGCCGAGGCCGTGCACCATGGCCTGCGCGGGCCGGGTGAGCCGGTCGGCGCGGCCGGTGGAGACGGCGCCGCGGGTCAGCGCCCACAGGGGCGCGTCGACGCCGGCGTCGCCGAGTGCCTGGATCAGGGTGACGGAGAGGGCGAGCCCGGCGGGCAGCACGGGGTGGAGGGTGCCGGTGTCCTCGGCGGCGGCCAGCAGCGAGACCACGCCGGTGGGTTCGGGCAGCTCGCGCAGGCGGGCGGCGAGGTGGGCGCGGTCGGTGTCGGCGGCGTCGAGGGGCAGCGGCACCGGGTCGGCGCCGTGCGCGGCGAGCGCCTCCCGCACGGCGGCGGTGTGCCCGGGGTCGGTGCCGTCGGCGGTGACCAGCAGCCAGGTGCCGGTGAGGGCGGCGTCGGGCAGGGCGCCGAGCGGCTTCCAGGTGGCGCGGTAGCGCCAGGAGCCGACGGTGGAGCGGTCGCGGCGCTGCCGTCGCCAGGTGGACAGGGCGGGCAGGACGGGGGCGAGGGCGTCGCGGTCCAGGTGCAGGCGGGTGGCGAGGGAGTCGACGTCCTCCTGCTCGACCTCGGTCCAGAACTCGGCGTCGGCGGGGTCGCCGTCGCCCGCGGTGCGCGGCGGCGCCGCCTCGGTCCACAGGTGCTCGCGCTGGAAGGCGTAGGTGGGCAGGGGTGTCCTGCGGGCGCCGCAGCCGGCGTAGACGGCGGTCCAGTCGGCGCGGCCGCCGCGGACCCACTGCTCGGCGAGGGAGGCCAGGAAGCGGCTGGTGCCGCCCTGTTCGCGGCGCAGGGTGCCGGTGACGGCGACGTGGTCGCCGCTCTCCTCGGCGGTGGCCTGCACCGCCATGGTGAGCACGGGGTGCGGGCTGATCTCGACGAACACGGTGTGTCCGGAGCCGAGGAGGGCGCGTACGGCGTCCTCGAAGCGGACGGTCTGCCGCAGGTTGCGGTACCAGTACGCGGCGTCCGTGGCGGCGGCGCCGAGGATCTCGCCGGTGACCGTGGAGTGGAACGGCACCCGTGCCTGACGGGGCGTCACCGGTGCGAGCAGTTCGAGCAGTTCGTCGTGGACGCGCTCGACCTGCGGGGAGTGGGAGGCGTAGTCCACGGCGACGCGTCGGGCGCGCACGTCCCGGGCGGTGAACTCGGCGTGCAGGGCGTCGAGCGCGTCGGGGGTGCCGGCGAGGACCACGGAGCGGGGCCCGTTGACGGCGGCGACGGAGACGGCGCCGTCGTGGGCGGCCAGGTACTCCTCGGCCTCGGCGGCGGGCAGCTGGACGGACATCATGCCGCCGGCCCCGGCCAGGACGCGGCCGATGGCCTGGCTGCGCAGGGCGACGACGCGGGCGCCGTCCTCCAGGGACAGGGCGCCGGAGACGACGGCGGCGGCGATCTCGCCCTGGGAGTGGCCGACGACGGCGTCCGGGGTGACGCCGTGGGCGCGCCACAGCTCGGCCAGGGACACCATCACGGCCCAGGTGGCGGGTTGGACGACGTCGACGCGGTCGAAGTCGGGCGCGCCGTCGGCGCCGCGGATGACGTCGGTCAGGGACCAGTCGGTGAACGGGGCGAGCGCGGCGGCGCACTCGTGCAGCCGCTCGGCGAACACGGGTGAGGTGTCGAGGAGTTCGGCGCCCATGCCGGCCCACTGGGAGCCCTGGCCGGGGAAGACGAACACGGTGCGGCCGTCGGTGTCGGCGGTGCCGCTGACGACCTGGGCGGTGGACGCGCCGTCGGCGAACGCGGTGAGGGCGTCGGTGAGTTCGGCGGTGGTGGTGCCGAGGGCGACGGCGCGGTGTTCCAGTACGGAGCGGGCGGTGATCAGGGTGTGGCCGACGTCGGCGGGGTGCGGCCCGGCGGCGGTGACGTGCGCGGCGAGGTTGCGGGCCTGGCCGCGCAGGGCCGCGGGGGCGGCGGCGGACAGGATCCAGGGCAGGGTGCCGCCGGCCGGGAGGGCGGGCTCGGTGGCCTCGGCGGGCTCCGGGCCGGCGGGCGCCTGCTCCAGGATGGCGTGGGCGTTGGTGCCGCTGATGCCGAAGGAGGAGACGGCGCAGCGCAGCGGGGCGTCGTCCTTGTGCCAGTCGGTGGTCTCGGTGACCAGGCGGACGGCGCCGCTCGACCAGTCGACGTGGGTGGACGGCCGGTCGGCGTGCAGGGTGCGCGGCAGGGTGCCGTGCCGCATCGCCATGACCATCTTGATGACGCCGGCGACGCCGGCGGCCGACTGGGTGTGGCCGATGTTGGACTTCACCGAGCCGAGCAGCAGCGGGCGCCGCGGGTCGCGGTCCCGGCCGTAGGTGGTGAGCAGGGCCTGCGCCTCGATGGGGTCGCCGAGCGCGGTGCCGGTGCCGTGCGCCTCGACCACGTCGATGTCGTCGGCGGTGAGTCCGGCGGCGCCCAGGGCCTGGCGGATGACGCGGACCTGGGAGGGGCCGTTGGGGGCGGTCAGGCCGTTGGAGGCGCCGTCCTGGTTGATGGCGGAGCCGCGGACGACGGCGAGGACCTCGTGGCCGTTGCGGCGGGCGTCGGAGAGGCGTTCCAGGACGAGGACGCCGACGCCCTCGGCGAGGGTCATGCCGTCGGCGTCGTCGGAGAACGCCTTGCAGCGTCCGTCGCGGGCCAGGGCCCGCTGCCGGCTGAACGCGATGAAGGACATCGGGTTGGTCATGACGGTGGCGCCGCCCGCGAGGGCGAGGCTGCTCTCGCCGTTGCGCAGCGACTGGCAGGCCAGGTGCAGCGCGACCAGGGAGGAGGAGCAGGCGGTGTCGACGGTGACGGCCGGGCCCTCCAGGCCGAAGGTGTAGGCGAGGCGGCCGGACAGGACGCTGGGGCTGGAGCCGGTGACGGCGTGCCCGGCGGAGCCGTCGTCCATGGCGACGCCGTAGTCCTGGTAGGTGGAGCCGATGAAGGTGCCGGTGGGCGTGGAGTGCACCGCGGCGGGGTCGATCCCGGCGTGTTCGAACGCCTCCCAGGTGGTCTCCAGGAGCAGCCGCTGCTGCGGGTCCATGGTGACGGCCTCGCGGGGCGAGATGCCGAAGAAGCCGGGGTCGAACTCGCCCGCGTCGTGCAGGAAGCCGCCGAGGGTGGAGTAGGTGGTGCCGGGGTTGTCGGGGTCGGGGTCGTAGAGGGCGTCGGCGTCCCAGCCGCGGTTGACGGGGAAGTCGGAGATGCTGTCGGTGCCGTCGGCGACGAGCCGCCAGAACGCGTCGGCGGAGCGGGCGCCGCCGGGGAAGCGGCAGCTCATGCCGATGATGGCGATGGGCTCGTCGGTGGTGACCGGGCCGGCGGTGGCGGGCGACGCGCCGTCGCCGGTGCCGAGGAGTTCGTCCTGGAGGTGGCGGGCGAGGGCGGCCGGGTTGGGGTGGTCGAAGACCAGGGTGGTGGGCAGGGCGAGGCCGGTGAGCGCGGCGAGGCGCTTGCGCAGTTCCACGGCGGTCAGCGAGTCGAAGCCCGCGTCGCGGAAGGCGCGCTTGGCGGGGACGCCGTCTGCGGAGGTGTGGCCGAGGACGACGGCGGCCTCGGAGCGCACCAGGTCCAGGAGCAGCCGCTGCTGCTCGTCGCCGGTCAGTCCGCGCAGCCGTCCGGCCAGTTCGGAGACGGTCGCGGTGGTGTCCGCCGGGGCGGCGAGGGCGCGGACGGTGTCGATCTCGTCGAACAGGCGGCTGGTGCGCACGGCGGTGAAGACCGGGTGGTACTGCTCCCAGTCGACGTCGGCGACGGTGACCGCGGTGTCCCGCTGGACGAGGGCGCGGCGCAGCTCGGTGACGGCGGTGGCGGGGGCCAGCAGGCGCAGTCCGCTGCGTTCGAGGGTGTCGGAGACGGAGTGGTGCGCGTGGGCCATGCCGATCTCGGCCCACGGGCCCCAGGCGACGGCGGTGGCGGCCAGGCCGCGGGCGCGCCGGTGCTCGGCGAGGGCGTCGAGGTAGGCGTTGGCTGCGGCGTAGGCGCTCTGCCCGGCACTGCCCCACACTCCGGCGACGGACGAGTAGAGCAGGAAGAAGTCCAGGTCGTGGCCGTCGAGCAGGGCGTCGAGGTGGGCGGCGCCGAGGGTCTTGGCGGCCATCGCGGCGGCGGTGTCGGCCAGCGGGGTGGCGGACAGGGGCGCGGCCTGACCGACACCCGCGGCGTGCACCACACCGGTGAGCGGGGCGTCCTCGGGGACGGCGGCGAGGACGGCGGCGAGGGCGTCGCGGTCGGCGCTGTCGCAGGCGACGAGGGTGACGCGGGCGCCCGACTCCTGGAGTTCGGCGGTGAGTTCCGCGGCGCCCGGCGCGTCGGGGCCGCGCCGGCTGGTGAGGATCAGGTGGGCGGCGCCGGCCCGGGCCAGCAGGCGGGCCGTCTCGGCGCCGAGTCCGCCGGTGCCGCCGGTGATCAGGACGGTGCCGGAGGCGGTGAGGGCGTCCTCGCGGGGGAGGTCGGCGCCGGGGTGGCGGACGAGGCGGCGGGCGAGGACGCCCGAGGCGCGGACGGCGACCTGGTCGTCGCCGTCGCGGGCGGCGAGCACACCGGCCAGCCGCTGCGCGGCGGGCGCGTCGAGGGCGGCCGGCAGGTCGACGAGGCCGCCGGGTTGTTCGGGGCGTTCCAGGGCGGCGACCCGGCCCAGGCCCCAGTGGGCGGCGCGGGCGGGGTGGGTGAGCGGGTCGTCGGCGCCGGTGGAGACGGCGCCGCGGGTGATCGTCCACAGCGGGGCGGTGGTACCGGTGTCGCCGCAGGCCTGGGCGAGGACGACGCCGAGGGCGAAACCGGGCGGGAGGCCGCCGGCGGCGCTGTCCCCGGACGCCCCGTCGGTGGGGTGGGGGCCGTCGGCGAGCGGCAGCAGGTTCAGCACGCCGGCGGCGTCGGCGGCCCCGGCGGCGCGCAGGGCGTCGGCGAGCCGTTCGCGGTCGAGGTGGGAGGCGTCGAGTTCGAGGCGCCGGAGCAGGGCGCCGTGGCCGCGCAGCGCGTCGAGGACCTCGTCGGCCTCGTCGCCGGCGGTGGTGACGGCCAGCCAGGTGCCGTCCAGGACGGGGGCGCCGGTGGTGGTGGCGGGCCGCCAGGCGACCTGGTAGCGGGCGGCGTCCAGGACGGACTTCTCCTGCCGGGCGCGCCGCCAGGACGACAGCGAGGGCAGCAGCGCGTACAGGGAGGCGTGCTCCTCGTCGCGCAGGCCGAGCAGTCCGGCGAGCCCGTCGGCGTCGCCGCGTTCGACGGCGGTCCACAGGGCGGCGTCGGCCGGGTCGGAGACGGCGCGGCGGGAGCCGGGGGCGGTGGTGTCGGGCCAGTACGTCTCGTGCTGGAAGGCGTAGGTGGGCAGTTCGACGGTGGTGGCGCCGGTGCCGGTGTGCAGGGCGGACCAGTCCACGCGGACCCCGCGCACGTGCAGGCGGGCGAGGGCGGCGAGGGCGCTGACCTCCTCCGGGCGGTCGGTGCGCAGCAGCGGGACGGCGTCGGTGCCGGCGTCGTCGCCGAGGGTGTCCTCGACGAGGGCGGCGAGGGAGCCGCCGGGACCGAGCTCGAGGAAGGTGGCGGCGCCCGCCTCGTGGGCGGCGCGCACCGCGTCGGCGAAGCGGACGGTGCCGCGGACGTGGCGCACCCAGTAGTCGGCGGTGCGCAGGTCGTCACCGGTGGCGGGGCGGCCGGTGAGGTCGGAGACGACCGGCACGGCCGGTTCGTGGTAGGTCAGGCCCTCGGCGACCCGGCGGTAGGCGTCGAGCACTGCGTCCATGCGCGGCGAGTGGAAGGCGTGGCTGACCCGCAGCCGGCGGGTGGTGCGGCCCTGTCCGGCGAAGTGGGCGGCGACGCGCTCGGCTGCGTCCTCGTCCCCGGCGACCACGACGGAACCGGGGCTGTTGACGGCGGCCAGGGAGACCTGGTCCTCCAGGCCGGCCAGCAGCGGCAGCACCTCCTCCTCGGTGGCCTGCACGGAGTACATGGCGCCGCCCTCGGGGAGCGCCTGCATCAGCCGGGCGCGCGCGGCGACCAGCGCGCAGGCGTCGTCCAGGGAGAGGACGCCCGCGGCGTGGGCGGCGGTGATGCCGCCGATGGAGTGTCCGAGGAGCACGCCGGGGCGCACGCCCCAGGAGCGGACCAGGTGGTACAGGGCGGTCTCGAGGGCGAACAGGGCGGGCTGGGTCCAGCCGGTCTCGTAGAGCGCGGCGGCCTCGGGGGTGCCGTCCTCGGCGAAGAGGACGTCCTTGAGGGAGCGCGGCGCGGCCTCCGCCCCGGGGTCGGCGAGCAGCGGGTCGAGCTTCGCCACGACCTCGTCGAGCGCCTCGGCGAACTCCGGGTACCGGGCGTACAGTTCGCGGCCGGTGCCGGGGCGCTGGCTGCCCTGTCCGGTGAACAGCAGGGCGGTGCGGCCGGCGCCGCCGGTCTCGCCGAGGACCAGCGCCGGGTCGGGCCGGTCGGCGGCGAGGGCGGCCAGGGCCCGCCGTACGTCGTCGGGGGTGCCGACGGCGACGGCGCGCTGTTCGAACGCGGGCCGGGTGGTGGCCAGGGAGAGGGTCACGTCGGCGGGCGCGAGGGCGGGGCGCTCGTCCAGGTGGGCGAGCAGGCGGGCGGCCTGGGCGCGCAGCGCGGGCCGGGTGCGGCCGGACAGGACCCACGGCAGGACTGCGGGCGCGCCGGCGTCCGTGCCGGTGCTCGCGGGGCGGGGCGCGGGCTGCGGTGCGGGCTGTTCCAGGACGACGTGGGCGTTGGTGCCGCTGATGCCGAAGGAGGAGACGGCGGCGCGGCGGGGGCGGCCCGTCTCGGGCCAGGCGGTGTGCTCCTGGAGGAGGGCGACCGCGCCGGACTCCCAGTCGACGTGGCGGGAGGGGCGGTCGGCGTGCAGGGTGCGCGGCAGTGCGCCGTGGCGCATCGCCATGACCATCTTGATGACGCCGGCGACACCGGCGGCGGCCTGGGTGTGGCCCAGGTTGGACTTCACCGAGCCGAGCAGCAGGGGGCGTTCGGGGTCGCGGTCCTGGCCGTAGGTGGCGAGCAGGGCCTGCGCCTCGATCGGGTCGCCGAGGCCGGTGCCGGTGCCGTGCGCCTCGACGGCGTCCACGTCGGCGGGGGTCAGCCCGGCGGCGCCGAGGGCCTGGCGGATGACGCGCTGCTGGGCGGGGCCGTTGGGGGCGGTCAGGCCGTTGGAGGCGCCGTCCTGGTTGACGGCCGAGCCGCGCACCACGGCGAGGACGCGGTGGCCGTTGCGGCGCGCGTCGGACAGCCGCTCCAGGACGAGGACGCCGACGCCCTCGGACCAGCCGACGCCGTCGGCGTCGTCGGAGAACGCCTTGCAGCGGCCGTCGGGCGACAGTCCGCGCTGGCGGGAGAACTCGATCAGGGAGGTCGGCGTGGACATCACGGTGACGCCGCCGGCCAGGGCGAGGGAGCACTCGCCGGAGCGCAGCGCCTGCATCGCCCAGTGCATGGCGACCAGGGAGGAGGAGCAGGCGGTGTCGACGGTGACCGCGGGGCCCTCCAGGCCGAGGGCGTAGGAGACCCGGCCGGAGGCGATGCTGGGCGCGGTGCCGCTGCCCTGGTGGCCCTCGAAGCGCTCGTCGGCGAGGGTGGCGGAGTAGTCGCTGTACATGACGCCGGCGAAGACGCCGGTGCGGCTGCCGCGCAGGGAGACCGGGTCGATGCCGGCGTGCTCCACGGCGGTCCAGGACGCCTCCAGGAGCAGCCGCTGCTGGGAGTCGGTGGCCAGCGCCTCGCGGGGGCTCATGCCGAAGAAGCCGGGGTCGAAGTCGCCCGCGTCGTGCAGGAATCCGCCGTGGCGGGCGTACGAGGTGCCGGGGTGGTCGGGGTCCGGGTGGTACAGCGAGTCCAGGTCCCAGCCGCGGTTGACGGGCAGCCCGCCGATCGCGTCGGTGCCCTCGGTGACCAGGCGCCACAGGTCGTCGGGGGAGCTGACGCCGCCGGGGTAGCGGCAGCTCATGCCGACGATGACGATCGGGTCGTCGGCGGTGGCCACCGGGGCGGCCGCCGGGGCGGCCGCGTCCGTGTCCGCGTCGCCGGTCAGCTCCTCCAGCAGGTGGGCGGCGAGCGCGGACACCGTCGGGTGGTCGAAGACGACGGTGGCGGAGGTGCGCAGACCGGTGACGGCGGCGAGCCGGTTGCGCAGCTCGACGGCGGTCAGGGAGTCGAAGCCGAGGTCCTGGAAGGCGCGTTCGGGGTCGATGTCGGTGGCGGAGGCGTGGCCGAGCACGGCGGCCACCTGGGCGCGCACCAGGTCGGTGACGGTCTCGGTGCGGGCCTCGGCGTCGAGCCGGGACAGTCGTTGGGTGAGGCCGAGGGCGGCCTCGGATCCGGTGCGCACGGTGCGGCGGCGGGCCCGGATCAGGCCGCGCAGCAGGGGCGGCACCTCTCCCCCGCCGCGCAGCGCGGCCAGGTCGAGCCGGACGGGCAGGACGGCCGCGCGGGGCAGGGCGAGGGCGGTGTCGAAGAGGGCGAGGCCGTCCTCGGGGGTGAGCGGGGGCGTGCCGGAACGGGACAGGCGGCGCAGGTCGTGCTCGGTGAGTTCACCGGTCATGCCGGTGCCGGGCGCCCAGGGGCCCCAGCCGAGCGACAGGCCGGGCAGCCCGCAGGCGCGCCGGGTCGCGGCGAGCGCGTCGAGGAAGGCGTTGGCGGCGGCGTAGCCGGCCTGGGCGGGGGCGCCGGCGGTGCCGGCGAAGGAGGAGAAGACGACGAACGCGGCGAGGTCGAGGTCGCGCGTGGCCCGGTGCAGGTGCCAGACGGCGTCGGCCTTGGGCCGCAGGACGGCGGTGAGGCGGTCGGCGGTGAAGGACTCCACGAGCCCGTCGTCGAGGACGCCGGCGGTGTGCACCACCGCGGTGACGGGGTGGTCCTCGGGGATGGCGGCGAAGAGCGCGGCGACGGCGTCGGGGTCGGCCGCGTCGCAGGCCCGGAGGGTGACCTCGGCGCCGGACTCGCGCAGGGTGTCGGCGAGTTCGGCGGCGCCGGGGGCGTCGGGTCCGCGCCTGCCGGCGAGGAGCAGGTGCCGTACGCCGTGTTCGGCGACGAGGTGGCGGGCGAGGACGGCGCCCAGGCCGCCGGTGCCGCCGGTGATCACGACGGTGCCGTCGGGGTTCCAGGCAGGGGTGTCCCGCTCGGCGGGCGGGCGGACGCGGGCGAGGCGGGCGCCGAGGACCGCGCCGGCGCGGACGGCGGTCGCCGGTTCGTCCGCGGTGAGGGCGGCGGTGAGGGCGGCGGGGTCGGCCGTGGACGCCGGGTCGAGGTCCACCAGGCCGAAGCGGCCGGGGTGTTCGGTCTGCGCGGAGCGGACCAGGCCCCAGACGGCCGCGGCGGCGGGGTCGGTGACGCCGCCGCCGTCGGTGGCGACGGCGCCCCGGGTGACGAAGACCAGCCGGGAGCCGGACCGGGCCGGGGCGTCGAGCCAGTCCTTCAGGTGGCCGAGGGCGCGTGAGGTGACCTCGTGCACCGAGGTGAGCATCCGGTCGTCGCCCGCGCCGGCGACGGGGGCGAGCACCAGGTCCGGCGTCTCACCGCCACCGGGGAGGTCGGACACGGCCGCGCCGGCGGCGGACAGGGCGGCGGACAGGCCGAAGGGGTCGGTGCCGAGCAGGCCGACCGCGGCGGGCGGGGCGGTGCCGTCGGCGGAGGCGGTGATCCGGGTCCAGTCCAGGGCGAACAGCGCGTCCCGCTCCAGGGCGGAGGCGGCGGTGGCGCGAGCGTCCGGGGCGGTGCGCAGCACCAGGGAGGCCACGGAGGCGACGGGCGCGCCGGTGGCGTCGGTGACGGCGATCGACACGGCGTCGTCACCGGCCGGGACGAGCCGCACGCGGGCCTCGGTGGCACCGCTCGCGTGCAGGGTGACGTCCTGCCAGGAGAAGGGCAGGCCGCCGCGCCCCTCCTCGCCGAGCGGGGCGAAGGCGGTGGCGTGCAGGGCCGCGTCGAGGAGCGCGGGGTGGAGGCCGAAGGAGGGCGCGTCACCGGCGGGGCCGGCGTCGAGGGCGACCTCGGCGAAGGTCTCCTCGCCGCGCCGCCACACCGCCCGCAGGCCGCGGAAGGCCGGGCCGTAGCCGAATCCGGTGTCGGCGAGCGAGTCGTAGAAGCCGTCCAGGTCGACCGGCTCGGCGCCGGCCGGGGGCCACACGGCCGCGTCGAAGCCTTCCTCCCGGCGGGCGCCGGGGGCGAGGGTGCCGGTGGCGTGCCGGGTCCAGGGCCGGTCGTCGTCGCCCTCGGGGCGGGCGTAGAGGCTGAGGGAGCGGCGGCCGGTGTCGTCGGGGCCGGCGATCCACACCTGGACCTGGACGCCGCCGTCCTCGGGCAGGGCGAGCGGTGCGGCGAGGGTGAGGTCCTCGACGCGGTCGCAGCCGACCTCGTCGCCGGCCCGTACCGCCAGTTCCAGGAAGGCGGTGCCGGGCAGCAGGACGGTGCCGCGGACCGCGTGGTCGGCGAGCCAGGGGTGGGTGCGCACCGAGAGGCGGCCGGTGAGCAGCAGGCCGTCGGAGTTGGCGAGGGTGACGGCGGCGGCCAGCAGCGGGTGGTGGGCGGCGCCGAGGCCCGCGGCCCGTACGTCGCCGGCCGTCCCGGTGACGCCCTTGGGCCAGAACCTGCGGTGCTGGAAGGCGTACGTCGGCAGGTCGGCGCGGCGGGCGCCGGTGCCCTCGAACCAGCGGTCCCAGCGCAGCGGCACGCCGTGCAGGTACAGGCCGGTGGCGGCCTCGGTGAGCGCGGTGGGCTCGGGGCGGTCCTTGCGCAGGGCGGGCAGGACGGCGGCGTCCTCGTGTCCGGCGGCGTCCAGGCAGGCGCGGGTGAGCGCGGACAGGGTGCCGTCGGGGCCGAGTTCGAGGAAGACGCCGGTGCCGTGGCCGGCCAGCCAGGAGACGCCGTCGGCGAAGCGGACGGCGTGGCGGACGTGGTCGGTCCAGTAGTCGGCGGAGGTGAGCTGCTCGACCGTGGCGGGCCGGCCGGTCAGGTTGGAGACGACGGGCAGTGCGGGGGCCTGCGGGGCCAGTCCGGCGACGACGTCACGGAACTCCGCGAGCATCGGCTCCATCAGCGGCGAGTGGAAGGCGTGCGAGACGCGCAGCCGGCGGGTGCGGCGGCCGAGCCCGTCGAAGTGGGCCGCCACGGCGTCGACGTCGGCGGCGGTGCCCGCGACGACCACGGCGGAGGGGCCGTTGAGGGCGGCGATCGACACCCGCTCGGCGCGCTCGGCGACCAGCGGGGCCACCTCGTCCTCGGTGGCCTCGACGGAGACCATGGCGCCGCCCTCGGGCAGCGCCTCCATCAGCCGGCCGCGGGCGGCGACCAGCGCGCAGGCGTCCTCCAGGGAGAAGACGCCCGCGACGTGCGCGGCGGCGATCTCGCCGACGGAGTGGCCGGTGACGTGGTCGAGGGTCAGGCCCCAGGACTCCACCAGCCGGTACAGGGCGACTTCGAGGGCGAAGAGGGCGGGCTGCGCGTATCCGGTGCGGTCGAGCAGGGCGGCCTCGGCGGTGCCCTCCTCGGCCAGCAGCAGGGGGCGCAGCGGGCCGTCGGGGCCGGCGTCGAGGTGGCCGAGGACCTCGTCGAGGGCGCGTGCGAAGACGGGGAAGCGGGCGTACAGGTCGCGGCCCATGCCGAGGCGCTGGGAGCCCTGGCCGGAGAAGAGCACGGCGAGCTTGGGGCGACCGCGCGTCCGGCGGACGGTAAGGCCGGGCGCGTCCTCGCCGGCGGCGAGCGCCGTGAGGGCGGCGAGGGCGGTGTCGCGGTCGGCGGCGGTGAGCGCGGCGCGGTGCTCGAAGGCGGAGCGGGTGGTGGCCAGGGCGTGGGCGGTGTCGAGGGCGGTGAGCGCGGGCCGGTCGCGGAGGTGGGCCAGCAGCCGTCCTGCCTGCTCGCGCAGGGCGTCGGTGGTGCGGCCGGACAGCAGCCACGGCAGGACCCCGGGCTCGACGGCGGGGGCCGCGGGGGTCTCCTCGGCGACGGGTTCCTCGGCGGGGGCTTCCTCGATGATGGTGTGCGCGTTGGTGCCGGACAGGCCGAAGGAGGAGATGCCGGCCCGGCGCGGGGCGCCGTCGCGGCGCGGCCACGGTACGGGCTCGGTGAGGAGGCGGACGGCGCCCTCGGTCCAGTCGACGTGGGTGGACGGCCGGTCCACGTGCAGGGTGCGCGGGAGCAGGTCGTGGCGCATCGCCATGACCGTCTTGATGACGCCGGCGACGCCGGCGGCGGCCTGGGTGTGGCTGATGTTGGACTTCACCGAGCCGAGCAGCAGCGGCCGCTGCGGGTCGCGGCCCCGGCCGTAGGTGGCCAGCAGCGCCTGCGCCTCGACGGGGTCGCCGAGGACGGTGCCGGTGCCGTGCGCCTCGACCGCGTCCACCTCGGCGGCGGAGAGGCGGGCGTTGACCAGGGCGGCCTCGATGACGCGCTGCTGGGAGGGGCCGTTGGGGGCGGTGAGGCCGTTGGAGGCGCCGTCCTGGTTGACGGCGGAGCCCCGGACGACGGCGAGCACGTGGTGGCCGTTGCGGCGGGCCTCGGAGAGCCGTTCCAGGACGAGGACGCCGACGCCCTCGGACCAGCCGGTGCCGTCGGCGGCGTCGGCGAAGGACTTGCAGCGGCCGTCGCCGGCGAGGCCGCCCTGGCGGGCGAACTCGACGAACGTGGTGGGGCTGGCCATCACGGTGACACCGGCCGCCAGCGCCAGCGAGCACTCCCCCGCCCGCAGTGACTGCGCGGCCAGGTGCAGGGCGACCAGGGAGGACGAGCAGGCGGTGTCGACGGTCACGGCGGGGCCGACGGCGCCGTAGAAGTAGGAGAGCCGGCCGGACAGGATGCTGGTGGCGTTGCCGGTCAGCTGGAAGCCCTGGACGTCGTCGTCGGGGCCGACGCGGTAGTCCTGCGGCATGGCGCCGACGAACACGCCGGTGCGGCTGCCGCGCACGCCGGACGGGTCGATCCCGGCGCGCTCGAAGGCCTCCCAGGAGGTCTCCAGGAGCAGGCGCTGCTGCGGGTCCATGGACAGGGCCTCGCGGGGCGAGATGCCGAAGAAGTCCGCGTCGAAGGCGGGCGCGTCGTGCAGGAAGCCGCCGGCGAAGTCGGCGGGCCCGTCGCCGACCGCGGCCTCCCAGCCGCGGTCGTCGGGCATGGGGGTGATGCCGTCCTCACCGGCGACCAGCATCCGCCACAGGTCCTCGGGACTGTTCACGCCGCCCGGGTAGCGGCAGCTCATGCCGACGATCGCGATGGGCTCGGTGGCCGCCGCCTCCAGCTCGCTCACCCGCTGCCGCGAACGCTTCAGATCGGCGCTCGCTCGCTTGAGGTAGTCCCGGAGCTTCTGTTCCTTGTCCATTTCAACGCAACCCATCTGGAAGAAGACCGGCGGACGACTGGCGGTCCGGCGGGGACACCGGGTGTTCGGGGCGGCCGTTCGGCGGGACGGCCGGGGGGTCGGAAGGAGGGAGGGGAGGGGGCGGGGCCGGTGGGGCGGTGCGGCCGGCGCGGGAGGTCACACGCCGGGCGGACCGGACCGTACGCGGTGCCGGGGTCCGCCTGTCCGCGGCGGGTCCCCGGCACCACGCCGGGCGGGGACCGCCGCGGCGACTCCTTCGCACCATGCGCGCGGCGCGCGTGGTGTGCACACACTTCCGCAGACCATGGGCCCAGTCTCGGGCGGTACGTCTGCGGAAATCCCTAGTGTGTGACGCCGGGGCGCGGGGCGGTCCGACGGCCGGACGGGCCTACCAGTTGCCGGCGGCGGCCACCAGCCGGCTGTAGTCGCGGTCGCGGGAGGCCTGGCGCAGGTCGGACTCAACCATCATGCGCATCAGCTGCTCGAAGTCGACCTCGGGCTCCCAGCCCAGCTCCTTGCGGGCGTTGGTCGAGTCGGCGCACAGCGTCTCGACCTCGGCGGGCCGCACCAGGCCGGGGTCGATCACGACGTGGTCGCGCCAGTCCAGGCCCACGTGCTCGAAGGCGATGCGCGCGGCGTCGCGCACCGTGTGCATCCGCCCGGTGCCCACGACGTAGTCGCCGGGCTCCTCCTGCTGGAGCATCAGGTGCATGGCGCGCACGTAGTCGCCGGCGAACCCCCAGTCGCGCTCGGCGTCCAGGTTGCCGAGACTGACCTTGTCCATCAGGCCCAGCTTGATCTGGGCCACCGCCAGGGTGATCTTCCGGGTCACGAACTCGGCGCCGCGGCGCGGGGACTCGTGGTTGAAGAGGATGCCGGAGACGCCGTACATCCCGAACGACTCGCGGTAGTTGCGGGTGATGTAGTGGCCGAAGGTCTTGGCCACGCCGTAAGGGCTGCGCGGGTGGAACCGGGTCGTCTCGCTCTGCGGGCTCTCGGCGACCTGGCCGAACATCTCCGAGGACGACGCCTGGTAGAAGCGGATCTGGCCCCGGGGACCGCCGCCGGAGGACCTGCCGAGTCCGCTGACCATGCGGATGGCCTCGAGCATGCGCAGCACGCCGGTGCCGTTGACCTCGGTGACCAGTTCGGGTTGCTGCCAGGACATGGGGACGAAGGAGATCGCCCCCAGGTTGTAGACCTCGTCGGGCTGGACCAGGTCGACCGCGGAGACCAGGCTGCCCTGGTCCATCAGGTCGCCGTCCACGAAGGACAGGCCGGGGATCAGCTCGGCGATCCGGTCCTTTCGCGGGTTGGCCTGCCCACGGCAGAGCCCCCATACCCGGTACCCCTGGCTCAGCAGGTGTTCCGCCAGGTACGAGCCGTCCTGTCCGGTGATTCCGGTGATCAGTGCGCGCTTGGACATCTTCTCTCTTTCCACCGCCACGGAGAGGACCGGTCGGCGGGAGTCCGCACCGCGCCCGCGGACCGGAAGCGGCGGCATCCGACGCGGGACGCGCACCCTCCGGCGCACCGGCCGGAAGGCCGGTCCTGCCGCATACCGGGACGCACGGCCTGCGCCGACTCACGAGCCGTCCTCGTGGCAGCCATGCAAACACCGGAACGGCTAAGGAATTTCCGAGTCTTCGGGGGACGGGCGGACGCCGGGCGCCTCCCCCGCCGCGGGTCCGCCGGCGGAATCCCCGCCGGTTCACCGGTCGTTCTGCACCACTCCACGCGTGGAGAAGCTGACCGGTCCGCCGGACAGGAAGTCCCCGGGAGGGATGCCCGGGTGGTGTCCCCCGGGCGGCGGCGCGGGGACGGCACGGGGACCGAGGGCGAGCCGCGAGACGATGCGGTACCGGTCTCCCCGGTAGAGCGAGTGGACGTACTCGACCGGGCGGTCACCGGTGTCGGTGGTGAGGCGTTCGAACAGCAGGGCGGGCGACAGTTCGGGCACCTCGAGCAGATCCGCCTCCGCGCGGGTCACCACGGTGGGCTCGATGGACTGCACCGCCTCGCCGACCTGCACGCCGTGGCGGTCGCGGAAGTGCTCGTAGAGATCGCCCTGTTCCAGTTCCTCCCTGGTCAGCTCCGGCACGAGGTCCGCCGGGACGTGCAGGTACTCGATGGCCATGGGCGAGCCGTCGACCAGCCGGAGGCGGGCCACGTACCGGATCCGCGCCGCGGGCGACACCAGCAGTCTGCGGCCCACCCGCGCGCCGGCCGGCAGGGTACGGAGCTCCAGGACCCGGCTGGTCCACACACCGCCGGCCCGCGGCACGGCGAAGGAGCCCCGCCCGGAGACCAGTTCCTGGGTGATCTTCTCGGCGGCGACAAACATGCCGCGGCCGTGCTCGCGCACCAGCAGTCCCGCGACCACGAGTTCGTCCACGGCGGCGCGCAACGTGGGCCGGGACACGCCGAGCCGGGCGCACAGGCTGCGTTCGGAGGGGATGGCGTCGCCGGGGCGCCGGGCCTCGATGAGCTCGAGGATCGCGTCGCGGACCCGTTCGCGCTTGAGCACGGCGCCCGAGGCGGCGGGATCGATCTCCATGCGGGACCCTCGTTCGTCGTCGGATCGGCGGGTCGTCGTGGCACTGGTACGGCTTCGACCATAACTGGTCCGCCGACCGAGGGGGAGCGTTGAAGAACATCAAGTCCCGTGACTGCCAGGAGGGTTGACGGTCACATTGGTCTATGCCACCTTCGTTCGACATCGACTGGTAAAGCCTCGGGGTCCAACTGGTCAATCCCGAGGGCCGTGCGTGTACCGCCGCTCGCCGTCCGTCCGCGACCGCGCGTGTCCCGCGAGGGTCCGGGCCACCCCTCGCGCTCCATGGCGCGCGGCGGCACCCGCACACGCCGCACAGACCGATCCACCGTGCGCCACCCCCACAGCGAAAGGAACACGGTTGACTTCCTCCCCCTCCCGAAGGAAGGGGATTCCTACGGCTCGCGCCGTGGGGGTTTCTGCTTCATCGCCGACTGCCCGCCCGGAGTACTCCGTTGAGGTCTTACACCAGCTCCACAGACAGACACCGTCAGTCCGACGGCCAGGATGTTGCGTGCCGCGTTCACGTCCCGGTCATGGGTCGTCCCGCAGTCGCACGTCCAAGTGCGGACGTGCAGCGGCATCTTGTCCCGCAGGGTGCCGCAGGCGGAGCACAGCCTGGAGGAGGGGAACCACCGGTCGATCGCGATCACTTCGCGGCCGTACCACTGGGCCTTGTACTCCAGCATGCTCCGGAACTCGG
>NZ_JBEZBE010000066.1:0-24312 GCF_040646935.1 Streptomyces sp. NPDC044984
TGGACGCTTCATGGCCGGGGGCGTACCGGCGGATGACCATCCCAGGGGCCTACAGGGGCACGGCCCTGAACGGGCCTCGTCCTCAAACGCCGGACGGGCTGTTCTCAGCCCGTCCGGCGTTTGAGGAACGGGGTCCCGGGGCGGAGCCCCGGGACGGGACGGGAAAGGGCGGCGGGAGCGGCAGAACTCAGGCCGGCCGGGCCACGGCAGCCCGCGCCGCCGCCCGCGTCCCGGCCAGGGTGATCGCCGCGACCCCGGCCACCGCGACCAGCCCGACCGCCACCGTCCCGCCCCAGCCCCCCGCGTGGAACGCGAGCGCCCCCACCGTGCTCCCCGCACTGGACCCGACGTAGTACGCGGACTGGTACAGGGCCGACGCCTGCGCCCGCCCCACCGTCGCCGTCTTCCCGACCGCCGACGACGCCACCGCGTGCCCCGCGAAGAAGCCCGCCGTGATCAGCACCAGCCCCAGCAGCACCACCGGCAGCGACCCGGCCAGCGACAGCAGCAGCCCCGCCGCGGTCGTCCCGCCGCCCGCGTACAGCGCGCCCCGGCGGCCCAGCCGGCCCACCAGCCGCCCCGCCGCCGACGCCGAGACCGTACCCACCAGGTACACCAGGAAGATCGAGCCCACGATGCCCTGCGGCAGCGAGAACGGCGCCTCGGTCAGCCGGTAGCCGATGACCGTGTAGACACCGCCGAACACCGTCATGAACAGCGCGCCGATCGCGTACAGCCGCCGCAGCAGCGGGTTGGCGAGGTGCTCCCGGACGGTCCGCACCAGCACACCCGGCCGCAGCGAGCCCGCCCGGAAGTGCCTCGGCGCCGGCAGCAGCAGCCGGAACGCCACCGCGCACGCCACCGCGACCACGCCGATCACCCCGACGGCGACCCGCCAGCCCCACTCCTGCGCCACCCAGCCGGTGATCACCCGGCCGCTCATCCCGCCGACGCTGTTGCCGGCCACGAACAGCCCGATCGCGGTCACCAGCGCCTTCGGCGTGACCTCCTCCGCGAGATACGCGGTCGCCGACGCCGGCAGCCCGGCCAGCGCCGCCCCCTGCAGCGCGCGCAGCGCCACCAGCGCGCCCAGTGACGGCGCGAACGGCACCAGCAGTCCCAGGGTCACCGCGACGGCCAGGGAGGCCGTCATGACCGTACGCCGTCCGTAACGCTCCGACAGCGCGCTCATCGGCAGCACGAACAGGGCCAGGCCGCCGGTGGCCGCCGCCACCGTCCAGCTCGCGTCCCCCGCGCTCACCGCGAGGTCGCCGGAGATCAGCGGCAGCAGGGCCTGGGTGGAGTACAGCAGCGCGAAGGTCGCGACGCCCGCGAGGAACAGGGCGAGACTCATCCGGCGGTAACCGGGCCCGCCCGGGGACATCCGGGACTCGGGGACGGCCGCGGTGACGGGCCGGGTCGGAGAAGGCGAAGGAACGGATGCGACGGCGCCCACGCTGGTGGACGCCCCGGTACTGGCGGGAGTCATGCCCTCGAAGCTACGTACGCCCCCGCTCATCCGTCCAATGCACGGAATCGTCATAATCGTTCCCATGGTGCATGAGCAGAGGTCACGGAGTCGGCTGTCACGGACCAGTGACACACGAGACACGGAAGACATGTCGAGGCTGCTCGCACCCCGCCTCGCCCACTTCGCCGGCGTCGCCCGTACCGAGCACGTCACCCGGGCCGCCCAGGAGATGCAGGTGCCGCAGTCCACCCTCTCCCGGGCGATGGTCCGCCTCGAACAGGACCTGGGCGTCGAACTGTTCGCCCGCCGCGGCCGCACCGTCTCCCTCACCCCGGCCGGCCGCACCTTCCTCACCTCCGTCGAACGCGCCCTCGCCGAGATCGAGCGCGCCGCCGACGAGGTGCGCGCCGACGCCGACCCCGCCACCGGCAAGGTCGCCTTCGGCTTCCTGCACACCATGGGCGCCGAGACCGTACCCGGCCTGCTGCACGCCTTCCGCGCCGACCACCCGCGCATCCGCTTCAGCCTGGTCCAGAACTACGGCGAGGCGATGCTGGAACGCCTCCGCGCGGGCGAACTCGACCTGTGCCTGACCTCCCCGGTGCCCGACGCCCCCGACCTCGTCGCCCGTCGCCTCGACGAGCAGAAGCTGCGCCTGGTCGTCCCCGTCGACCACCGCCTCGCCGGCCGCCGCCGCATCCGTCTCGCCGAGGCCGCCGACGAGACCTTCGTGACCCTGGAACCCGGCTACGGCCTGCGCCGCATCACCGACGACCTCTGCGCGCAGGCCGGCTTCAAACCCCGCATCGCCTTCGAGGGCGAGGAGGCCGAGACCCTGCGCGGCCTGGTGGCGGCGGGCCTGGGCGTGGCCCTCCTCCCCCCACCGGCCTTCCCCCGCCCCGGAGTGGTGGAACTGACGGTCACGGCCCCCAGGGCGGCGAGGGAGATCGGTGTGGCCTGGCTGGCGGGCCGCCCGGACACACCCCCGGTGGCCGCCTTCAAGAAGTTCCTGCTCGGCAAGAGGGGCACGCTGCTGCCGGCCTAGGGGCGGCACACCCAGGGGCGCGGGGCCGTGTCGATCCGCGGCTCCGCCGCGCGGGCGCGGCCGGCCACCGACGGCCCGCGGTCGCGACACGACACGAACCCCGAGGGCGCTACCGCCGCAGCGACCTGCCGAACCCCGCCGCGAGCGGCATCCGCAACCCCAACGGCGGAGGCGCGGCCAAGGCGTCCTGCACGGGCCGCGAGAACGCCCGCCCGAACAGCGCCCCCATCACGAAGTCCTCGGCCAGCGCCAGCACTTCGTCCCGGTACTGGCTCAACCCGTGCCCGTCCGAATGCACTTCGAACCGGCACACCTCCCGGTTCGCCTTCTTCGCCCGCGCCGCCAGCCGGAACGACAACTCGGGATCGCTCCGCGCGTCGTTCGTGCCGTGCACGATCAGCACCCGCCGCCCGGCGAGCTGTTTCACCGGTTCGGGTGGTGCCGCCACGTCCTCGTCCGGCAGCCAGGGGGCCAGCGCCAGCACGGAGTTGACGGCCTCGTGGCCCCCCGCGCGGAGCGCGGCCCTGCCGCCCATGCCGATCCCGGCGAGGCAGACGGGGACGTCCCCGTAGCGCCGTACGGCCTCGCCGGCGGCCCACGCGGCGTCGCGCGCGAGATGCGCCTCGCTGCCGTTCCAGCCCCGGTAGCGGTAGTGGACGACATGGGCGGCGAGATCCCGGTCCCGGCCCGCTCGGGTGAGGCGGCGCCCCAAGGCGCGCACGGAGGCGGCCGCCAGCACGGCGGACGGTCTGCGGCCGGACACCTCCTCGCCGCCGGGGAGCAGCAGCACCACTCCGCTCACCGCTGTCGGCTCCGGGCCGAGCGCCCTCCCCAGCCGGGCCGTGCGAACCGGCGTCGCTTCCTGTGCCATGACAGAACATTCTCAGAAGCGCGGGTGTACTCCACCCGGCCGTGCGGTCACCGTTGCGTATCGACGCCTTCGCCCACCAGGCGATCTACGCGCGTAGGAGTTGGAGTGCGGAAATGGCGAGCCGGACCAGCGCGAACACCCCGACGCCGGAGCGGATCCGCCGGGCGCCCAAGGTCCTGTTGCACGATCACCTCGACGGCGGGCCGCGCCCCGGCACCGTCGTCGAACTGGCCCGCGAGAACGGGTACCGCCGGCTCCCCGGGACCGACCCCGACAAGCTCGGCCTGTGGTTCAGGGACGCGGCCGACTCCGGCTCCCTGGAGCGGTACCTGGAGGCGTTCTCGCACACCGTCGGCGTCATGCAGACCCGCGACGCCCTCGTCCGGGTCGCCGCCGAGGACCTCGCCGAGGACGGTGTCGTCTACGCCGAGGTGCGTTACGCGCCCGAGCAGCACGGTTTTCCCGCCTGGCGGGAACGGGCGACGTCCACTGCCAGGGGGTTGGGCGCACTGTCGATACGGACGGTAGTGTTGCATGTGCGCTTGGCGATGACAGGGCAGGTGCATCGTTGAGCATCTGCTCGCGTCGCGGCGGGACACGCCGGAGGGGTGACGGCCCGCAAGGGTTCGAGTGCCCGTGAACCTCGGTCCGCAAGGGCTGGAATCCCTTGGCTCCGGTCAGGGGAGGATGTCGATTCACCATCCACGCCGGCGAGACCGGATCCGGGGCTGCCGACTGGCGGCCCCGCAGTGGTGCGGCGCCGACCGGCTGGGGCACGGGGTGCGCATCATCGACGACATCCGGGTCCGCGACGGCGGCACGGTCGAGCTCGGCCGGCTGGCCTCCTGCGTCCGGGACAAGCGCGTCCCGCTGGAACTCTGCCCGAGCTCCAGACCGGGGCCGCCGCCTCGTACGCCGAGCATCCCATCGGCCTGCTGCGCCGGCTGCACTTCCGGGTCACGGTGAGCACCGACAACCGCCTGATGTCCCACACCACCGTCAGCCGGGAATTCGAGCACCTGGTCGACGCATTCGGTTACACGCTCGACGACCTCCAATGGTTTTCGTCAATGCCATGAAGTCCGCCTTCATCCCTTTCGATGAACGGCTGGCCGTGATCAATGACGTCATCAAGCCCGGCTACGCCGAGCTGAAATCCGAATGGCTGTTCCGCCAGACGGCTTCCACCAGCGGTTCTCCGGCAAAGGAAGGCTGAGGGCGGCGTCCGCGGGAAACACGGACACGGTCGGAGTTCACAAGTCGTCCGTATTTCGATGTTTGCGGCGGGAGGGGCCCCGTGTTTACGGTCTCAGCACCGCTCACTCCCCGTATCCCATTTCGAGGACGCATTTACATGAAGCAGTCTGCTGCCAAGACCCTCGGTGTCGCCGTGCTGGGTGCCGCCTTCGCCGCCGCCGGTGCCGGCGCCGCCAACGCGGCCCCGGCCGTCCCGGACGCCGCTCCGGCGCTGGACACCGTCAGCCAGGCCGTACCGGCGGAGAAGCTGACCGCCACGCTGCCCGGCTCGGAGAAGGTGCTGGCGACGGGTCAGGAGCTGGCCGGCACCGGCGCGGCGACCGTGCAGCCGGTCGTCGAGCAGGCGAGCCCGGAGGCCCCGGCCACCGGTCTCCTCGGCGGCCTGCCGCTGCAGGAGCTGCCCACCCAGGGCCTCGCCCTCAACGGGTTGCCGGTCGGCGCCTGACCTCACCAGGCGGACACGTACCGATGGGGCGCACCCGGTTCCGGGTGCGCCCCATCGGCGTGCGCGCGGGGGGACCGCCGCGGAGTCACCAGGCCGCGCGGGCCTTGTCCTCCGACGGCAGCAGGATCCACAGCGCCGCGTACAGCAGGAACTGCGGCCCCGGAAGCAGACACGACAGCAGGAAGATCACCCGCATCGTGGTCGCCGAGGTGCCGAAGCGCCGGGCCAGCGCGGCGCACACTCCGCCGATCATGCGGTCGTTGGTGGGGCGGGCGAGGCGGCTCATCGCGACTCCTTCGTGAGCGGTACGAGGCCTCCCGGACGGCTGCCTCCGTACACTCCACGCTACGGAGACGAAGGGGGCAAAGCGTCGCTCCACGGGGCGATCCCGACCCTGGGAATCGTCGGGGTCCTCCCCTGAGCCGGCTCCTCCGCGAGGAGGGCCGTGCCGGACCGCCGTACCGCCCGGCGGTGCAGCCGGGCGCGGCCCGCCGGCACCACCGCCACATGCGCGAGCGCCGCGCCCGCCGTGTTGAGCAGCAGCGAGTCGACGTCCACGACCTGGCCCGGCACCGCCGTCTGCAACATCTCGACGGCCAGCGACACCAGCGCGGTCGCCGCCATGGTGCGGATCAGCGAACCCAGCCGCGAGACGGTCAGCCGGCCCCCGGCCATCGGCAGCAGCACCCCCAGCGGCGCGAGCAGCGCCAGCCCCTCGCAGACCCGGCGCACCCCCGTCGCCCAGCCCAGCGCGAAGTCGCCCCGGATGCCGTCCAGCGGCCGCAGATTGGCGGGCATCACCCAGGGGACGTCCAGGGGGCGCAGCGTGTACCAGGCGACGAACGCGAGATACGCGGCCAGGAGGAGACCCCCTGTCACACGGATACGGGTCGCGGCGGAGCCGCCGGTGAGGCCTTGACGCTGCACGACCCCCTAGACGCGGCCTCCGGCACGATCGGTTCCGGGACGTCACCCGTTCACCGGATGAGGCATGCGCCACAGCGGGGGGGGGGGTCACCCGCCGGTGACCTCCGAGGACGGCGGTTCCTCGTCGTCCGGACGGGACCGGACCTCGTCCGTGCACGCGTAGCGGCGCGGCCGGGCGTCGTCGGGGCCGCCCAGGATCACCGAGCCGTCGCCCTCGGCCGCCGCCGAGTCGGAGAAGGTGCACACGATCTGCGCGAGCCCGGCGGAGGTGAGGCTCCCGGGCGCGGTGCTCAGCCGCAGCGTGTCCTCCGGATCGCCGGGCCGCGGACCGCTCACGGTCGTCCCGCTCCGTACCCGCGTGCTGTACCCGGCCTGCTGCTCGGCGGCCGACGGCTCCTGCGACAACTCGTCCAGCAGCCCCTGCGCCACCAGCACGCGCCGCGAGTCCGCCGCCCCGTCCGGCACCCGCACCGTCCGGTCCACGGCCACCAGCGACGACCCGCACAGCAGGAACACCCGCACCGGCAGTCCCCGCTCCGCCTGCGCCGACGCCCCCTGCCCGGCCGGTGAGCAGCTCACCCGCGACGGCGCGGGACCGAAGTCGGTCGGCACCTCCGTGGCCCGTATCCCGCACCCGGCGAGCAGCACCCCGAGCGCTCCCGCGGCCAGCAGCACCGGCACACGGCGCACGGCAGTCCGTCGTACGTTCATCAGGCCCCCTCAGCGCCCTCGTCCCCGGTCCCGCCGTCCTTCTCCGAAGCGCTCCGCGCGGACACGTCCCGCGGCAGCCGCAGGGTGAACACGGCGCCGCCCTCGGGGGAGTTGGCCGCGGTGATCTCGCCGCCGTGGATGTGGGCGTTCTCCAGCGCGATGGACAGCCCCAGGCCACTGCCCTCGGAACGCGGCCGTGAGGCGCTCGCCTTGTAGAAGCGGTCGAAGACGTGCGGCAGGACCTCCTCCGGGATGCCGGGACCGTGGTCCCGCACCTCGATGACCACCGTGCCCCCGTCCCCGGCGCCCTCCGCACCGTCCTCCCGCACCGAGACCCGCACCGGCGACCCGCCGTGCTTGAGCGCGTTCCCGATCAGGTTCGCCAGGATCACGTCCAGCCGGCGCGGGTCGATCCGGGCGTGGATGCCGCGCTCGGCGTCCAGCTCGACCGCGTCCAGCCAGGCGCGCGCGTCGATGCAGGCGGTGATCTGGTCGGACATGTCGACGTCATCGAGGACCAGCCGGGCGGTGCCCGCGTCGAAGCGGGTCACCTCCATCAGGTTCTCCACCAGGTCGTTCAGCCGCCGGGTCTCGCTCACCACCAGCCGTACCGCGGGCTCGATCATCGGGTCGATGCCGCCGCCCTCGGAATCCAGCTCCTCCTCCAGGACCTCGGTCACCGCCGTGATCGCGGTCAGCGGCGTACGCAGCTCGTGGCTCATGTCCGCCACGAACCGCCGGGACGCCTCGTCGCGCCCCGCCATGTCCGCCACCCGCTTCTCCAGCGCCTCGGCCGCCTTGTTGAACGTCCTCGACAGGTCCGCCAGTTCATCGGTGCCCGACACCCTGAGCCGGGTGTCCAGCTTCCCCTCGCCGAGCCGCCGCGCGGCCACCCCGAGCCGCTGCACCGGCTTCAGCACCGTCGTGGCCGCCGCGTGCGCGAGCAGCGCGGCGCCTATCAGCGCCAACCCGGTGGCGATCCCCAGCGACCAGGCCAGCGAGTTGAGGTCCTTGGCCTCCGGCTCCAGCGACTTCAGCATGTAGCCGGTCGGCCCGCCGCCGATCACCCGCACCCCCGCCACCAGGTACGGGGTGTCGCCGTCGACGATCCGCTGCCAGTACAGACGGTGCGGGTACTTGTTGTTCGACGTGATCTTCTGCCGCTCGGTCACCGCCTCGCGCAGCGAGACCGGCACGTCCTGCAGCGAGAAGCCGTTCAGCCCGCCCGAACTGCCGTACACGGTCCGCCCGTCGGGGTTCTCGGCGACCAGCAGCACGGTGAAGCGCTGGCTGCTGTTCGCCATCTGCCCGGCGGTGCGCTGCAGTTCGTCCTGCGTCGGACGCTCGGGCAGCGCGCCCGCCCGGTTCCGCATCTCCTGCTCGAAGTCGCGCAGCACCGCGTCCTGGGTACGGGTCAGCACCGACTCGCGGTTGAGCCAGTACGCGATGCCGGACGCGGACACCGCGGCGGTGAGCGCGACCAGCCCGAACACCACGACCAGCCGCAGCCGCAGGCTGGTGAACCGCAGCCGTGACCAGACTCCCTTGCGCGCCGCGGACCAGCCGCGGGTCTCCCCGTCGTGCTCCTGTGTCACTGAGGCGGATCCAGCCGGTAGCCGACACCGCGCACGGTACGGATCAGGGTCGGGGACGACGGCACGTCCTCGACCTTGGCGCGCAGCCGCTGGACACACGCGTCCACCAGACGCGAGTCGCCCAGGTAGTCGTGCTCCCACACCAGCCGCAGCAACTGCTGCCGGGACAGCGCCTGACCCGGCCGCCGGCTCAGCTCGAGCAGCAGCCGCAGCTCGGTCGGCGTCAGCTGGAGGTCCTCGCCGTTCTTCGTCACCGTCATCGCCGAACGGTCGATGACCAGGCTGCCGAAGGTCGCCGAGTCGGTGGACTCCCGCTCCCCGCGCCGCAGCACCGCCCGGATCCGGGCGTCCAGCACCCGGCCCTGCACCGGTTTGACGACGTAGTCGTCGGCGCCGGACTCCAGCCCGACCACCACGTCGATGTCGTCGTTGCGCGCGGTCAGCAGGATGATCGGCAACTGGTCCGTGCGCCGGATGCGCCGGCACACCTCGAACCCGTCGATGCCGGGCAGCATCACGTCCAGCACGATCAGATCCGGCCGCTGCTCACGCAGCAGCTTCAGACCGTCCTCACCGCTGGCAGCGGTCGCCACCCGGTGACCCTGGCGCGTCAGTGAGAGCTCCAGGGCCGTGCGGATGGCGTCGTCGTCCTCGATCAGCAACAGGGAAGGCACGGGCTCATTCTGGCCCATGGAGGGCCCCCTGTTCGACCCGTGGACGACAGATGCCCATTGAGCCCGCATACGTGCCGCTACGTGCACGGACACCTGTGGAGAACCTGTGCGCCCACCGCGACCGGCCTCTGTGACACGCCTGTGACAGTCGGCGGACACGGCGATGAAGGTCCCCGGGCAAGCTTTTCGGCACAAGCACAACAGCAGGACAGAACACCGGAAGTCCACGACGGGGGGCGCGAGATGAACACGCTGCACGGCACCAGCACCAGCGCAGTGATCACGCGTCTGCACGACGTGCACCGGGGTTCCGAGAAGTCCGGTGCGGCGGGCATGCGGGGGTGCGCCCGCGGCACCGGGCGTCAGCACACCACGATCATGACGGTGGTTGACGCGCCCACGGGGGACACGAACGGGGGGAACGCGTACGGGGAGGGCCCGGGGGAGCGCCGCTCGCTGTCGGAGGCGGAGTTCACCGCCTACGTCCAGGAGCGCCGCGCCTCCCTGTACGCCACCGCCTACCACCTGACCGGCGACCGCTTCGAGGCCGAGGACCTGCTGCAGAGCGCGCTGTTCTCGACCTACCGGGCGTGGGACCGGATCAGCGACAAGGCGGCGGTCGGCGGATACCTCCGCCGCACCATGACCAACCTGCACATCAGCGCGTGGCGCCGCCGCAAGCTGAACGAGTACCCGACCGAGGAACTGCCGGAGACGGCCGGCGACACGGACGCGATGCGCGGCACCGAGCTGCGCGCCGTGCTGTGGCAGGCGCTGGCCCGGCTGCCCGAGCTCCAGCGCACCATGCTGGTCCTGCGCTACTACGAGGGCCGCACGGACCCGGAGATCGCGGACATCCTCGGCATCAGTGTCGGCACGGTGAAGTCCAGCATCTGGCGGTCGCTCCGCCGGCTGCGCGAGGACGAGGTCCTCAGCTTCGGCCGTGACGAGGAGAACGCCTTCGGGGAGCTCGTCGCCTGAAGGTCCGGGGGAAACGGGGGATCTGGGATCCGGGGGGATTCCGGAGAACCCGGTGGGACCGCGGGGATGTCGGGGGACGTCGCCGTGGCGAACGGGGGAACAGCGGGGACGTCGGGGGGCGTCGCCGTGACAGGAGGGGGACCGGAGGGGGACTGGAGGGGGAGCACAAGGGGGTCACGGGGGACCTCTGCGGATCCGGGGGACCAAGAGGGATCCGGGCATCTCCGGGGGGAACACGGGGGCACGGGGGATCACGGGGGAGTGCGAAACAGCGGGACTGGAGGGCCGGGGGGCCCGCCCAGTCCCGCCTTTCGTATGCGCTCCGTACGGGCGCGGTGGCCGCGGCGCTCCGCCAGGGGCTGTTTCCTCGGCGTTCGGTGACGAGGCGGTGCCGGTCAGGTGCCGGACTCCGACGCGTCCGCCCGACAAGGTCCGCTCACCGCACGTCTCCCTCACGGGACCGGTCGCACCGCCTCTAGGATCGACCGGTCGCAGAACGACAACAGGGGGCACGATGCCTGGTCAGATCACCGCGGTGAGTCGTAACGAGGTCTACTCGTTCAGCAAGCCCAACCACGATTCCATCACGCTGCTCGCGGGGCTCGGAGTGGAAGGAGACGTTCACGCGGGTGAGACGATCCGCCACCAGTTCCGTATGACCTACGAGCCGGACCTGCCCAACCTGCGCCAGGTCCACCTGATGCACGAGGAACTCTTCGACGAACTCGCGCTCAAGGGCTTCGAGGTCTCTGCGGGCCAGCTCGGCGAGAACATCACCACGCGCGGTGTGGACCTGTTGGGCCTGCCCACCGGCGCTCTGCTTCATCTCGGGGAGCAGGCGGTGCTCGAGGTGACGGGACTGCGCAACCCGTGCTCGAAGATCAACGACTTCCGCAAGGGGCTGCTCGGTGAGGTCTTCGCCCTGGACCCCGTGTCCGGCGAGTTCGTCTTCAAGTGCGGCGTCATGGCTGTGGTCCGCCGTGGAGGGACCGTCCGCCCCGACGATTCCGTCCGGGTGGAGCCCCCGCCCCTTCCCCACCACCCGCTGGAACGGGTCTAGGTCCTTGTTCCGCGGTCATCGGTGTGCCCGGATGAGGACGGCGGCGAGGATCCCTCCCAGGTGCCGTCGACGGCCCGTCGCCGCCCGCGGACCGGACCGGCCGGCATCGGCGGCGCGATCCGCCTCCCCGTCACATCGGTGATCGCTCACCGGACGGACGCATCCGATCGACCGGTCGCCCCGTCGAAGAGACGTGCTGGGCCGGCGTGCTCGTACCCGTCGCCGTACGCCCGGCGACCGCCGCCCTCGCGAGGCGGCCCAGCGCCTCGTCCCGGTCGCAGGCGTACGCGCCCAGCGCCATCTGACGGGCCACGATCGTCCGTTCCAGCCGCATCAGCCGCCAGCCGCGGCGCAGCAGGAACGGCACCGACTTGCGGCCCTCCTTCAGGTCCCGCAGGAACCGCCGCCGGAACGTCCGCACCGGCCCGCGGTTCAGGCACAGCGCGTCGGCCAGCAGGCCGAGTTCGCGGCAGCGCTCGACGATCTCCGCGGCGAAGATGCCCTCGGCGATGAACAGCGGGGTCCCGCCGATGTCGACGGCCGTCTCGCCCGTACGGGCGCTCAGCGAGATGTCGTAGACGGGAACCGGCGTACGACGCGTGCGGCACAGCCGCTCGATCGCGGCGACGGCGGTGTCCGCGTCCCAGGAGCCGGGGTGGTCCCAGTCGATGTCCGTGCTGCCCGCCACGAGGGGGAGGGTCGGGTCGTCGCCCTCCTTGTAGAAGTCGTCGAGGCGCAGCACGGGAAGGCCGGAACGGGCCGCGATGAGGGACTTGCCGGAGCCGGAGGGGCCGCAGAGCAGCACGACTCGCGCGGATATGGGCGACTGGGAACTCACGGGACACCAGTCTGAGGCATCGCCCGCGCGGCGTACGCCCCGAGGTACGGCTTTGAAGCGCGCGTCACACCTCCACTACGCTGCGCGTCGACCCGATCACCCAGCGAAGGCGACAGGTGGCAGAGCGATGGCCCGACACAAGGCACCCAAGACGCCGACCGCCCGACGCGCCCTGGCCGTTCTCGCGACCGCCTCGGTGGTGCTCGGGGCCGGCGCGGCGACGGCGGCGGCCGCGGACTCCGACTCGCTGACGGACGACGCCGGCCAGGCCGTGGGCACGGTCGCGGACCTCAAGCCCAACCCGCTCGCCGGCACGGGCGTCGACCCGCTCGACAACGGCGTCGGCACGCAGGTCGCCGACTTCCAGCCGGTGGACTCGCGGGAGGTGACGGGGCCGATCGCCCAGGCGCGGTCGGTGGGCAGTGTTCCGGTGGCCGGTCAGGCGACGGAGGTGCTGCGTAGCTGACCGGGCGGGCGTGGAGGGGTACGGCGGAGCGCCGTGCCCCTCCCGGACGGGGGAGGGGCACGGCGCTCGGGCCGGGAGGGCGTCGCTCAGTAGGCGGAGCCGGACGCGCCCAGGGAACCCGTCGGGTGCCAGACCGTCTTGGTCTCCAGGAACGCCGTCATGCGGTCGGTGCCGGGGGTCGCCGACCAGTCGTCCACAGGCTGTGGACGCAGGACGCGCTTGAGGTTGTCCGCGGCCGCGATCTCCAGCTCCTTCGCCAGCGCCTCGTCGGCGCCCGCGAGGTCGATCGCGTTGACGTCCTGGTGCGCGGCGAGCGGGGCGGCGATCTCCGCCGTACGGCCGGAGAGGACGTTGACCACGCCACCGGGGAGGTCGGAGGTGGCCAGCACCTCGCCGAGGGAGAGGGCCGGGAGGGGGGACTTCTCCGACGCCACCACGACCGCCGTGTTGCCGGTGGCGATGACCGGGGCGACCACCGAGACCAGGCCCAGGAAGGACGACTCCTGGGGGGCCAGTACGGCGACCACGCCCGTCGGTTCGGGGGAGGAGAGGTTGAAGAACGGGCCCGCGACCGGGTTGCCGCCGCCGACCACCTGGGCGATCTTGTCGGTCCAGCCCGCGTACCAGACCCAGCGGTCGATCGCCGCGTCGACCTGCGCCGCCGCCTTCGACTTCGACAGGCCCTCGGCGTCGGCGACCTCCGCGACGTACTGGTCACGGCGGCCTTCGAGCATCTCCGCGATCCGGTACAGGATCTGGCCGCGGTTGTACGCCGTCGCACCGGACCAGCCGCCGAACGCCTTGCGCGCGGCGACCACCGCGTCACGGGCGTCCTTGCGGGAGGAGAGCGGGGCGTTCGCCAGCCACTTGCCCTTCGAGTCGGTCACCTCGTACACCCGGCCGCTCTCGGAACGCGGGAACTTCCCGCCGACGTACAGCTTGTAGGTCTTGAAGACGCTCAGGCGGTTCTGATCAGACATCGAGGTACGCCTCCAGGCCGTGGCGGCCGCCCTCGCGGCCGAAGCCCGACTCCTTGTAGCCGCCGAACGGCGAGGTCGGGTCGAACTTGTTGAACGTGTTGGACCAGACGACGCCCGCGCGGAGCTTGCTCGCGACCGCCAGGATGCGCGAACCCTTCTCCGTCCAGATGCCCGCCGACAGGCCGTACGGGGTGTTGTTGGCCTTGGCGACCGCCTCGTCCGGCGTGCGGAAGGTGAGGACGGACAGGACCGGGCCGAAGATCTCGTCGCGGGCGACCGTGTGCGCCTGGGTGACGTTCGTGAAGAGCGTCGGGGCGAACCAGTAGCCGTTCTCCGGGAGTTCGCAGGCCGGGGACCAGCGCTCGGCGCCCTCCGCCTCGCCCTGGTCGGCCAGCGCGGTGATCCGGGCCAGCTGCTCGGCGGAGTTGATCGCGCCGATGTCGGTGTTCTTGTCCAGCGGGTCGCCGAGGCGGAGCGTGGACAGGCGGCGCTTGAGGGAGTCGAGGAGCTCGTCGTGGATCGACTCCTGGACCAGCAGGCGGGAGCCCGCGCAGCAGACCTGGCCCTGGTTGAAGAAGACGCCGTTGACGATGCCCTCGACGGCCTGGTCGATCGGGGCGTCGTCGAAGACGATGTTGGCGCCCTTGCCGCCCAGTTCGAGGGTCAGCTTCTTGCGGGTGCCCGCGACCGTGCGCGCGATCTCCTTGCCGACGGCGGTCGAGCCCGTGAAGGCGACCTTGTTCACGTCGGGGTGGGCGATCAGCGCGGCGCCGGTGCGGCCGTCGCCGGTGACGATGTTGACGACGCCCTTGGGGAGCCCGGCCTGACGGCAGATGTCCGCGAAGAAGAGCGCGGAGAGGGGGGTCGTCTCGGCGGGCTTCAGGACCACCGTGTTGCCGGTCGCGAGCGCGGGGGCGATCTTCCACGCCAGCATCAGGAGCGGGAAGTTCCAGGGGATGACCTGGCCCGCGACGCCCAGCGGCCGCGGGTTCGCGCCGTAGCCGGCGTGGTCGAGCTTGTCGGCCCAGCCCGCGTAGTAGAAGAAGTGCGCGGCGACCAGGGGGAGGTCCGCGTCGCGGGTCTCCTTGATCGGCTTGCCGTTGTCGAGGGTCTCGAGGACGGCGAGCTCGCGGCTGCGCTCCTGAACGATGCGGGCGATGCGGAAGAGGTACTTCGCGCGCTCGGAGCCCGGCAGCGCCGACCACTTCTCGAAGGCCTTGCGGGCGGCCTTCACCGCGCGGTCGACGTCCGCCTCACCGGCCTCGGCGACCTCGGAGAGGACCTCCTCGGTGGAGGGGGAGACGGTCTTGAAGACCTTGCCGTCGGCGGCCTCGGTGAACTCGCCGTCGATGAACAGGCCGTACGACGGGGCGATGTCGACGACCGAGCGGGACTCGGGCGCCGGTGCGTACTCGAAAACGGGTGCCATGGTGATCAGTCCACCGTCACGTAGTCGGGGCCGGAGTAGCGGCCGGTGGCCAGCTTCTGGCGCTGCATCAGCAGGTCGTTCAGCAGCGAGGAGGCGCCGAAGCGGAACCAGTGGTTGTCCAGCCAGTCCTCGCCCGCGGTCTCGTTGACCAGGACCAGGAACTTGACGGCGTCCTTCGTCGTGCGGATGCCGCCGGCCGGCTTCACGCCGACCTGGACGCCGGTCTGGGCGCGGAAGTCGCGGACCGCCTCCAGCATGAGGAGGGTGTTCGCGGGGGTCGCGTTGACGGCGACCTTGCCGGTCGAGGTCTTGATGAAGTCCGCGCCGGCCAGCATGCCGAGCCAGCTGGCGCGGCGGATGTTGTCGTACGTCGACAGCTCGCCGGTCTCGAAGATGACCTTCAGGCGGACGTTCGTCCCGCAGGCCTCCTTCACGGCGGTGATCTCGTCGTACACCTTCAGGTAGTTCCCCGCGAGGAACGCCCCGCGGTCGATGACCATGTCGATCTCGTCCGCACCGGCGGCGACGGCCTCGCGGACGTCCGCCAGCTTCACCGCGATCGGGGCGCGGCCGGCCGGGAAGGCGGTGGCGACGGAGGCGACCTTGACGCCGGAGCCGGCGACGGCCTCCTTCGCCGTGGCCACCATGTCGGGGTAGACGCAGACCGCGGCCGTGGCGGGCGTGGTGCGGTCGGTCGGGTCGGGGCGGACCGCCTTCGCGCCGAGCGCCCGGACCTTGCCCGGGGTGTCCGCGCCTTCCAGCGTCGTCAGGTCGACCATCGAGATGGCGAGGTCGATGGCGTACGCCTTCGCGGTCGTCTTGATCGAACGGGTGCCGAGGGAGGCGGCGCGCGCCTCCAGGCCGACCGCGTCGACGCCGGGCAGCCCGTGGAGGAAGCGGCGCAGCGTGCCGTCGGACGCGGTGACGTCGCTGAGAGCGTGTGGTGCAGTGGTGGGCATGGTCACCAGACGAGCATATCTACGCGCGTAGCGGCTGTACAGCCCCGTGCGGGACCGCATGCGGCTTCCACCGCGTACGACGTCCCCGGAGGCGTCGTGCAGAATCGGGAGCATGACGTCCCCCGAGCACCAGTCGCCCGACCCGGAGCCCACGAAGCCGACCGGGTCTGCGGCACCCCAGTACAAGGACCGCATCTACCGCTCGCTCGCGGGCATCGTCGGCGGTGTGCTGCTGCTCGCCGTCATCGGATGGCTCGGCGTCGACGCGGTGTTCGCCGGCGAGGGCCGCACCCCCTGGCTGGCCCTCGCCGCGATGCTCTTCCTCGTACCGCTGGTCGTCGCCTACACCCTGCGCCCCGCCGTGTACGTGAACGACGACCGGCTGCGCGTCCGCAACCCGTTCCGCGTGATCGTGCTGCCCTGGGGACAGGTCGCCTCGCTGCGGTCCGGTTTCACCAACGAGGTCTTCGCCGAGTCCGGCGCGAAGTACCAGCTGTGGGCCCTTCCGGTGTCGCTGCGGGCCCGCAGCAAGGCGCACCGGCAGGAGGCGCGGGCCACGGCGCGGGCCGCGCTCGGGGACGGTGGCGGCCGCGGCGGCCGTGGTGCGGAGGGCCCTGCCGAGGGGCCCCGGCGGCACGAGAGCGACCGGGCCATGGACGAGATGCGTGAGCTGCACGAACAGCGGCAGGGTGCCGAGGCCGCGCAGGGCGAGGTGACCGTGCGGTGGGCCTACGAGATCGTGGCGCCCGCCGCCGCGGGGGCGGTGCTGCTGGCGGTCCTGTTCTCCGTCGGGTGAGCGCGGGGCGCGGGACGGGCTCGGGCTTCGGTGAGGGCGCCGGGCGGGTGGTGACCGCTGTCCTGTGCCCGGAAGGCGCCGGCCGGCGCGTCGTCGGCCGGGGCCGTGCCGGGGGCGAGGGCGAAGGTCAGGGTGCAGGCGGTGGTGGCCGCGGCGGCGGGCCCGCAGGCCGCGTCCGAGGCGATGGCGGCGTCCTGGGCGATGGTGGCGTCCTGGGCGGGCGGGGAGGGGTGCCCCGGGGGCGGGGAGCCGACCCCGTGTCAGGCCCCGACGCGGCATCCCGCCTGCCGGAAGCAGGGGGCGCGGGACACCGGGCGGATGCGTCCAAGGGGGGCAAGGAGCGCGTCCGCGCTCTTCCAGGGTGCGACGCGGGGTGGCTGTGCGGGCAGCCGAGGTGCGGGCGGCAGCCCAACTCCCCGTGAACCGGCGCACACCCCGGCGTACACCGAGGCGTGCGCTCGTGCCGTTCTTTCGTGCGGCTCTCAGATACCGGCCGCGGCGGCGAAGTCGCGCTTCAGCGCCGCCAGCAGTCCGGCCGCGCGGGCCCGCGCCGCCGGGAGGTCGGCGTGCGTGCCGACCGGGACGACCACCTCCAGGTAGCACTTCAGCTTCGGCTCCGTGCCGCTGGGGCGGACGATGACGCGGGCGCCGTCGAGGGTGTAGCGCAGGCCGTCGGTGGGCGGGAGGTCGGCCGTGCCCCGGGTGAGGTCCTCGGCGCTGGTGATCGGCAGGTCCGCGAGGCGGGTCGGGGGCCGCTCGCGCAGACGGCGCATCGCGCCGGCGATGACGGAGAGGTCCTCGACGCGGACCGAGAGCTGGTCGGTGACGTGCAGGCCGTGCTCGACGGCGAGGTCGTCGAGCAGGTCGAGGAGGGTGCGGCCCTCCTCCTTGAGGGTGGACGCCAGCTCCGTGATCAGCAGCGCCGCGGTGATGCCGTCCTTGTCGCGTACGCCGTCGGGGTCGACGCAGTAGCCGAGGGCCTCCTCGTAGCCGTAGCGCAGGCCCTCGGCGCGGGCGATCCACTTGAAGCCGGTGAGGGTCTCGGTGTGGCGGAGGCCGGCCTTCTCGGCGATGCGGCCGAGGAGGCTCGACGAGACGATCGACTCCGCGAACGTGCCGGTCGCTCCGCGGCGGACCAGGTGGGCGGCGAGCAGCGCGCCGACCTCGTCGCCGCGCAGCATGCGCCAGTCCGCGCCGTCCTTGACGGCCGCGGCGCAGCGGTCGGCGTCGGGGTCGTTGGCGATGACCAGGTCGGGGTCGGTGTCGCGGGCCTTCGCGAAGGCCAGGTCCATCGCGCCGGGCTCCTCCGGGTTGGGGAACGCGACGGTCGGAAACTCCGGGTCGGGGTCGGCCTGCTCGGTGACGAGGACGGGCTCCGGGAACCCGGCCCGTGCGAAGGCGGCGAGGAGGACGTCCTTGCCGACGCCGTGCATCGCCGTGTAGACGGCGCGGGCGGTGCGGGGGGAGTCCTTGGACAGGACCGCGTCCGTGCGGGCCAGGTAGGCGTCCAGGACGGTGTCGTCGAGGGTCTCCCAGCCTTCGGTGGGGCGGGGGACCGTGGTGAGGGACGCCACGGCCTCGATCTCGGCGGCGATCTCCGTGTCGGCCGGGGGGACGATCTGGGAGCCGTCGCCGAGGTACACCTTGTAGCCGTTGTCGCGGGGCGGGTTGTGGCTGGCGGTGACCTCCACCCCGGCGACGGCGCCGAGGTGCCGTATGGCGAAGGCGAGGACGGGGGTGGGGAGGGGGCGGTTCAGGACGGCCGCGCGCAGCCCCGCGCCGGTCATGACGGCGGCGGTGTCCTCGGCGAAGTCGCGGGACTTGTGGCGGGCGTCGTAGCCGATGACGACCAGGCCGTCGGTGTGGCCGTGCTTCCTCAGGTACGCGGCGAGGCCGGCGGCCGCGCGGATGACGACGGAGCGGTTCATGCGCATCGGGCCGGCGCCGAGCTCGCCCCGGAGGCCGGCGGTGCCGAACTGGAGGGTGCCGCCGAAGCGGGCGGCGATCTCGGTGTGGTCGCCGGTGTCGATGAGGCGGGCGAGTTCCTCGCGGGTGTCCGGGTCGGGGTCCTCGGCGAGCCACGCCTGGGCCTGTGCGATGAGGGCGTCGTCTTGCACGGTCGGTCGGCCTCTCTGAGTTCGTCGACTGTCAGGGTTGCATGCCTGTGGCGCCGGCACCGCGCGAAACGGTGACGGCGCCGCGTCTCACAGGCGTCCGAGCACCTGCGCCAGCAGCGACCCCATCCGCGTGGCGGAGTCGCGGCCCGCCTGGAGGACCTCCTCGTGGTTGAGCGGCTCGCCCGTCATCCCCGCGGCCAGGTTGGTGACCAGGGAGATCCCCAGCACCTCCGCCCCCGCCTCCCGCGCGGCGATCGCCTCGAGGACCGTCGACATGCCCACCAGGTCCGCCCCGATCACCCGGGCCATCCGGATCTCCGCCGGAGTCTCGTAGTGCGGCCCGGGGAACTGCGCGTAGACGCCCTCCTCCAGGGTCGGGTCGATCTCCTTGCACAGCGCCCGCAGCCGCGGCGAGTACAGGTCCGTGAGGTCGACGAAGTTCGCGCCGACGATCGGGGAGGTCGCCGTGAGGTTGATGTGGTCGCTGATCAGAACCGGCTGACCGGGGCGCATGCCCGCGCGCAGACCCCCGCAGCCGTTGGTCAGGACGATCGTCTTCGCCCCCGCGGCCACGGCCGTGCGGACACCGTGGGCGACGGCCGCGACCCCGCGTCCCTCGTAGTAGTGCGTACGGCCCAGGAAGACCAGGGCCCGCTTCGCACCGATGGCGTACGAGCGGATCTTGCCGCCGTGGCCCTCGACCGCCGGCGGCGGGAAGCCGGGCAGTTCGGTGACCGGGAACTCGGCCTCGGGCGTGCCGAGGGCGTCCACGGCCGGGGCCCAGCCGGAGCCCATCACGAGGGCGACGTCGTGGGTCTCGGCGCCGGTGAGTTCGCGCAGGCGCGCGGCGGCGGCGTCGGCTGCGGCGTACGGGTCGCCCTGGATGTCGTCCGGAAGAAGAGAAGCGTTCACGCGAAGAGGGTAGCCGGTATTCGCCTACGCGCGTAGATGTCTGCGCTGACGGGTTGGCGATCGTTGTCTTGTCGTTTCCCGCGAGGAGGCGTCAGCAGGGACGCTTGCGGAGTTCCATCACGTAGTCGTGGGGTGCGCCCGCGGACTCGGCCGCGTCGGCGATCTCGCCCAGGTAGCGGGCCGATGGGAGGCCGCCCTCGTAACTGTTGAGGACGTAGGCCCAGGCCCGCTCCTCGCCGTCCAGGGTGTGCACGCGCACCCGGGTGCGGCGGTAGAGGTCCAGGCCGCCCGCGCCCTCCCAGCGGTCCATGGACTCCTCGTCCATCGGGGCGATGTCGTAGAGGGCGACGAAGACCGCCGAGATCGGGTCCTCGACCAGCGTGGCCAGCGCGCCCTCCCAGCCCATGTGCTCGCCCCCGAACGTCAGCCGCCACCCGTTCAGCCAGCCGGTGGCACGCAGCGGCGAGTGCGGGGCGCGGCGGGACATCAGCCGCGCGTCGAGATTGCCGGCGTACGCGGCGTAGAGCGACATGGGGGAAGGGTACGGCAGCCGGAACCGGCGCCACTCCGGTAACAGGGGGGCCACGGCCGAGGCCCCCGGGCGGTCGCACGGTGAGGTGTGCGGGACAATGGAGTACGTGACTCGGATCGTGATCATCGGTGGCGGACCCGGCGGATACGAAGCGGCGCTGGTCGCCGCACAGCTCGGCGCGGAGGTGACCGTCGTCGACTGCGACGGCCTGGGCGGGGCGTCGGTGCTCACCGACTGCGTGCCGTCCAAGACCCTGATCGCCACGGCCGAGGTGATGACCACCTTCGACTCCTCGTACGAGGAGCTGGGCATCATCGTCGCCGACGACACCCCGCCCATGGAGCAGGCCGCCCGGGTGGTGGGGGTGGACCTGGGCAAGGTAAACCGGCGTGTGAAGCGGCTCGCACTGGCCCAGTCGCACGACATCACCGCCTCGGTGACCCGGGCCGGCGCGCGGGTGCTGCGCGGGCGGGGCCGGCTGGAGGGCATGCAGGCGCTCGACGGGTCGCGGAAGGTTGTCGTCCGCGCCGCGGACGGGACCGAGGAGACGCTCACCGCGGACGCCGTGCTGATCGCGACCGGCGGGCACCCGCGCGAGCTGCCGGACGCCCGCCCCGACGGCGAGCGGATCCTGAACTGGACCCAGGTGTACGACCTGAACGAGCTCCCCGAGGAGCTCATCGTGGTCGGATCGGGCGTCACGGGCGCCGAGTTCGCCGGCGCCTACCAGGCGCTCGGGTCGAAGGTGACGCTCGTGTCCTCGCGCGACCGGGTGCTGCCGGGCGAGGACCCGGACGCGGCCGCCGTGCTGGAGGACGTCTTCCGCCGCCGCGGCATGAACGTCATGGCGCGTTCGCGGGCCCAGTCCGCGAAGCGGGTCGGCGACCGGGTGGAGGTGACGCTCGCCGACGGCCGCGTCATCACCGGGTCGCACTGCCTGATGGCCGTGGGCGCCATCCCGAACTCCGAGGGCATGGGCCTGGAGGAGGCCGGGGTCCGGCTGCGCGAGTCCGGCCACATCTGGACCGACAAGGTCTCCCGGACCACGGCTCCCGGCGTCTACGCCGCCGGTGACGTCACCGGCGTCTTCGCGCTCGCCTCGGTGGCGGCGATGCAGGGCCGGATCGCCATGTACCACTTCCTGGGCGACGCGGTGGCCCCGCTGAACCTGAAGACGGTCTCGTCGAACGTCTTCACCGACCCCGAGATCGCCACCGTCGGCTACTCCCAGGCCGACGTCGACGCCGGCAAGATCGACGCCCGCGTGGTGAAGCTGCCGCTGCTGCGCAACCCGCGCGCGAAGATGCAGGGCATCCGCGACGGCTTCGTCAAGATCTTCTGCCGTCCGGGCACCGGCATCGTGGTGGGCGGCGTGGTCGTCGCGCCGCGCGCCTCGGAACTCATCCACCCCATCTCGATCGCGGTCGACAACAATCTGACGGTGGAACAGATCGCGAACGCCTTCACGGTCTATCCCTCGCTGTCGGGCTCGATCGCCGAGGTGGCACGGCAGTTGCACACGCGGAAGTCGGGCGCGGAGGCCTGACGGAGGGAAGTGGCGGCCCCATACCACTTGCCGGAGGGCCGTGCGAACAACTTCTGCTATTCAGCGCAAACTGCTGAAAGCAGACGGTCGTCGGCGTTACTGTCAGTTTCGTGTTCGCTGCAGAACGTCGCCAATTGATCCTCGAAATGGTGCGAGCGAACGGAGCCGTGTCGCTCCGTGAGCTCGCCCGCGTCGTCCAGACCTCCGAAGTGACCGTACGGCGGGACGTGCGCGCGCTGGAGGCAGAAGGACTCCTCGACCGCCGGCACGGCGGTGCGGTACTGCCGGGCGGTTTCACGCGAGAGTCCGGTTTCCCGCAGAAGTCCCATCTCGCGACCGCCGAGAAGACCGCCATCGCCGACCTCGCCGCGAACCTCGTGGAAGAGGGCGAGGCGATCGTGGTCGGCGCGGGTACCACCACGCAGGAGCTGGCCCGTCGGCTGGCCCGGGTGCCCGGCCTGACGGTCGTCACCAACTCCCTGCTGGTCGCCCAGGCGTTGGCCCACGCCAACCGGGTGGAGGTGGTGATGACCGGCGGTACGCTCCGCGGCTCGAACTACGCCCTCGTGGGCAGTGGTGCCGAGCAGTCCCTGCAGGGGTTACGGGTGTCCCGGGCGTTCCTCTCCGGAAGCGGCCTCACCGCCGAGCGCGGGCTGTCCACGTCCAACATGCTGTCGGCGTCGGTCGACCGGGCGCTGGTGCAGGCCGCGGCGGAGGTGGTGGTCCTCGCGGACCACACCAAACTCGGGACGGACACGATGTTCCAGACGGTGCCCACGGATCTGATCACCCGGCTGGTGACGGACGAGCCGGCCGGGCACGACGAGCGGGCGTCGACCGAGTTGCAGGCGCTGGCCGACCAGGGTGTGCAGATCACTGTCGCGGGGGCGGGGGGCGAGGGGAGTCCGGCGGGGCGCCAGCGCCGGGACGTTCCTCTCCCCGGGCCGCGGCGGCAGAGCCCCGGGCTGCGTGCGGCTGTGGGACTGGGGGCGGCCGAGTCGGCCCAGGGGGCCGAGCGGGCGCGGGTGGCGGACCTGCGGAGGCGCTGACGCACGCCTTGGGCGGACGGTGCCTTGCGGGGCGCCCGCCGCCCCGGCGCGTACGGGGCTCCGCGTCGGTGCCGGCCGGGGAGTCGTGCGGCCCGGCGCTTTGCGGGATGTGCCGCGCTGCTGTGGCCGGCCCTGTTTCTCGTACGGCCGCCGCCGAGTGGCGTGCCGCGCCGAGCGGCTGCCGTGGCCCTCGTCTCCCGGGGCCGGCCGCCTTCGTCGAGCCGAACGGGTGAAGGACGGCTTGCCGACGGACTGCGAGGGCGGTCGGCGCGTGCGCTGTGCCGCGCTGGACCGGCCGCGGGGCGCCGGGGGCCGGCGACCTGCCGGACGTCCCGGAGTGCGCCGAGTTCGCCCCGATGGCCACCGGGGAGATGCTGCCGAAGGATGCGCTGCGGCGCCGACTGCCGCCGCCACCGCTGTCCCGACCCGTCCGGGGATGCGGCGACCTCCGCAGAACGGGGATGCCGCATCCCCGGACGACGTGTGTGCGCGGCGGGTCTGCCGCGGGAGCCGCGGGTACCGAGCCGAACGCCTTCACTATTCCTTCTTGCTAAGTACCGGTAGTCAGCGTTACGGTGTACTGGTACTCAACGGCGCTGACTAGCGCAGGGAGGAGGCGCTCCATGCCCAAGCTGGAGACGGAGATGCTCAAGGGCACGCTGGAAGGCGTCATTCTCGCGTCCCTGTCCGGCCGGCCCGCCTACGGCTACGAGATCACGGCCCGGCTGCGGGAGCAGGGTTTCTCCGACATCGCCGAAGGGACCGTCTACGCGCTGCTCCTCAGGCTGGAGAAGCGAGGTCTGGTCGACGTGGAGAAGGTTCCCTCCGAGAAGGGGCCGCCGCGCAAGATGCACTCCCTCAACGCCCGGGGGCGGGAGTACCTCGAAGAGTTCTGGAAGACCTGGAGCTTCCTCACGGAACGACTGGAGCAGCTCCGCGAAGGGAGTGAGTGACCATGTCCGACACCGAGAAGAGCGGCTTCGTCTCGAAGCTGATCGGGCCCAAGAAGCGCTGGCGGGCGTACAAGGCGCGCGTCAAGGAGCTTCCCGAGGGGTACCGTGCGGCGGTCGAGGCGATCGAGCGGTACCTGATGCACTTCGTGCCGACCGACGACGACAGCAGCGCGGCGATGTTCGAAGACCTCGCCGACCTGTTCGAGCAGGCCGCGGTGAACGGAACGCCGATCCGCGAGATCGTCGGGGAGGACCCGGGGGAGTTCGTCGACGCATTCGCCCGGAACTACTCGGAGGGCGGCTACGTGCCCGCCCGTGCGCGCAAGCGGCTGACCGACGACCTCGCGCACGCCGAGGGCGGGGCCCCGGAGGGCCCCGAGGGCACCGCCTAGATCGGCACCCGCCGGGCGCGGCGTCGTCGGCGTCCGCCGCGCCCGGGCCCGGCCCCGGAAGGGCCACCCTCGATCCACCGCCCCCAGTCACCCGCCTCGAACGGGAGAGCCTCATGCGTTCATCTGTCATGTCCACATCCAACAGGGGTGGTCGCGCGCCGTCGGCCGCTGTCTCCGCCGTCGGCCTGCGCAAGTCCTACGGCGACAAGGTCGTGCTCGACGGCGTCGACCTCACCGTCCCGGAAGGCACGATCTTCTCCCTGCTCGGCCCGAACGGCGCCGGCAAGACCACCGCCGTGAAGATCC
>NZ_JBEZBE010000067.1:0-23250 GCF_040646935.1 Streptomyces sp. NPDC044984
CGCGACTGCCGACAGAAAGGCGACGGCCTCCACCACGCCGTCCAAGCCGTCGCCACCATGCACAACCTCGCCCTGGCTGGGTGAAACAGCAGGTCGGGCACAACTCCGACCTGCCCGAGCCCGACCTTCTGCAACAACTTTTAGGGCCGGGCGTGGTCGGGGGCCCGCCGGACGCCCACGGCTGCCACGACAGCACCGGCCACGCAGAGGACGCCGGCGGTCGCGACGGCCGTGTGGACGCCGTTCATGAACGCGCTGTGGCTACCCTCGATGATCGCCCACTTGAGCTGCGCGGGTGCGTCGGTGGCGACGGGCGCGATACCCATGGCGACCGCGTCCTTCGCCTCCAGCAGCGCGGTGGCCGCGGGGGCGGGGACGCCTGCCGAGGTGAGTTCGCCGGTGAGGGTGGCGCCGACGCGGCCGGCGATCAGGGAGACAAGGACGGAGGTGCCGAGGGCGCCTCCGATCTGCAGGGCGGTGGCCTGGAGGCCGCCGGCGACACCTGCGTCCTTGACGGGGGCGTTGCCGACGATGGCGTCGGAGGAGGAGGCCATCACCATGCCGACGCCGAGGCCGAGGGCGATGAACGGCGGCCACATGAGGAGGTAGGCGCTGTCGACGTCCCAGCCGAGCATGGCGAAGCACGCGACGGCCTGGAGCACCATGCCGAGGGGCATGGTGAGACGCGGCCCGAACCTGTCCGTGAGCGCGGCGCCGAGAGGGGAGGCGACGACGGAGGCGAGGCTGAGGGGAAGGGTCCGGACGCCCGCCTCGACCGGGGTGAAGCCGCGGACGTTCTGCAGGTAGATCATGACGAAGAAGATCACGCCGAGCAGGACGAAGAAGTTCAGGGCGGTGATGATCGTACCGATGGTCAGCGCCGGGTTGCGGAACAGGCGCATCGGCAGCAGCGGCGAGACCACCCGGGTTTGCCACCAGCCGAAGAGCACCAGGACCAGGAGACCGGCGCCGATGGCGCCGAGGGTGCCGCCAGAGGTCCAGCCCCAGATCTCTCCCTTGACCACGCCGAAGACCAGGGCGAGAAGCCCCGCGGCGAGCAGGACGACGCCGAGGACGTCGAACTTCTCCTGCGCGGCGTGCTCGTTCCGGCTCTGCGGCAGGACGGCGGCACTGAAGGCGAGGGCGATGACGCCGATGGGTGCGTTGATGTAGAAGACGGACTCCCAGCTGACGTGCTGGACGAGGAAGCCGCCGACGATGGGGCCAAGAGCGGTGGAAACCGAGGAGACCATGGCCCAGATGCCCACGGCCATGCCGAACTTCTTCGGCGGGAAGACAGCACGGAGCAGGCCGAGGGTGTTCGGCATCAGCAGGGCGCCGAAGAAGCCCTGCAGGGCGCGAAAGGCGACGACGCCCTCGATGGATCCGGCCATGCCGATGGCGACCGAGGCGAGGGTGAAGCCCGCGACGCCCACCAGGTAGAAGGTGCGGCGGCCGAAGCGGTCGCCGAGCTTGCCGCCGAGGATGAGGGCCGCGGCGAGGGCAAGCAGGTAGGAGTTGGTGACCCACTGCAGATCGGAGGTGGACGCGTGGAGGTCCCGGCCGATCTCGGGGTTGGCGATCGAGACGACGGACCCGTCCAGACCGACCATGAACAGGCCGAAGGCAACGGCGATCAAGGTCAGCCACGGGTTGGAGCGGCGACCGCGCGACGTTTCGGCGTGCGGAGAGCGGGACGGTTCAGCCAGGGTGCTGGCGGATGCCATGGGTGTCTGTTCTTTCGTCTTGTGGAAACGCCGAGCCGGCACTCGGCCATGGAGACGGCCGGTTGCGACTGGCAGAAAGGAAGGGGCGCGAAGGCCTGCGGCATGCCGCCGGGCACGCCGCGGCGTCGAAAAGGTTCAGCGCGCGGTGTGCAGGTGCTCGGTGAGCGACCGGAGGGACCCCAGGGCGGAGCCGAGGGCGTCGAGTTCGCCGTCGGTCATCTTCCGCAGGATCTGCGCGGTGTGATCTCCCATGAGCTGCTTGACCTCACCGAGGCGCTGCTGGGCGGTCGGGGTGAGGTGCAGGTGGGCGATCCGCTTGTCGGCGCCGTCCTGGCGGCGTTCGAGGAGTCCCTGCTCGGTGAGCTGGGTGACCAGCGCGCTGACGTTGTTCGGCTTCATCCGCACCGCTTCGGCGGCCTCACGAACCGTGGTGCCGCCGTGGGTCTCGACGTACCGCAGCAGTGTGAGCTGGGCGTCGGAGGGCTTGGGGTGCGGGTAGTGCTGGTCGACGTGCCGTTCGAGGGCCCGGGTCAGCACAGGCAGGCATGCCGCGAGGCCGAGGGCCAGGCGGTCGATGTCCTGGTCGGACGCGCTGTACGGGGGCATACCGCAACTTTAGCTATCCGTAGATACCTATGTCAAAGGATTCATTGGGGCTCTTCCATCACCGGTCTGAGCTGGTCAGACGCAGAATGAGGACGGCCTGGACGAGGCAGGTGATCCGGGTGGTCGAGCACCGGAGCTTGCGCAGGAGCCGCCAGGACCTGAGGGTGGCCATGGACTGCTCGACAAGTGCGCGGATCTTCGCGTGGGACCGGTTCACCGCCTGCTGACCGGTGGACAGGGCCTCCCACCACCTCCGGCATGGGGTGCGGACCTTGCCGCCGACACCTCGACACCCCGACAGCCCTTGTCGGCCCAGCACGTGATGCCGGCCTCGGCAAGTGCGTCGACGATGCCGTGTTCGCGGGCCGCGCGGACGTCGTGGACAGCGCCGTGCGGGATTCCCCGCATCCGACGAATCGCTGTACCTGGAGGGTGTTGAGGACGCTGGGCCTGGTGGCGTGAGAAGTGCCCCACCACAGGACGACGGCGTGCAGTTCCTCGCCTTCTTCGGCGACCCAGGTCCGGCTCCGGGCGGTACTCGCCTTGGCGAGTCCGTCCCGGAAGGTATCGGCGTCGGCCCAGGCGCCGACCCGGGCGGACGGGAGCAGGGGAAGAACGCGGTCGAGGTCGGATTCGGTGAGGGAACGCAAGAGCACGGGTTCCTCCGAACGAAGCGGTAGGGGCGAGCGACGCGGGACGGTGTGGCCAGCACGCCATCAGGTCGTGGACGGGCTCTTGCGGAGCGGTTTCGTCCCGGCAGTGGGAACCGGGATGACGCCGTCCGGTACCCGGAGAAGCCAAGGTGCAGCAGTTGAACCATTCGTTCGAGGCGCACAACGGGCTTCCTGCGGCGGCCTCGTGCCATCGGATGCGTTCGTCGAAGGTTCTGGCGGCGTCGGCGGGGATGACGTGGTGGCTGCGGCCGGCCCCCGGGCGGTGGCCGGGCCGGCGCCCCACCCTCGAGGACGACGGAGACGACGGGGACGACGTAGGCGCTGCCGTGCTGGTCGGGGTTCTACGAGCGGACGGACGGACGTGAGGGCGGGTGCCGTTACGGCGCGTTGCTCCAGCGGTGAGGCGGGGCGCGACCGCAGCCCGGTCAGGTCGGAATGCGGTCGAGGAAGCGGGCGATGAGCGGGGCGATGTCCGGGAGGCGGTCTTCCAGGGCGAAGTGGCCGGTGCGGAAGAGGTGCAGTTCCGCTTCGGGGACGTCGTTCAGGTAGGCGCGGGCGCCGGGTTCGGGGAAGAAGGGGTCGCCGGTTCCCCAGGTGATGAGTGTGGGCGGGCGGTGCCTGCGCAGCCATGCCTGCCAGGCGGGGTAGGCGGCGAGGTTGCTCTTGTAGTCGTACGCGAGGGCGAGTTGGGCCTGCTTGCGGCCGGGCAGGTCGAGGAAGTGCTGGTCCAGCAGCCAGCCTTCCGGTGCGACGAGCGCTGGGTCGGCGGTGCCGCCCTCGTACTGGGCGCGGGTGGCAGCCAGGGTGAACAGGTCGAGGATGGTGGACTCGGCACTCGGGCTCTCGGGCGTGAGCGCGGTGAACGCGCGGGCCGCGTCCGACAGGCCCTCCAGATAGGCGTTGCCGTTCTGCACCACCACTGCGGCCACGCGCTCGGGGTGGCGCAGCGCCAGGCGGAAGCCGACCGGGGCGCCGAAGTCGAACAGGTACATCGCGTACCTGGTGAGTCCGAGCCGCTCCGTGAAGCCCTCGACGACGTCTGCCAGTCGCTCGAAGGTGTAGGTGAAGTCCTCCGGGGCGCGGGTGTGCCCGAAGCCGGGGTAGTCCGGTGCGATCAGCCGATAGCGCCGGCCCAGACTGTCGATGAGGCGCCGGAACTGGTGCGAGGCAGAGGGAAAACCGTGCAGGAGCAGAAGCACCGGGGCGTCCGGACGTTCGGGCAGGGACTCCCGATAGAAGACCTCCACACCGTCGACGTCGACGAACCGGTGGGCCGCGCGGGCGGGGATCGAGATACGGGGCGTGTCCACGGACACCGTCATGTCACATGCCTCCTGATCGGAATGATGCATTAGAACTACCAGCCCTCGACCTAATGCGTCAAACGCTTCGGATAGCATTAGGGCATGAGTGACAGTGAGCCACTGACCGGGGAACACCTCGCCATCGACCTCGTCAACACGCGCCCGGCGGAAGGCGGCACCCGCACGGACCTGCTCGACACCCCGCAGCGACTCGCCGCCTGGCTGATCCTGGAGGGCGACCACTTGCGCACAGAGGCCGGCGACTCGGTGCCGGACGAGAGCGATCTCGCCCCCGTGCATGCCGTCCGCGACCACGTCGAAGCAGTGCTCCATGCCCTGCTGCACGGCACGGAACCCGGAAGGGTCCACCTACGCGCCCTCACCGACGCCCAGCGCGCCGCTCCCGCCGTTCGTGAACTGACCTGGGACGGCACGGCCGTCACCGCCGCCGTCCACCGCTCCGGCCCCCTCGGCGTCCGCCTCGCCGCCCGCCTGGCCGAGGCCGCCACCGACCTACTCACCGATCCCGCGATCGGCAGGCTCAAGCGCTGCGAAGCCGACGACTGCGTCATGCTCTTCCTCCCCGCGCACCCGCGCCGCCGCTGGTGCTCGGCCGGCCGCTGCGGCAACCGCATGCGGGTGGCCCGCTACTACCAGCGCCACAAGCAGGACGCCGACGGCAACCGTTGATCACGGGAGCCACCGCACAGGACACGGCAGGAACGACGGAGCCCGGCACCCGGTCGGCGTCATACGCCCCGACCAGGAGAACCGTCTCCACCAGAGGCCCCGAACCGGCGCGACACCTGAACCTCGAACCAAACAACCCCCTAGGAACAAAACGCCCTTTTGCCACTCATGGCAACACCAACGTCGAAGCGCGTTGCCCTCTTTCGGCGCACCGATTTCCCTCTTTCCGTGCGCCGGTTTCCAACTTTCGGCGCGCCGGTTTCCGACTGTGGGTTGATGCAACACCCCTGCGCCTCGGCCAAGATCTTCCACATGACCACGGACTTCCACGCCAACCGGGCCCTGCTCACCGCCTTCGGCCCGGTCTACGCAATGCGCCACGTCAGCACACACGTTCTGCTGGCCTGCATCAGCAAGGACGAACGGGTCCAGGAGTTCCTCGCCCCGTACGACCTCACGACGCACGTCATCCGGCAGGGCGTCGGGGGGATGGACGAGGAACCCGGAAAGGTCGAGGTTCCGTTGGCCGAGCAGGAGGACTCGCTCACGCTCAGCACGGCCGGGGCGGCGGCGCTCGCCCGCTGCCAGGAGCAACCGTCCGTGACCGGTCAGGGCGTCGAACGCTCGCCGGCCGATCTGCTGGTGGCCCTCCTGGACGACCCGTCCTGCGGGGCGGTGAGCTACCTGAACGGATGCGGGGTGGACGTCGTTGCGCTGCAACAGGCCGTGCGGTCGGGACAGGTCCCCGCCGTGGAGGACGTCGTCCCGCCGGAGCTGCGCTCCACCCGCGACGCCCTGGTGGGCCGCCGCCGCTACAAGCCCCGTGAGCTGGGGCAGTTCTGGACGACACTGCTGGTCAGGGTAATGCCGATCAACCCCGCGGCGCACCCGGTACTGTGGGCGCGCCTGGAGGCCGGGGAACTTGCCGGGCAGCACGGTCGGAAGGTCCGCACCGACGATGTCCTCCTGGGCATGCTGCGGACGTACGCGGTCGCGCAGGCCTACCCGCACCTGACGAAAGAGGCGAAGGCCGACTACGACGGGGGCCGGGTCCTGGCCGAGGCCGGGGTGGACCACGAACGGGTGCGCGCGGTGATGGCGAGCACCGACCTCGGCCAGGACACGGTGCCGCCGCGCGAGCTGCTCAAGGACACGATGGCCAGCGGCACCTCCGACCTGCTGGACCGGCTGCTCAGCGAGCCGGGCAACCGCAGCGTCCGGCTGTTGGCGGCGCTCGGCGTGGAACCGGCCGGTCTGCGGCGCTCCGCCGGTTCCTGACCGCTGCTGATTCCCGACAGCGGACACCTGGGTAACCTGAACGCTCCGACGGGGTGGACACCGCGATCATCGAGTCTTCGCAGGTGAGGAACAGAACACTGCTGACGCCCGAACCCACGGCAGCAACGACTCCCCACACCCCCGGCACAACCGCACCGGTTCCCTCCCCACCGACGCCCCCGCCGACCGCGACCGCTCCTCATTCCAGGACGCCTGATCGCGTCGCGCGCTTCCACCGAGCAGAACACGCACCTGGGCGCACTCGTCTGCGGCGGTACATCCGGGTCATGAGCGAACGTCGTGCGGATCCGAGTGATCTGCCCGATGCCCGCTGGGAGCTGGTCGAGCCGGTCCTGACGGACTGGCGTTCCGAACTCCGCCGCCGGGCCCTGGCGTTCGGGCGGCCGCCCGAACACGAGCTGCGCGAGACCATGGACGCGATCCTGTACGTGGACCGCACCGGGGCGCGGTGGCGCTGCCTGCCGCACTACTTCCCGCCCTGGGAAACCGTCTACGGCCTCCTTCGCCAAGCGGCACATCGAGCGAGAGACCGACGTGGCCTGACAACCGGGGATGTTCAAACGTACCGGCCCGGCCCGGCCCGAAGGGAGAGTACGCCGACAGGTCGTGAGGTGCCCGCCGGCACGCGGCGGCACATCGTGTCCCGGGCATCCTTCCTTTGGGTCCATGTGGCGCTGCGCGGCCTGGACACCGGCCGCCCGGCGTGGACGGAGACCGCGCTGTGGAGGATGGTCCGGTGAGCGGCGCGACGGCGTACGCGGTCCACGGCTCCGGGCGGCCGGTGGTACTGGTCGCCGGCGCGGGAGGCACGAGTCGAATCCGGCAGCATCACCAGGTGCCCGCGCTCGCCGCGGCGGGCCATCAGAGGTATCACCCGAAACGACCGGGGAAAGACCCCGTTGCCGGTTGCTCCAGGCAACGGGCCTCGCAGGTCGTTGCTCCTGCCGGGGAATCGTCTGGGTCAGCCGTAATGGCGGTGACGGCGCGTTCCGGCGAGGGTGGGAAGGCGCGCGACATCTCGTCGTCGGCCCCCGATGCCCGCCTGCCTGGAGGAGCACGATCATGTCCGGACGTCACACCCTCATCCGTAGCCTGCACGACGTGGGATTGGCCGCCTGGTTCGGCGGCTCTCTGATGGGCGCGGTCGGGCTGAACGGGGCGGCGGAGCATGAGGGCTCCACGGTCGCCGCCAGGGCCCGGATCGCTTCGGTCGGGTGGGCGAAGTGGGTACCGGTCAACGCCGCTGCCATCGGCGCGCACCTGTTCGGCGGTGGCGGCCTGCTCGCCGTGAACGCCCACCGGGTCAGAACCCAGCGCGGTGTGGGCGCCTCCACCACGGCCAAGACCGTCGTCACGGCGGCGGCCCTGGCCGCCACCGCCTACGCCCGTGTCCTCGGCAAGAAGGTCGAGCTGGCCTCCTCCCCCGATCCCGAGGACAACCAGAAGGCGGACCGGCACCCCATCGACATGGAGAAGGCGCAGCGCCAGCTCGCCTGCGCACAGTGGGCGGTGCCGGCCCTCACCGGGTGCCTCGTCGTCCTCAACGCCCTCCACGGCGAACAGCAGCGGCCCATGGAACAGCTCCACGGCATGTGGGAGCACGCCCGCTCCATGACTCCGCTCAGCCCGTGAGAGGACTCAACCAGCAGTGAGGCTCTACTGTCCGAGGCCGACGTCGGCATGCCGTCCTCGGGCAGCCAGAGCATGGCCGGCTCCAGACCGTCCACGGTCTGGAGCAGCAGGCGCCACCGCTCGACCGCTTCCTCGGGTACGGCACCGGTGAGATCGTCGAGGTGCTGGACGGCCTCGGAAGTGATGCAGCGGTCGGGGCCGGAGGGATCGCAGGTAGTGGCGCAGCAGGTCGGGGTCGAGGTCCTGGCGCTGGAGATGGGCGGCGAGGGTGCCGACCAGGAGGTGGTTGTGGGCGAGGGCGTCGGTCAGGGCGTACAGGACCAGGCGCTGCCACTGCTTCATGCGGTCGCCGTGCAGGGTCCGCAGGTGCTGGGCGCGGGCGAGGTAGGCGTTGAGGCGGCGGCGATGGTGGGTGACCAGTGCCGGCAGTACGGGCGGCACGCCGTCGTCGGCCGGGCGCGTGGCGGGGCGGGGCGGGGCGGGGGCTACGGTGCGGGGCGGGTGCGGACGGCAGGGCGTCACGGATCTGCCGCAGGACTGTGGTCTGCAGCGGGCCGCGGGGCTTTCGCTGTGCCACCGGGGGTGCCTTCGCGGGTGGGATGAGGTCATGGCGGTGCCGTTCTTGCTGCCGGCCCCACGCCCCGGCGCCTGACGGGCGGCCGGGACCACACGGCGGAACGCCGTGAGTGACGCAGCACGTCCAGATGCTGCAGGACATGACATGGGTGACACAGGCCGACGCCGGTGAAACCACGATGCTTCGACGGGCATCGGTCGGGTAGCGTGCGGGCCATGTCGAGTCCTGAGTCAGACAAGGTGGGGGCTTTCGGTCACGCCGTCAGCCCCCTGAACCACTGAGCTCGTAGCCCTGTCGTCGCGCCGCTTTTTGCGGTGGGACGAGTGGCGCTCGGGGCTGGCCGCGGTGGCGAGATGACCTTCTCGTGCTTCTCCTCACCTCGGAGCCACTCGATGCCTCTCCCGTTGTACCTGCTTGCCATGGCGGTTTTCGCCATGGGCACCTCGGAGTTCATGCTCGCCGGCCTCTTGCCGGACATTGCCTCAGACCTCGATGTCACCGTCGGGACAGCCGGAACGCTCACCTCGGCCTTCGCGGTCGGCATGATCGTCGGCGCTCCTCTTGTAGCCGCACTCGCCCGCGACTGGCCCAGGCGCGCCGGCCTTCTCGGGTTCGTCCTCGTTTTCGCGGCAGCTCATGCCGTGGGCGCCATCACCACGAGCTTCCCCATCCTGCTCGCCACCCGAGTCGTCGCCGCGCTCGCGAACGCGGGGTTCCTCGCCGTCGCTCTGACGGCCGCGGCCACGCTGGTCTCACCCGACAGGAAGGGACGTGCGCTGGCCGTGCTGCTGTCCGGCACGACGGTGGCCACGATCGCCGGGGTCCCTGGTGGGTCGGTGCTTGGCACGTTGCTCGGCTGGCGGGCCACCTTCTGGGCTGTCGCCGCTCTCTGCCTGCCGGCAGCTCTCGGCATCCTGAAGGGAATCCCGGCAGGACGTGATGAGGACGAGGCGACTGTCAGGCCGGCGTTGCGAGCGGAGCTCGCCCAGCTCACACGGCCGCCGTTGATCCTGGTGATGCTGCTCGGCGCGCTGGTGAACGCGGCGACCTTCGGAAGCCTCACCTTCCTCGCCCCCGTGGTGACCGACAGCGCCGGGCTGGGTGAGTTGTGGATCTCTGCAGCTCTGGTGCTCTTCGGTGCCGGGTCCTTCGTGGGCGTCACTGTCGCCGGCCGGCTGTCCGACCGGCGTCCCGGTCCGATCATCGCCGTCAGCGGTCCGTTGCTGCTCATCGGCTGGCCGGCCCTGGCGATGCTGGCCAACGAACCGGTCGCCCTGTTCATCCTGGTGTTCGTGCAGGGCGCACTGTCGTTCGCGCTGGGCAGCACGCTGATCACGCGGGTCCTCTACGAGGCTGCGGAAGCCCCCACCATGGCCGGCTCGTATGCGACCGCGGCGCTCAACGTAGGCGCCGCCGTCGGCCCCGTCATCGCTGCGGCCACCCTCAGCACCGAAGCCGAGAACCTCGGGCCGATCTGGACAAGCGGACTCCTCGTCGCGGTCGCGCTGCTCATCGCGATCCCCTTCCTCACCACCATCACGGCCGGCCGGAGCACCGAGGTGCTCCGGTGACACACGCGAGCGCCCCCTTGGACCTCGAGGGACACCGAAGGCTCGTGGAGCGCCGCCTCACTCGTCCGCACGCCTGGGCATCAGCCACCGCCGGTTCCTCGACCCCGACGGCTCGGCCAACAGGCGCCCGTCGAGACGGATCGTGGCCCGCTACCCGGGCCACATGGTCCACCTGGACGTCAAGAAGGTCGGACGCAACCCCGACGGCGGCGGGTGGCGAGCCCACGGACGCGGCTCCGAACAGGCCAGGGCCGCACAGCGCGCGAAGACCGGTGGCCCAAGAGCGGGTACGCCTACCTGCACTCTGCCGTTGACGGATTCTCCCGCTTGGCCTGCACCGAGCCCCTTCCCGACGAGAAGGCCGCCACCACCGTGGCGTTCTCAACCGGTCGGCCGCTTCAAAACTGCGCAGCCGGGGCTCGGTCCAGCCAAGGGTCTGCTTGAACAGGCGGAATCCGTGCTCGATGTCGAAGCGGCGGAGGTAAGGGCTGCCAGCAGCGGTCGACGTGCACTTCGGTGGCTCCAGCGCGTGACCACCCCGCCAGACCGGCTTGTTGACTCCGCCGCCGGGCAGCTTCTCCACGACCAGGCGGATGACGGCACCCTCGATGACGGGCAGCGGACCGTTGCGGTCGAGCCGGGCGGCCCGGCGGGTCAACCGCAGGTGCAGCCGGTCCCACGCCTGTGCGGTGGCCTTCCCGTAGAGCAGGGTGTCCGTCGTCGCCGACCTGGCCGGCGGCCCGAGCTACATGATCTCTCCCGGTGGAGCCGTGGCCTGGCGGGCACGCATCACGCGGCCTGGGGCGCAACCCAGTGGAACAGCGACGCCACCGCGTACACGCCCCTGCGTTATCCGGGCCAGTACTTCGACCCCGAGACCGGCCTGCACTACAACGTCCATCGTTACTACGACCCGCAGACCGGCCGCTACATCAGTCCGGACCCGCTGGGCCTGGCGCCGGCTCCGAACCACTACACGTATGTGCCCCATCCGTTCACCACGGCCGACCCCCTGGGCCTGACCGGCTGCTTCCCGGACCACACCTGGGGCGGCAGGGTCGTATTCGTCCAGGACGAGCACGGCCGCCCCAGCGAGACGCATGCCACAGTCACACGCGACATGCTCGACGAGGGCACCAACGCCAACAACTCACCGAAACCACCGGGCTTCCTCCACGGCACCGATCACAACCAGGCCCGCGGACACATGCTGGCCCGCATGCTGGGCGGCACCGGCGACCACCTGGACAATCTCTTCACCATCGCCCAGAACCCGACCAACACCCCCCACATGCGGGACCTGGAACAGCAGATCTACAACGCCGTGACAGGCGATCCCGCCCAAAACATTGCCGGACGGATCGTCCAGTACAGCGTCCACCTCGAGTACACCGACGACAGAACGGACTCCGTACCGCCCCTCATCCACATGCAGGCAGACGGATCCAACGGCTACCGGCTCGACACCGACTCCGCCAACCCCGACCACGCAGCACAGCAGAACCGACACCGCCAGGGAATCCCATGACCGACCTCACCACCCTCACCAGCCTGTGCCCGCCCCCCGAGCAGGCCATGAGCATCCGCTGGGACACGATCGAAGCCGACCTCGGCATGCCGCTGCCGCAGGACTACAAACAGCTCGCCGACCGGTACGGGCCCGGAGCCTTCAACGACTACCTCCACATCTTCCACCCCCACGGCGTGACCCAGTTCGTCAACCTCACCGGTCCCATGCCCGGCCGGATCCGCGCACAACTGCGCAAGGACTACGACCAGGGCGCGTATCCCGTCCCCCACGATCCGGAGAAGCTCTTCGCCTGCGGCTCCACCGACAACGGCGAGTACCTCTTCTGGATCACCGACCCCGCAACCGACCCCGACCGCTGGCACATCGCGGTCAACGAAGCCCGCGGCCCCCGCTGGTTCACCTATGACGGAACCCTCACCGCCTTCCTCGTCTGCACGCTCAGCGGGCAGATCCAGGTCCCCCAGTTCCCGCACAGCCTCCTCGACACCCCCGCCCGCTTCACCCCGTCACACTCCACCCTCTGGAAATCAGAACCTCCCTCCGACACCCAGCCCGTCGACACCGCAGCCATCCGCTCCTGGGCACGCGCCCACGGCTACGACGTGCCGCCCCGAGGACGGATCCCCCGCGAAGTCCGCGAAGCCTGGGAACGCGCCAACCGCCCCTGACAGACGGAAGGTGCTGTCACGTTGTGGGGTGGGCCGGTGCCTGACGGCATGCCGTGGGAGTGGTGAGCTTGCGGTCCGGTTCTGTGTTCAGACCGTGGTGAGCCAGCCGTCGGCGCCGGTGATCTAGATGATCAATTCCAAGGGATGCCTGCGGGAGGTGTGCGGTGGGCGGCGGCCGAAGCCACCGCGAGACGGTCAGGCGCCGGGCGGCCGGCCCTGGTTGTCGAGGTGGCAGCGGACGGTCAGGCGTCAGGGTCGACTTCGGAGTGCGTGAACCGCACGGGCTTGCCCAGCGACCGGGCGTAGGCGATTTCGGCTCGGGTGCTGTCTCCGATGTAGTCGCCGACTACGAGCACCTCATCAGCGAGCCGGATCTTCGCCCGGTGCAGATCGTCGAGTCGAACCTTCAGCGCCTCGGCCTCGTCAGGATCGGACCAAAGTTCGTGCGGCGACTTCATGTCACAGCCCGGTTTGACGACAATCCTTCCGGCTTTGGTCTCCCGCAGATCGGCCTCGGTCATCTCGGTCATGAAGCGGGTGGAGCCGCAGATCACGACGATACGCGGGAGGCTGAGCCGCTTCTTCGCGTCGGCGAGCTTCTCCTCGGGGGTGAGCAGTTGCGGGTATGACACTGGTTCCTCCTGGTGGTGTGGTCCAGAGGGTGCCTACGGAGACGAGAACGAGGGTGTCCAAGATCGTTTTGTGACGAACGACGTGGACACCCTCGCGACAGCACTCTATGCGAGGACCGACGACATCCTGAAGGAGCATCCCGAGCTGGCACCGTGGCGCCCGCCGGTCGGCATTGCGCCCCGCCTGAGCGATGCCGAACTGGTCACCCTCACCACGATGCAGGCCATACTCGGCTTAACCTCCGAGGCCAAATGGCTCCGCCATGCCCGTGCCCGCCTGCGTCACCTCTTGGGCCTTCCCCCGTGATGGTGGGCACGCGGTCATTGATCACGCGGCGAGCGTGAGCTCAGCGGCGTGGTGTCGTCGTTCGTATTCGTTGGGGCTGAGGTGGCCGTTGGCGGAGTGCCGGCGGCGGGTGTTGTAGCGGGTCAGCCAGGCGAAGACCGTTCCTCTGCAGGTGGTGGCGTCGCCGTAGTCGCGGCGGCCTTGGAGGGTCTCGCGTTTCAGGGACGCGTGGAAGCTCTCGCAGGCCGCGTTGTCGGCGTATTTCCGCCCCGGTTCGGGGGCGGTGAAGTCCCGCCGGAACAGGTCCGAAACCAGCGTGGCGGCCGGGTCTGTGACGGTGGTGCGGACGCGTCTGCGCAGGCGGACGCCGGTGATGGAGAAGGTTCGCATCACCCGGGCGATCCGCTTCTCATTGACCTGCAGGCCCTGGTCGCGAAGTTCGGCGGTGACCCGCGGGGAGCCGTAGGCGCCGCCGGACTCGGCGTGGACCTCGCGGATCCTCACCGCCAGGCGCTGGTCGGCCCGCTGCCGGGCAGCCCTTGCCTCCCGGCCGGCCAGCCACTTGTAGTAGCTGGACCTGTTCAGGCCCAGGACCTCGCAGAGCCGCTTCACCTCGAAGGCGTCCCGGTGATCGTGGACGAACTGGAAGCGGCTCACCAGTTCGTCTCGCCGGCGAAATACTTGGCCGCCTTGCGGAGTATGTCCCGCTCGGTCGCGAGCTTACGCTCACTGGCCTCGAGCTCTGCGACCCGGGCCTCCAGCTGCCGGATCCGCTCGTCCGGCTCCGTGGCCGCTGTGGTCCTCCTGCCGCTTGCGGGTGGGGCGGCCGGGTCCTGACCGCGGCGCTTACGGTCCCGAAGCACCCACTCACGCAACGTGCCGCGGCTGATGCCCAGGTCGGCGGCGATCCCCTTGTAGGTCGCCCCGGGCGTGGACTCGTACAAGGCCACGGCATCGGCCTTGAACTCGTCCGAGTAGTCCTTCAACACCATCGGCGGTCTCTCGCTTCCTCCGGATCAAGCAGATCCAGTATCAGCGTGTCCACCACTCAGGGGGAGGCTCCTCCATTCGAAGGTCAGGCGCGCTTCGGGGGATTCACCGAGCACGGGTGAGTCATCCCCGTGCGGGGATGCGTCCTGTCTCAACGAAGTTAGTCGTCGGCCCCTGCGCTGACCTGCGTGGACCGGATGGGGTGAGACACGGGGACTTGGTTCGTTGAGACGAATCTCGGCCAGCTAACGCAGCTGCGCGTTCCGATGCTGGTCGCCTGCCTGCTCCAAGGCGGCCTCGTAGGCGTGCAGAGCGTTGATGACTGTGGCGCGTTCCGCGGGGTCGAGACCTCGCATGACGCTTTCCCAGGCAGAGGCGCTGCCAGAAAGCCATGCGCCGATCGGTGCGGCGTAGGCGGGTGCGATGGCGATGATGCGGCGGCGGCGGTCGGCGGGATCGGCAGTGCGCTGCAGGACGCCCGGCCGTGATAGCTCGCTGACCATAAGGCTGACGGTCGTCGGGGCCACCTCAAGCCGAGCGGCTAGCTCGTTGACGCTGGTGGGGCCGTCGTACTCCAGGTGGGCCAGCAGTGCGAGGTGACGCGGTGCCAGGTCCAGACCCTGGAGCGCCGGAGGGATGGGCAGGCGCTTGGCGCGGCCCACAAGACGTGGCATGAGCAACAGCAGGGTGCGGACGGCCTCATTGACGGCTGGACCGTCCGATTCCGTGGACATCAGCGACCTCTTCCAGATACCTTTAAGAACAAAGGCTTTGGATTCAAAGGGAACGAGGTCCACTATGCCGCATCTGACCGTCCACCTTCCAGAGAACAGGCTGACCGGGAACGAACCCCTGCTCGTCGCCGCACTGACCGACGCTGTCGTCGACGTCTATGGCGAATGGGCCCGCGATCTCGTAAGCGTCCGTTTGGCCGGAGTCCCCGCAGGCCGTTTCGCGCAGGGTGGCAAGGCCGTGGACACGAATGTCTCGGTGATCTTGGGCATCCGCGCTGGTGTCTTCGACCGCCCCGACGCCGCCCAGATCACCGCGCGCCTCGGCGCCGCGCTCACCGACGCGATCACGCGCGTCGTCGGCGATGACCTTCGCGCCGGCACCATGGTCGAACTCGTGGCGTCACCGCCAGAACGTACCTTCGTCGGCGGCGCCCTCACCGTGTGATCTCCCCATCTGGGTCACCTCACGACCCTGCTGTACTCAAGCTCAGCAGCGGTAGTAGGGGTGGAACGGGCTCCACCGTGTTTCCGAGTCGGCTTCATCGGGCTGGCGCGGTGGCGGGATCGTTTCGCGGGGGAAGAACGCGTCGTAGATCCTCGGGCTTCGGCGGAAGGCGACGAACTTGTGGGTGGAGAAATGCTGCTCAACCCATTGAATCAAGCGGGCCCTTGCGGTCCTTGGGACGTAGCCGAGAAGTATGTTGCGGACGGTGATCCGCTCGACGAGCCAGGTGGTGTGGCCGGCGGCGACAGCGCGGCGTTCCCACTCCCGGCCGGCGAGAAGTCCGGCGAGCGTCACGACTTGAGGGTGGAAGACCATCGTGAGCGTCAGGTCGGGAGAGGGGAGTTTCCCGGTGCCGTCGGTGAGGATGCGGCGTGCGGTATCGAGCAGATCGGACGGGTCAGCGCTCTGCTGCAGCCAGGCGAAGTACATTTTTCGCGCATCCGGATAGGCGTTGCGAACCCGGCGGCGGCCGTGACGGGCCACCAGGTTTCGGTGGTGTCTCTGGGCTCGTAGCGTGTCGGGGAGTCTGCTGATGTCGACTTGCTCGTCGGCGTTGGCGATGCCGTTGCTGATCCAGAGGCGGTGGCGGAGGCAGACGTTGCGGTCATGAGTGGTCCAGCAAGGTCACGGCCATGGTGATGCCTGCGGCGTGGGTGCAACGGCGGCAGGCGGGACGCTGGATGGCGGTATGCAGGGCTGAGCGCGGACGGCCGATGGCACCGGGTTCGTCGATAGCGTCGGCGTCGGCGTCGGCGTCGGCGTCGGCGTCGGCGTCGGCGTCGAGGAATTCAGGCAGGGCCAGTTCCAGGGCGCGTTGGCGGACTCCGGCCGCGGCAGCGAGAGGCTCAAGGGGCTTGTTGGCCGGGGTCTTCTTGGTGCGGTGGAGTTCCAAGAGGGGCGGCAACTGGTCGGCCGGAAGGTGGTTGGCGGCGGCGAGCCGGTGTATCCCGCGACGAACTGGGCGAGCGACGTGGCCACGGAGCCCAGGGTCTTCTCGATGGTGCCCTTGTCGGTCGGCGTCGCCTTGTGCGCCGGCTGCAGGTTGATGCCCGAATAGCGGCAGGACGCCCGGAAGGCGTGCGAGATGAAGACACTGCCGTGGTCGCAGACGATCGTCTCTGGCATGATCACCGGGCGAGCGGCCGCGTGTCCCAGGCGTTTGTCGATGCTCAGCAGCCGCCGGTGCGGCAACGCTGACCGGGACACCGCAAGGCTTCCACCCAGCCAGGACGCATCGCCTCGGGGGTAACACCGCGAGCCAGCAGCGCGGAGGCGTCCGCAGCTTCGTGGAGAGCCGCAACACCGCTGCGGTGATCGACCTGGTGGCGATGTCGACCATGCCCGTCAGCTCGATCTTCTCGGTGACACCGTCATCCAGTCTCACCAGTACGTCCATCGGTGTGGAATCGATCCGCACAAGCTCGCCGGGCGCACTCGTCGGCACTTCGCTGAACCTCGATCCACCGGCTGATGGTCGGTCCAGTAGCCAGACATGACAGCGCGGATGCCCTCTGAGCTGAGACGATCGAACTTCCTACGGCTCCATATCTCCAGAATGGGAGAGTATCCGCGAGATGCAATCTTCCGATGCCGCTTCGGCGGTCTCCGCCGTGTTCGATGGGCTGAGCCTGGTGGCGGACGCCGGTCTGATTGCGGTGGTCCGTCTGGCGGAGCGGGCCCGGCTGCCGACGCCGGCCCGCGAGTCGATACGCGTCAAGGACGCGGATAACGGTGGCGGGGCGAGCCTGGACGCGAAGGTGATGTCGCTGATCTCGGCGATGTGCACCGGGGCGGACAGCATCGAGGACGCCGGCCGACTGCGGCACGGTGCCGTGCCGGCCTGCCTCGGCGGCATCCGCTCCCCCTCGCCAGCTGGCGCGGATGGTCGAGGCGGTCACGAGAGCGCGGTTCGCATCATCAGCGATCGGCTGACGCCGGTCGGCTCTTGACAGGCGTGGCCGCGGTCTGTGGCGCCCGGCCGTATCGTTCGCGGGATTCCTCGATGTGTTCCAGGTACCGGCGAGTCCATGCGCACATGCCGTAAACGGTGTGCCGCAGCTCCTGACCCGCGTCCGTGAGCGCGTATTCCACGCGCGGCGGCACGGTCGGGTAGACGGTGCGCTCGACGAGCCCATCGCGTTCGAGGCCGCGCAGCGTCTGCGTGAGCATCTTGTGGCTGATGCCCTCCACCTCACCGCGAAGTTGCGTGAAGCGCAGGGTGCGCTCGCCGAGGGTGCTGACCACCAGCAGCGTCCACTTGTTCGCGATGCCGGAGAAGATCTCACGCGCGAGGAAGTGGGCGCGTGTCACATCGGCGTCCTCCGGAACGCGCCTGACCTCTTCGGTAACCACCAGGTGCCCTTCTCTCGCAAAAGTGCGCTCTTCCCTCTGGCCTTTTCACTCTCCTACGGTTCCCGGGTATTCACAAGTTACCGTGAGGACACGCCATGACCATTCTCAAGACGTACGCACGCCTGTGGGCCGACGAGTTGGACAAGTCGCTGGCATTGCTGTGTGAACTGACCGGCGCAGAGCCCGATCTCCGCTTCACCTTCGACTCCATCGAACTCGCGGCGATCGGTGACTTCCTCGTCATCGCAGGGCCGCCTGCGGAGCGTGCCCGCTATTCCCATGCCAGCGCCACCGTGATCGTCGACGACCTCGACACCCTGACCAAGACGCTCGCGACCGCCGGCGCCGAGATCACCACACCGGAAAGCGCCAGCGCCACCGGTCGGTTCCTGTACGCGCGCCATCACGGTGGCGCAGAGGTCGAGTACGTGGAATGGATCCCGGAGTTGGTGGAGCGCATCGTGCGGGTGTAGCCGGTGCGTCCGTGCCCCCGACGAGCCCGGGGCACGGACTCTCCGTCATGTCGGCGGCGTGTACGCCAACTGCTGCCGCAACCACCGCTCCACCGCTCCCGTGGCACCGGCCGCCACGGTGCAGGCACGAGCCGGAGGGCTACCGGCCAGCCCATGTCCTGTGGATGAACGGTCGAAGAGAGGTGCCTGCCGACCTGCGAAGATGGGAGTCACCACACAACCATCAGGCACACTCGGCAAGGCACCTCGTACATGAAGGTTTGCCACACTCCGGCGGCTGTCTCCGCTGCGTTCGATGACGCGAATCTGATCGCGCGTGCCGGGCTGGTCCCGGTGATGCGGCTGGCCGAGCGGTGCGGGCTGTCGCGGCTGATCGCGGGGAAGGTGAAGCTGACCGGGGCGAAGAACGGCGCGGGTGCGGCAGCGGACGCCAAGGTCACCAGCATCGTGGGCGGCATGGTCGTGGGCGCGGACAGCATCGACGGCCTGGACGTCCTGCGGCACGGTGCGATGCCCACCGTGTTCGGCGGTATCCGCGCCCCGTCCACGCTGGGGACGTTCCTGCGCGCGCTGGCAGGCCGCCGACCACGGCGATCCCAGTGCCCTGTTCAGCCTGTCCTGGATGCGGGCAGAGGCCGGAGATCGGGAGGGTACCGAGACCCTCGCCCGGCAGGCCGCCGACCACGGCGTGGGCCGCGGCCTTCTGGAAAACCCTTCCAGAACGATCCTCACGAGGCGGTGGCCTAACGGCCCGGGCCCGGACGGTACGCCTACACTGCCGTGGCAGTGATCCACCCGCCACCCCTACCGAACCCGGAACGGTTCAGGTGCCCCTATGTCCTTGGTCGAGGTGGTCGGGTGGAAGCCCAGTGTGGCTGCTGGCCGCGAGGGATCACACCGGAACGGTCATCACCCAACGCCAGATCGACACGAAGAGCAACGAAACGCCCGCGTCCATCCCGCTCCTGGACGGCCTGGCCCTGGAGAACACCGTGGTCACCGCGGACGCCGCCCACACACAGCACGCCAACGGCCACTGGCTGCGCGAACACGGCGCCCACTACATCGCCGCCGTGAAGGGCGACCACCCCGGCCTGCTCACACAGTTGAGGAAACTGCCGTGGCATGACATCAGCCTGGACCACAAGGACCGCACTCTCAGCCGGGGTCGGCTCGAGGTCCGGCACCTCAAGACCGTCGCCTTCCGGCACCTCGACCACCCCGGCGCCCACCAGGCCCTGCGCGTCATGCGCTGGCGCAAGGACCTGACCGGCAAGAAGACCATGATCGAGCAGTTCCACTTCGTCACCAGCCTCCCGCCCGGCGCCGCCACCCGTCACCACGCCCGCCACCCAGGCCGACCGCTGACCACACTGGGATGGACATGATCAACCAGGACTCACGTGCTCAACCGGGCGGAACGACAACACGCAATGTCCCTGCCCCATACGGGGGGCGGTGGGAGACCCTGTCCATCGGTCAGCAGGCGGTGAACCGGTCCCCCGCGAAGATCCGCGCACTTGTCAAGCAGGCCATGGCCACCCTCAGGTCCTGGCGGCTCCTCCGCAAGCTCCGGTGCTCGACTGATGGAAAAGCCTCAGCACCGTAAAGACCTCAAGAGCTGATACAAGACGCACATTCCGCTCACGCCGTACCACGACCAAGCAGAACGCGGCAGGATTAGATGATCTTCGAAACATCGCACGACAAACTCATTCAGACCTTTGACGAAAAGCAGATCCACCAAGTGCCCGCAAGGGCAGCGCAGGCAGCAGGCTTCAGTGGCGAGACACTGACTTTCCTCACCGACACGGGACTGCCCGAAAACCAGTTCATCTCTTTCCCCACGTTCGACGGAGCCGGCCCCGGGTTCCGCCCGGTCGCGCTCGAAGAGCTGGGAGGTACCTGGAACCTTCCGGCCAGCGCCACCAGCTGGGTTTTCCTCGGTAACTTCGAGATCAGCGCCATCGCTGCAGACACGCAGACGGGCGAGCTGTACCAGTTCGCCGAGGGCATCATGCGGCCCATCCCGTTGCACGGCGACCTCTCCTCACTGGTGCACACCATTACGGAATTGACGAAGATCGTCACAGGCCTGCCAGAGGACTACGATGACGATAAAGATTTCCTCGATTCCCTGGGTGAGACCTTGGACGCCCTAAAGGGTGAGATCGACCGCCAGGATCCTCGCCCCTTCGCTGATGAGCACAGCGAGTGGGTCGAGATTGTCACCAACATCGGAGCCGGAATGTGGGGGCAGGGGTGACAAGCCCCTGTATCCGGCTCTCGGTTGGGACGGGCGCGCCCCAGACCCGGGTAGCGGTCACCGAGAAGGACTTCGACCGGCGCTGTCATGTTGATTGAGCGTTTTCAGCGCTGGCGCTCCAGGGCGAGGACGGCTGCGGCGGTTGACGACAGGCGGTTCGGGCTGCATCGGGCTCCGCGGAAGATCCGCCAGGACTTCAGCCTTGCGCCCCGTTCGACCGGTGCTCGGGCCGCTGACAATGAGCCGTTTCCAGCCTGACGGTGGCGCCCGGGTATGGGCGGCGGGGAGCTGTACGGAACGACGAAGCTCCTGGTAGACGGGTTCTCGACCAAGATCACCCATGCCATCAGGAGCTTCCGTGCTTGTCTACCCGTCGTCCATAGATCTGTCCTGCCGCACCCTGCGGTACCTCACCGGGCAACTCGTCGTCCGGCGACGGGAGGTCGGCACTCGGTGGCGGCCGGGCGGCAGGCCCTGCCGGCCCTGGCCCACCTGCGGTGCGGCGACACCTGCGGACAGCCTGCCGCCGGGTTCGGCATCGGCGTCGCGACCGTCCATCGCCACGTGCGCGAGGCCGTTGAAGTACCCGCCGCCCTCGCACCGAGCCCGGCCGAGGCGACGAAGGCGGCCCGGACGAAGGCCTCTGTGATCCTGGACGGCACTCTGCTGCCGATCGACCCGATCGCCGCGGACACCCCGTACCACTCCGGGAAGCACAAGCGGCACGGGATGAACGTCCAGGTTCTTACGGACCCGTTCGGGCGACTGCCACGGGCCTCACCCGCGCTGCCCGGCGCCGCGCACGACCTGACCGCGGCCCACGCACACGGGATCATCCACGCCCTCACGGAGGCGGGACTCAAGGGCCGGGCGGACAAGGCGTACCAGGGCGCCGGCCACTCCGTCCGTGTCCCGTTCCGGGGCCGTCGACTCAAGCGGTGGCAGCGACGGCACAACACCACCCACGCCAAGCTCCGCTGCGTCGGCGAGCAGGCCATGGCCACCTTGAAAGGCCGGCACCTGCTGCGGAAACTCCACTGCAGCACCAACCGCATCACCGACATCGTGAAGGCCGTCCCCGTCCTTCACCATGCATCAGCATGAGATTGAAAGCGGCTCAAAATCGTCCGACACCTGCAGAACCTTGCCGTTACGCGGCCCAACTACCAAGATCCATCACAGACCTGACGAAACAATCAATTACAATCCCCTGCAAGGTCATCTGGCGACCACCGCCGAATTCGCCAGCGGCGTCCTCATCCGGGACGCCATCCAGCCCAATCCCGCCGTCCTCCCGCGGAGCGCGGGCGGACGGCGGGTTCGGTCAACCAGCCGACTCAGCCCCCGCAGCCACTGACCGATATGGAGGTCACCGCGTTGTCATAGAGGAACAGGAGTTCCTGCTTTGCGCCCGCCGGGATACTGAAGGGGTAGCCGTAGTAGTCGGCATCGAGCCAGATGCAGGCTTGATCGCCGCTGCGGTTCCACACCGAGCTGGCCCGATCGTTCCACGCCCAGCCGATGTTGGGGATGTCCACCGGATCGAGCTGCAGGACGTCCCCGGTGTTGTTGTGGCCGTCAAAGAGGCAGATCTTGCCTTCTGAACAGCGGGGCACACCCCCATCTTTGGGGTCATCAGCCGATGCGGTTCCCGGAGCCGCCAGTACGGCGGTGGAGGCGATGACTGCTCCTACTACCGCGGTTCTGACTGTCAGTTTCATGAACATCCTCTCCCGTTGTTGCCCGTGTAAGCACGGTCATGGTCGCCGCGTCCAGTTGTCGCTTCTCGAGGGCATCCGGTCGTAAGACGGTTCCCACGCGCATGTGGTTCACAGAGATGACGTTGCTCATAACCTGCCGGAAGAGGTGGGCCGTGGCGTTCTCGCGGCTCACCGATCGTTTCAGAGTGACGTTCGAAGTCGTCGCAGGGAGATGATGGCCGGCCTCGCGGCGAACGAGCGCACCGAATCGAGGGAGGCCAGGTCCGACTCGCGCACCTCGACGTCGTCGCTGATCCGGTGAGCGGCCTCCTCGCCAGCGGCGGTGTCGCGGGCGGCGAGCACGACATAGGCGCCGCGGCGGGCCGGCTCGGTGGCCGTGATCAGGCCGAGGCCCGAGTTCACGCGGTCACGACGGCGGTCCGGCCGTGCTGGCCGGGGATGCGGTCGGCGGTCCATCCGGTCATCTGCTGCTTTTGGAGGTGCCGGTGGGGAGGACCGTCGACGCCAGGGGTAGCGCAAGCCAGTTCGATCGCTCTCGCCTGCCTGGGTCTGCGGGACCTACCCTGGGCGCCCGGCCAAGCGGCACGCTTGCGGCATGACCCATCCGTACGCCCGTGAACTCGGAGACTTCCTGCGTGCCCGGCGCAGCCGGCTGCGCCCCCATGACGTCGGCTTGGAGCCGGGCGGCCGGCGCGAGGTCACCGGGCTGCGGCGCGAGGAACTGGCCCTGCTGGCCGGGCTGAGCACCGACCACTACCAGCGGATGGAGCAGGGCCGGGAGGTACGCCCGTCCGACCACGTCCTGGACGCACTCGCCGGCGCGCTCGGCCTCGACGACGAGGAACACCGGCACCTGTTCACCCTGGCCCGCGCCGCCCGCCGGCCTGTACCGGCCCGTGTGGCCCGTGCTCCTGAGCGGGTCCCGGACAGCACCCGGCGGCTGCTGCGGGTCATGGACACCCCGGCGGTCGTGCTCGGCCGCCACCTGGACCTGCTCGCCTGGAACCCGATG